>CAMDPX010000263.1 GCA_945905295.1 Planctomyces sp. SH-PL62 | reverse complement strand
CCCCCGGTTCTACGGTCCTGCGGTGAATGCACCGGGGGGCTGACGCCGCCGCGCTCGCCAGAATCTCTCACGAATGGCTCGCGTGAGGCACAACTCCGGAGAGGCCGGGGATTCCGTTTGACTGCTCGAATTCTCGAACTAAGGTTGCGGAGCTATCTCTGGCCTCTCGGTTCGGGCTGCCTTGGAAGACGGTGATCATGGTCGGTTTGGTATTCGTTATTGCTGCATTGAGTGCCGCGATCGGCTACATGGCCGCGGTGGTTTTCAATCACCGGCAAATGTCTGCCGAACGCGAGGATCACAAGCTCAGCCAGGAACTCGATCGCAAAGAACTGACCGAGTTCATGCAGAACGTCCAGGGCATCGCGTCCAACGTGGACGAGAAGGTGGATCAGCATTCGATGAGCTTAACCGCCATCAATCTCAACATGTCTGAAGCCCTTCCGGCCGATCCCAAGGCGGTGTTGCAAGCGGTCAAGCAGCTCGTGGAAGCCAACGCGCAGTTGCATGGCGAGCTGACCGACGCTCAGGTCCGGATGGACGTCAAACAACATCAGCTAGAGTCGTACATGGCGGAGGCTCGGACGGACACGCTGACCGGCGTGTCGAATCGCCGCGCGTTTGACGAGCAGATCCACCGTCTGTTCGCGATCCACGAGCGGCGGCCCACCGATCTGTGCCTGCTGATGGCGGATATCGATCACTTCAAGCTCTTCAACGATTACCACGGCCATCAAGTGGGCGACATCATGCTGCAGCGCGTGGCGACGGCGTTCGAGCTGGCCACGCGGTCAACCGACATCGTCTGCCGATACGGTGGCGAAGAGTTCGCCATTCTGCTGCCGCGCACCAAACTGGCGGATGCGCACCGAGTCGCCGAACGTGCGCGAGCCGCGATCGAAGTTCTCCGCTGTGACATCGGCGACATCGAACTGCATGTCACCACCAGTGTGGGTGCCGTCGAGTTACGGCCGGGAGAAACGATCGCCGCTTTCGTCAAACGGGGCGACCAAGCTCTGTACGCGGCCAAGCAGGCCGGCCGCAACTGCGTGTGGCACGAACCGAGCCGGGCGGGACAGCAACTCGATCAGGTCATGTCCACCGTGACCGACGTTGCGATCGTCGATGCGGACGCTGGCAGCGTCCACCACGAATGCGCTTGAGGTATCGACCTCGCGGCGGCAACATGCTGCGGTTGATCGAGTACGATCCCGCCTTCCCGCCGAGGTCCGTTCATGCCCCAAGGTCTCTGCCTCCCAGTGACGCGTCGAGTCTTACTCGCACAACGTGACAGCGCGGGATCGAGCACGAGACGCCCGCGCTGGTACGTCTTGCTCGTCTGTAGCACGCTGCTGACATTGTTCCCCGCGACACTCGACGCCGCCGAGTCGGCGAATGCACCGGTGGATTATCTCAAAGAGGTGAAACCGCTGCTCACCGCCAAATGCGTCGCATGTCACGGCGGGTTGCGACAGAAGGGCCACTTGCGGCTCGACACCGCGAAGCTGGCGATGAAAGGAGGCGACAGTGGACCAGCCATCGTCGCCGGAGACAGCACGAAGAGCGTGTTGATCGAAGCGATCCTCGGCGAGAACGGTCGCACGAAAATGCCCATCGAAGGGGAACCGCTCAAGCCGGAGCAAATCGACTTGCTCCGCCGCTGGATCGACGCCGGCGCGAAATCGCCCGACAACGAACCGGTCGCCGACCCACGCGACCACTGGGCCTTTCGCAAACCTGTGGGGCACGTTTTCAACGTGCCAAAGCGGGCCATGCACGTTGAAAACGTGCCCCACGAAAATCAAATCGACGCCTTTATCGGCGTCGAACACCAATCGCGTGGCATCACTCCCCTGCCCGAAGCCGACAAGGCGACATTGCTGCGCCGAGTTTTCATCGACCTCATCGGCCTCCCGCCAACGTCCGACGAATTGAACGATTTTCTGAACGACAACGAACCCGACGCTTACGAGCGTGTCGTCGATCGGCTGCTCGAATCGCCGGAACATGCCCGGCGCTGGGCGCGGCATTGGATGGACATCTGGCGGTACAGTGATTGGTACGGCAGCCGAGGTGGCAACGAACTCCGCAACTCACGCCGACACATCTGGCGCTGGCGAGATTGGATCATCGAATCGCTCGCCGCCGACAAAGGCTACGACCGCATGGTCACCGAGATGCTTGCGGCGGATGAGATCGCTCCCGGCGACCGCGACATCGGCCGAGCGACTGGGTTTCTCGGCCGCAACTATTACGTCTTCAACCGCAACGTCTGGCTGCACGACACCGTCGAGTTCACCAGCGCAGCGTTCCTCGGCCTGACGTTCAAGTGTTGCCGCTGCCACGACCACAAGTACGACCCGCTGGCTCAAGAAGAGTATTTCCGTTTGCGAGCGTTCTTCGAACCGCTCAACGTCCGCACCGATCAACTCCTCGGCAAGACGGAGTTGATCACCGGTCAGTGGCCGGCGGGAGCGCCTCCCGGCAACAAGCTGAAGGACGGTGACGATTTTGTATTCGACGCCGACCTCGCCGTGCCGACGTACCTCTTAGATCGCGGCAACGAAAAGAACCCCGTGACTGACAAGCCGCTCGCCCCCGGCGTGCCGAGCGTCTTGAATCTGCCGTTGCCGCCCATCGAGTCCATCAAATTGCCGCTCGCAGCGTTCTACCCAGACCTTCGTGCCGATCGACGACTGGAGTTGATCGACAATGCGAAGGGCGTCATTACTCAGGCGGAAGCGGATGTGATCAAGAAGCAAGCCGCCGTCGAAAAAGCGAAACAACAACTGACCAACCGGCGAGCGGGGGGCGTCAGCCCCCCGGTTGATCCTAAGTCAATCAGTCCCTCGCCCACCGGGGGGCTGACGCCCCCCGCTCGCCAAGAGTCGAGGGCTTTCCTCGACGAGGACTTCGCGACGCACAACAAAGAGGTCTGGAAAATCCTCTGCGGCGATTGGGTCTTCGAGGACAAGAAGCTCAAGCTGAAAACGCCCGGCCATTTCCTAACGATCACGACGCTGACGAAGCATCCGCAGGACTTCAAAGCCACACTGAAATACCGCACTTTAGCCGGCGGCTCGATCGGCTCCGTCGGTCTGTTCTTCGATATGGTCGAATTCAAAGACGCTCAAGCCGTCTACACCGCGCTGGGTACCGGCAACTCGACCGTGCAAGCCTTTCACCGCCTCAACGGCTCGGAGGTCTATCCCGGTGCCGGCATCGTCCCGGCGGCCGTGAAGGTCAACGAAGACACCACGCTGGAGATCACCGCTCGCGGACAAGAGTTGAAGATCTGGCTCAACGGCGAGTTGAAGCTGACCTACACGATGCCGGCGCCTCGCCAACCGGGCCGCTTCGCACTGTGGTGTCATGCTGGAGTCGCTGAGTTCCATTCCTTGAAGATCGTCCCGTTTGAACCAAGCGTTGAAGAGTTGCAACTCGCCCTGCGAACGGCCGAATCCGAAGCCGCACTCGCGGTGAAGTCGATCGAAGTCGCTCGCGCGGAGGCAGCAGCCATCGAAGCGCGAGTCGCTGCCGACATAGCTCAGGCGGCTCGCCTGAGTCTTCCAAACACACCCTCCGAAACAACAACACCATCGAACCCGACTCAGGCGAGCCGCCTGAGCTACGAAGCCAGCCGCGCCGAGCGACTCGTCACACTCGCGAAAGCCGAACTCGAAGCACTGCGAGCCGAACAACAACTCGGCAGCCTGCAATTTGAGATTTCAAATTTGAAATCTCAAATCTCAAACCCGAAATCCGAGGATGCCCTTAAAGCCGCCGAGATCAAACTGACCGCCGCTCGCGCCGCTGTTGAAACCGCCAAGACAAACGCCGCGAAGGAAGACGCGAGTTACACGCCGATCGGCCCGACCTATCCAACCACCAGCACCGGTCGACGACTTGCACTCGCGAAATGGCTGACCAACAACGACAACCCGCTCACGGCTCGCGTCGCGGTCAATCACGTTTGGAAGCGTCACATGGGTGCCGCGCTCGTGCCGAGCGTCGCCAACTTCGGACTCAACGGA
This sequence comes from Planctomyces sp. SH-PL62, assembly GCA_945905295.1. Lineage (GTDB taxonomy): Bacteria > Planctomycetota > Planctomycetia > Planctomycetales > Planctomycetaceae > SXKJ01. The sequence continues at coordinate 7,824 of CAMDPX010000263.1, read as the reverse complement.
AAACCGGCGACCCACCCTGCCCTGCTCGATTGGCTCGCGGTTGAGTTCATGGAATCCGGCTGGAGCATGAAGCGACTGCATCGGCTGGTCGTCACCAGCGCGGCGTATCGGCGTGCGAGTTCAACTCATAACCAGGCGAGCGGGGGGCGTCAGCCCCCCGGTTCATCGAAGACGGACACCCCCCTTGTCGAATCAAACAATGCTCCCACCGGGGGGCTGACGCCCCCCGCTCGCCAAAATGATGAGATTGATCCCGACAACCGCTTCTACTGGCGAGCCAACGTTCGTCGTATGGAAGCGGAAGTCGTGCGTGACACGTTGTGGTCGCTGACCGAAGGTCTCGACCGATCGTTCAGTGGGCCGGAGCTCGATCCGTCGGTGGCCGACACGACTCCGCGCCGCAGTCTCTACTTTCGGCACACGCCCGACGATCAGGCGATGATGCTGGAACTCTTCGATGGTCCCTCCGCCGCCGAATGTTTTGAGCGAACCGATAGCATCATGCCGCAGCAAGCGTTGGCGTTGGCGAACAGTTCGCTCGCGTTGATGCAGTCGCGTTTGTTGGCGCGGACGTTGTCACAGGCACCCGCCGGGACAGCTCTCACCAGCGATGCCGATTTCTTGCGAGCCGCGTTTGAGCGCGTGTTGAGCCGAACTCCCAACGCGGACGAACTCGCCAAGACCGAAGCCTTCTTGCAACGACAGGCCGCGGCATTGGCCGATCCGTCCAAACTGACAAGGACGACAACGGGCTTGAATAGCTCGCTGGCCCCATCAACCGATCCACGATTGCGTGCCCGCGAGAACCTCGTGCATGTCCTGCTGAACTATCACGAGTTCGTGACGGTGCGCTGACCGACCGGCATTCCGAAAATTAGCCGCGCGGTGCTAGCCCCGGTTTATGATGTGTAACCGGGGCTGGCGCCGCGCGGCTAATGTCCGCGATCCGTATTAACGCTCGTACCACGACACCGGATGTGCTTGAGCCAACGATGAAAAACGTTTCGAGAGTTCTGACCACAGTTTGTTCGCGATCGCGCGGGAGTCCGTCATGAGTTTGCGTTCGTGGGTTATGGCGTCGTGCTTGGGTTTGCTGGCGTTCGTCGGTTGTGCGGATAAGCCGCCCGTTGTGACGGTTGTGCCCGTCGACAAGCTGGCGTTTCCCGTGGTCTTGATCTATCGAGATCAAAAGACAGGAAATTGTTCGGATGCAGATTTTCAATCAAATGCGGAAGACCTCGGCCTTATGGGAGTTCAACGATATTTGTTTTTGCCTGCGTCGGCCCCGCTGTTTGTGATCGATTCCAGCGGTCGGGTTTGCGAGATGCGAGATATCCAAGGTCAACATGGCGGCCTTTGGCTGATGGCGAATCCGACCGGACTGATGCCGATCAAATTCACCTTGGTGGAGCGCAAGGAAACCGGGGTCAAGGCCGCGCGAACGTTGCTGCTGAGTTGCAAATACCTCGCACAAGGTACGAAGGGGCGGGATGAGGATGATCGAGTCCGCGAAGCCATTGAGAAAGCCGCCACCGTTGACGACATGATCAACTTGATTCGTGATGGAGTTCCCGCGGCCGAGGACTCAGCGACGAAGTCGAAGTCAGACGATGAGTGAGCGGTCGTCAATCCTTCACGACTGCGACCACGAGACTTTGAGGTCATTCGCCAATTGCTCGGTGACGTTGGCCAGCGCCCGTTGCGTGTGTTGATGTGCGTCCTGGTGAAACTCGGTTTCGAGCATGACGTACCGCTTGCGGCCGAGTTGCAGAAAGAGTCGAGCTGTCGTTTTCTTCTCGGCTTCACCGGCGTCATTCGACACTCTGATGGGCTTCGGGACATGCAGCGTCAGTTCGTGAAGTGCGTCCAGAGGATACTCGCGTGCGAACCAGCCGACTTGGACTCGGACCGTCCCTCGGTTCCAGTCGATCAACGTGTCGCGGCGACGGCTGTCGAGTCCCAGCCAGATGCTCCCGACGATCGCCAGCACCAGCGAAACGCCCGCGTAGATTTGTCCGATGAAGACTGGACCTCGGCCGGAGAACAACCACAGCGCGGGGGCAAGTCCGAACAACAGACCCGCGATCAGGCCAGCGATCAACGCTCCGCCGAGCACGGTGACAAATCCCAGGTGATCGCGATGCAGGTGGATGACGTTGCCAGGTTGCCATTCGAGGAATCGCTCGCGGAATTCGAGTCCGAAGCGCTGCCGCTGTTCTCTGGTCTTAAAGTGCGGGTCGGCCCGTTGAATGGCGTTCGGCTGCCAGATCAATCGCAAGAAGCCCAGCGGCAAGAGAATGAAACCTCCGGCGAAAACAAACAGCAGGCCGCTACCGGCCCAACGTCCCGGTTCGAGCACGCACTCGTCGGGATCGGCCGGGTTGTACGAGACAGACACCTTCGCTCCGACTGGATACTTCTCGCTGATCGTCCGCGCGTAAGCCTCGTCGCCGACTTGATCGCTGACCACGGTGACTCGCGAGCCGCGGAGAGTCTTCCCCTCGACTTGGAATTCGTACTCGATCGACGCCGAGTACGAGTGCGAAATCCGCTCGCGATTGTGGTCGTCTCGCGAGCGATTCGTTGTCATCGACACACCCGACCGCGTGATCGAACCCTCGACCTTGGGCCACGACAACGAAGAGCGTGCCTCAAGAACTCCTTGAATGCTCAACCATAACGGCACGCAGCCAATGCCGATGAAGACCAGCAATAACGCGGTCGCCCAAAATTTGGCTTTGCCTTCGGAGGGCATCGTTCCTGTGTTGCTCGACGCCGTGCGAGGCTTCCAGAGGACGATCAGCAGGCCCAGCGAAAAGAGCGTGAAGACTGAACCCAGTCCGAAGACGACTCCGACGCCACCCCAGCTCCCCGGTTCAAGCACACACACGCTGGGGTCATCGGGCTTGTACGACACTGTCACCGCTCGGTCGAGCGGGTATTTGTTGAGGACTTTCAGCACATGCTCGCGATTGGCATTCATGTCCTGAACGGCGGCGATTCGTGAACCGCGCTGAGTCGCGCCGTTGACCGCGAATTCGTATTCGATCTTGGGGGTGTAGGCCGCCGAGTCGCTGGAATTTTCCCGAGTCCCCGTTCGACTCGAATCGACCTCCATCTCGGACCTGACGATCTTCCCCGCGACGGTTGGCCACGAGCCGGATTCCCGCGCCTCGCTGACACCACGAACGGCCTTGGCGATCATCGCTCCACCGCCGACGCCCATCAGCAGCAGCAGGACGCTCATACCGACTCTGACGAGAAGCGAAGGCATTGAAGTCTGATTCATGGTGGTCTGACTTTTAACTTTGTGCGAACAAAGCACACGGCCGCGAACAGCAGTCCGGTGAGCGGACCGACGACGAACGCTCCCGTCATCGCGGCTTCTGCCGACTGATCATGTTGGTTGCTCGAAAGCAGGTAGACAAGTCCCATGCCGCCGAACAGGCCGACGACGTAACCGACGACACCCAGGCCCATCGACAAGGCGGCTCGTTTGAAGAACGTCATGGCTTGATCCATTTCCAAATTACAATTTGTGAGCGGCATGGCGCTAGCGACGCAGATCGCAATTGACCTGTCACGTCGAGCAATAATCCCCACGGATGGCATGACGATACCACGGATGAAAAGCGAGAGAAGCACTGTTTTATCCGTGGTATCGCCATGCCATCCGTGGGGATCAGTCGGTCTAAAATTCACCCCAATCATTCTTTGTCCGTCGCCGGCAGCATCAGGACATCGAGGTCGAAGGTCAGGTCGAAGTTGATGTTCTTGCCGGCGAAGTCGATCGCCTTATCCAACTTCACCGTGCCGCGGGCTCGGCCGTCTTCGACGATCACGTCGCCGACGAGGTTCGTGTTTTGGCTGACCGACGCTCCGTCGGTGTAGAGGTTGAGAAAGGCGGGACTGTCGTTCTTGTCGATGACCACTTTGACATGCGACGAGAAATCGAAAAGTCCGTCGTCAGTTCCGTCCTTCGCGAGAGCCGCCTTCAGCTTCGCCATGTCGATCGGCTTCTCGCTGAAACGAATGGCGGTGCGAATCTCGTTGTCGAGCCATTTAATCTGGTACGCCGCGAAGTGGCCGAGCTTCATGGTCTTGTTGTTGATGACCAGGTTCCCGGAGGTTTCGAGCTTCTTGGCGTTGGCCAGTTGCTTAGTCGGTTGGCTGTCGCGAGTCAGCACGGGGACGTCGAAGGTGATCTCGCCAATGATCTTCTTGCCGAAGAACTCGGATTCCTTTTTCGCCTTGAAGGTGCCGCGTGCTCGGCCCTCCTCGACGATCGCTTCGCCGATCATGCCGCTTTCGCTCGCGCTGCCGAGGGAGCCGTTGCCGGCATAGCTCATGCCGATCGGTTTGTCTTGATCGTCGAGTTCGACCAACAGACGCGGAGACCTCGACCTCAGCTCGTCATCCGCCCCGTTCTTCTTCAAGAGTTCGATCAGCGATGCCTGCTTGATCGGCGTATCTGTCGCGAGAATTCGCGTCACCCAGCGGCCATCGGAGACGATGTCGTAGGCAATGACGTGCGGCAGTGACACAGGTTTGCCATCGGCAATGAGCTTCACTTCGTTCGGCAATTTCTCAAGCTTGGCGATGCCACGCTTCGCCTTTTCGGGCCGAGCCGGAGCGGCGACGGGGGTGTCTCCGTCGTCGTCCGACTTTGGCTTCTTCTTCTTCTTAGCGGTCGGTTTCGTTGGCTTCGTGTCCGGCTTGTCGGATTTCTTTTCCGGCTTCGCGGTGACTTTGGCATCGGGATCGACCTTCCCTTCGGTGAGCTTCACGCCGATGCCAATCAACATCATGTTGACGTCGGTGAAGCCGGTGTCGACGTAGCTCATGGTCAGCGTCTTGCCGTCCTTCGTGAACGTGACGTTGCCGGAATTCTTCTCGATCTTGTCATCATCATCCGCTTCCCAACCGGCGGCGAGCAGTTGATCTCGCAGAGCCTCAGCAGCCGTTTGCCCCTTGTTGGCGGCGAACTTGATCTGCAAGACGTTGCCGCTGGTCTGCGTGACCTTCTTGGCACCTTCGGGGATCGGCACGCTGACGGCATCTTTGTCTTTGCCGGCCGCGGCCCCTTTCTTCGAGGGGACACCCTTGAGCGCTTCGGCGATGGCGTCGTTCGCCGCCTTTTCAATTTCTGATTCGAGATCGGACTTCGGAGGCGTCTTGGGCTTCGCGTTTTGAGCTACCTTGTCCGCCTCTTCTTCCGCCTTCTGCTTGGCGACGAATTTGAGAGCCGCTTCTTTCTCTCGCTTTTCAATGGCGGCGGCTTCGACGGCCGTGAGATGTGTCAGCTTCGCTCGTGTCTTGTCGTCTGAAGGTTCCAAGTCGAGCGTCATGATGTCCTTCGCCCCGTTGCGGAAGACTTGTAGACCAACGGGGCGACGGAACTTGTCCTGCTGCTTTGTGAGTTGTTCGGCCGTTGGCTTCCAACCGAGTTTCGCGAGCCGCTGTTGATAGAACCTCGCGACCGCGTCGTAATCGGCGGGAGTTTCAAACTGCAATGTCTTCGAATGATCCGCGTAGCTCAGATTCTCCGCGTTGGGTGGCGCGGGGATATCGGCCGACAGAACCGACGACGAATAATTCACCGAGGCCCCCTCCTTGCCTGGCTGTGGCGCTCCCGCGAATGCCGTCAAATGAATCGCGTTCTGTTTGAACGACATCACGGCCCCATCGGGCGGAACGGCTTGCGAACCGAACGGCTCCCAGCCAGCGTCGAGAAACAGTTTGCGAGTCGCCTCCACCGCCTCCGCCGGCTTCATCGCCACCGAGTAAACGGCGGTCGATTCGTTGGCGAACAAAGTCTTGGCCCCCTTCACGACCGGCAGCTTGGCGAGCCGCACGTTGCCGTGATTGGTCAACGAGACGCGCGACATCCCCTTCTTCTCCGGACCACCGCCGTCGTAGGAAGTCACCGAAACGACGAAGCCCGACTTCTGAAACAGCCCCGTGCAATAGGTCGCCTCGGTCTGAGTCCCCGCCAATTCCTTCCAACCCAATTTTTCCAACTGCTGCTGTTGATACGCGAATGCCGACTTGAGATCCCCCTTCACCTCGTAATTCAACATTCCCAACTGACGCGGACTATCCATGCTCGCCCCCTCCGGCAGCGGCAGCGTCCGCAGGTCGAGCACTTTGGCAACCTCCTCCACCGTCGCTGCCGATTTCGCCAAGTCCTCCGCTGCGCTAACCACGTTGGGAGCAATGAGCCTCTCCGCATCACCGCTCGACAACACCGAAACGCCCACCGCTGCGATCAAGACTTGCAGACACGATCGTTTCCAATCACTCCGGTTCATGGTTCACCTGCCTTTGCTCTCGATGTGGTATGTGGTCATCAATAGTGACGTTATTCGCACGCGAAGATGGTATCATCGCCTGCGCCAGACACAATAATTCGCCCCCCTGGGACGAGCGAAAAAACTCGGCTTGCCGCTAAGGTTTGGCGAACTAACCTGCGCGGCTCGATCGACTGAAAATCAGGAGCAATGGCATGTCACGGTCTTGGAGTCCCTTTCCCTGTGGTCGCACGCGCCGCAGTTTCTTCGCGGACACGGCACTCGGTTTCACCGGCCTCGCCACCGGAGCGATGCTCGCTCGCGACGGCCTTGTTCGAGCGAACGATCTTGGTGCGAAGGAGGTCATCGACGGACGGCCGCAGCGGCAGCCGAAAGCCAAGAGCGTGATTTGGCTCTTCATGGGCGGAGGAGTTAGCCAAGTCGAGTCATTCGATCCAAAATCGGCGCTGACGAAGTATGCCGGCCTGACGATCGAGGAATCTCCCGTCGCCGACAAAGTTTTGAAGTCCCCCTTCTATCGCAAGAACGTCCGCGACTTCGCGGGCGGGCCACGCAAGTTGATGGCAAAGATCTATCCGATGCAGATCGGCTATCGGCCGTACGGCGAGAGCGGCATCGAGATCAGCGATTGGTGGCCGCACGTCGGCTCAATGATTGACGACATCGCCGTCGTCCGCTCCTGCTGGTGTACCGACAACGATCACGCCGCGCAGTACGAGATGCACACCGGCCATCACATCTTCGACGGCTATCACCCGAGCGTCGGCTCATGGGCGCATTACGGCTTAGGCTCGCTCAACGAAAACCTGCCGAGCTTCGTCGCGATCGGCGATCCCCCCGGAGTCTGCTGCGGCGGCAAGGGTGCTCAAAACGGCGCGTATCTCGGCCCGGAGCACAACGCCGTGCATCTGAAGTTCGACGCGAACCTCCCCCTGCCCTACGCCTCCCCCGGCCCGGAAGTCTTCCAAGAAGAACAAGCCGCCGAGTTCGAGTTGCTCCGCGAACTCAACGGCTTGTCCGCCGCGAAACATCCCGAAGACACCGCAGTGCGAGCGAGGATGAAATCGTATGAACTCGCCTTCCGCATGCAGACGTCGATTCCCGAAGCCTTCAAGATCTCTGGCGAGACCGCCTCAATCGCCGACCTCTACGGCTTAAACAATCCGGTGACGAAACCGTTCGGCGAATCCTGTCTGCTCGCGCGCCGCTTGGTCGAACGAGGCGTCCGCTTCGTGCAGCTTTATCACGGCGGCGGAGGTGGCGGCTCGTGGGACGCGCACGCCAACTTGAAGGACAACCACGGCAAGCTCAGCCCGATGGTCGATCAGCCGATCGGCGGCCTGCTGCGCGACCTCAAGCAGCGTGGCCTGCTCGACGAAACCATCGTCGTCTGGGCCACCGAATTCGGCCGCACTCCCGGCGAAGAAGGCTCGAAAGGCCGCGACCATCACCCCTACGGCTTCTCCTGCTGGCTCGCCGGCGGCGGCCTGAAAGGTGGCCTCGCTCACGGAGC
>CAMDPX010000262.1 GCA_945905295.1 Planctomyces sp. SH-PL62 | reverse complement strand
TGGTTGCCATAGGCGTATCGGCCGGCGTGGTCGATCGAACTGAAGACCGTGTCCGGACGGTAGGCGTTCATGAACGCACACGGGCCATAATCGATCGTCTCCCCGGAAATCGCCACGTTGTCAGTATTCATCACCCCGTGGATGAAACCAACGAGCTGCCACCGGGCGACGAGTGCGGCTTGTCGGTCCATGACCGCCCGGAAGAACTCCAAATATCGGCTCGGTGAGTCTGCCAGCTCCGGGTAGTGGCGGTTGATCGCATAGTCCGCCAGCACTCGCAGGTTCGATTCGTCCTCCTTCACCGCCAGGTACTCGAACGTCCCGACCCGAATGTGACTGGCGGCCACGCGGGTCAGGATCGCCCCTTGCCGTCTGGCCTCTCGGTAGACTGGTTCACCCGTGGTGACGACGCCGAGACTTCGCGTGGTCGGAATGCCGAGGGCAAACATCGCCTCGCTGATGATGTACTCGCGGAGCATCGGCCCGAGAGCGGCACGGCCATCACCGCGCCGCGAGTAATGGGTTTGCCCCGCCCCCTTCAACTGAATATCGACGAGCTGACCGGACGGAGAACGATGTTCGCCCAGCAGGATGGCGCGGCCGTCACCGAGCATCGTGAAGTTGCCGTACTGATGCCCGGCATACGCCTGCGCGATCGGTCGGGAGCCGCTTGGCAGATCCTGGCCTGCGAACAGAGATGCGGCGGCTTCGGGTGAAATCGTATTGAGGTCGAGGCCGAGGTCGTCTGCCAGTCGATGGTTCAGAATTGCTAAACGGGGTGCTCCTACTCTGGCCGGCATAGCTGAAGTAAAAAAAACATCGGGCAGCCGTGAGTAAGTGTTGTCGAACCGCCAGCCCATTGGGTTGTGTTCGGTAACCTTTGCATTCGCATTCACCATGCCGTTCCTCCAGTGACGCATCCAAGCGGTGTCATTCTAGGTGGTGGGATGAGGCAGGGAGAGGCTGAAAGCGAAATCTTGATCGGTGGGTGTGCGGTCAAAAACTTCACCATGTCAATCTCCGCGACGAGCGAAGAAGTTGCGATGCCTTGGGATGACGAACCTCGGACGTCATCGGCCGCGCTGTGGAGTTCGGCATTGGCAAGACTGGCATGGGCAAGAGCACGCTGCCGCTCAACATGTTGGTGGATGACATTCAATCGCGACGTGGCGTGTGCTTGGTTGATCCGCACGGCGACTTGTCCGAAGCACTGCTGGAACGGAGCCCGAAGCACCGCACCAATGATATGATCCTATTCGACGCTGCCGATCGCGAGCACCCGGTCGCGTTGTAGTGCCCTTTTCGAAAACGGAGCGTCCTTGAATCTGGCGTGTTGAGAAGTCACTCCAGAACGGACGCATGATGAAGAAACCACGACGTCAGTTTTCAGCGGCGGACAAAGTCGCGATCGTCAAAGCTCACTTGGTCGACAAAGTCCCGGTCTCCGATCTGTGCGACAAGCACCAGATTCTGCCCACACAGTTTTACGGTTGGCAGAAGTTGTTCTTTGAGAACGGCGCGGCCGCATTTGACGCGGCCTCCAAGCGGACGCCGCGTGAGGGCGGCAAGGACCGCAAGATCGCTCAACTCGAAGCCAAGCTTGTGCAGAAGAACGAAGTCGTGGCCGAACTCTTGCAGGAACATGTGCGGCTAAAAAAAGAGCTTGGGGAACTCTAACGGGAGTTTGGGTTCCCCACGACACGCGCGACGAAGTCGTGGACAACGTCGCCAAGTGGTCCGAGCGAACGGGCATTGCCGCCAAACGGATCGTGCCCTGGCTGGGCATCCGCGAGAACAAGTTCTACGACTGGAAGCAACGCCACGGTCGCGTCAACGAGCACAACGGGAAAGTCCCCCGCGACTGGTGGCTCACCGACGCCGAGATCGCCGCGATCCTCCGCTTCCATGACGAACATCCGGTGAGCACACATCAGGGCCAGTTGCTACGAGTTGCCGGTCGTCGTGGCTCTGCGTTGGGTTCGTCGGACGGATTTGCGGGTGTAGCGGTCTTGGCGTTCTTCGCGGCGATAGGCTCGAATGGTTTCGGGGTGCGTGGTGGCCCACTGGTCGGGGCGTAGGGCGGCGTAGTCGGTCGAGCCTCGAAGCAGCGCGTCCAGGTCGAATTTGAGATAGGCGTAGCCGTCCAGGTCATTCCGTAGGGCGCTGCTGACCAGAGTCAGGAAGTTCGCGGCGCGTTCTCCGGCGGGGACGCTGCCGAGGAACAGCCAGTTCTTGCGGCCGATCGCCACCTGTTTCACCAACTGCTCGACCTCGCTGTTGTCGATCGGCACGCGGCCGTCGGTCAGGTGCAGGCGCAGCGCGTTCCAATGATTCCGCAGGTAGCCGAGTGCTTCGGCGGTTTTCTCTTTGGGGAGGACTCGTTTCGCCGCGTCGCCGTCGAGCACTTCGCGCAGACGATTCCAGAGCGGTTGCGAATCGCTCTCGCGCAGCGTTTGACGTTCGGCGGGTGTGACTCCGCGGGCTCGGTCTTCGACGTCGTAGAGTTGCTGGCACAGCGACAGCATCTGGCTGGCCAGCAGCGAATGATTCTCGCGCGCGTCGAACAGCTTGCGCCGCGCGTGCGCATTGCACGCGGCGCGAGCGATGCGTGAATCGCTGCGGAGCGTGATCCCTTGGTAGCCCGCATAACAATCGGCCAGCAGCGTGCCGGTGAACTGGCTGTCGAACAGGAATTGATCGGGGCCGTCGCGATGCCGGCTGACGGTGAAGTCGAACACGTTGAGCGGCACCGCCACGCTGCGGTAGGCCCACATTCGAGCCGTCACGCTCGGCTTGTTCTCGGCGCGCGCGGCGGTGAAGACCTCCGCGATGCGTTTGGACTTCGGATCGTCCTCGCGAACTTCGGGAATGTGACCACCCGCCGGCAGCAGCAGCGTCACGCGCGTGTCGTCGGTCCCCACGACTTCGCTCGAAAGGACCGCGTCGCGCAGATATTCCATGAACGGCGGCAGCAGATCGCCGGCGGACTCGGCGATGTTCAGCAGCGTGCTGCGACCGGGAGCCCAGCCGCTCCCCGCGAACAGGTCTTGCTGACGATAGATCGGCAAGTGATACCCGAACTTGTCCGCGATGATTTCCGCCGCGACGCTCGTGTCGTAGCGGTTCCCTTCCACCAGACCTTCCGGCCGAGCCGCTTCCGTCACGCCGCACTCCACTGATCCGGACCGTGGCGACTTCACGCAAGCAAACTACGGAATCAACGTCACACGCACTTTCAGCTTCGGCCGCTCGAACTCCAACGTCTCCTGCCGATCGTGGCCGATGAGCGTCTTCTCGCCGTGTGTCGCGCACCCCTCAGGGCTGTCTTCAAACCTTCTGGCCATGCCTCAAAAATCCAACTCACAAACGACATCGACTCCACCAAACGCAACCGACTCTCTATCGCCAGATCAACAACGCTCCGTTTCACGGGCAACCAATACAAATTGAGGCAGAAAGTCGGTCAGAAGTCACCGCGTTTTTCGCCCCGGAGCTAACCCACGATTTGCAGTCGCAGCTCGCTTGGTCGCACATCGGTGCGCAATTGTTATGGCCCTTGCGACCGTCCGATGAACTACCGACCTCCGCGAAGTGTTTGGACTTCGGAGCGTCCTCGCGAACCGCGGGGATGTGACCACCCACCGGCAGCAACAGGGCCACGCGTGTGTCGTCGGTCTCCGAGTCGGGAATCCTGCGGGAAAATCCCCGAATTGGACAGTCAGTCTACGGAGAACAGATTGAATCTACTTCTGCAGGATCAGCTTCTGATTTCGAGTCAATTTGAGTCGGTAAATGTCTTCGCCATGACGGATCAGCAGCTCGGATTGGCCTCGAAGAAGCTCTTCCGAGGTGACTTCTCGGACGGCCGGTTTTCCGCAAGGCTTGGTTGGCTCGCCTTCGTCAGACATCGGGACAGCCTTTCTCGAATATCCGGAGATCGAGGCCGAGTTCCGGAGTTTCAGGTTTCCAAAAATTGCTGGACTGTGAGGATTGAAAAACCGCAGCCAGCCTTTATTGTCCCTATTGTGTTGAGAGTGAATCTCAACTGCAAGTTCGACGCGATCGGCAGCCAGCACCGAATTAGGTCGCCAGCCACCTCAGATGAATTGCTTCTGGCACCGATTTGCGATGTTCGCAAGTCGTCGAGACTAGAAGCCCCCTAAGAATTCTAGGAACGGTGGATCATGGCTTGTCCGAAGAAACAAGGTTTCACGCTCATCGAATTGTTGGTTGTCATCGCGATCATCGCGATCTTAATCGCGTTGCTGTTACCGGCCGTGCAGCAGGCACGCGAAGCGGCTCGTCGCAGTCAGTGCAAGAACAATCTGAAGCAACTGGGGCTAGCTCTGCACAACTACCACGACTCCAGCCGAGTGCTTCCGCACACCGCCAGCATCCCAAGCGGCTACTTGGCGACCGTGAAAGGTTGGTCCGCGCAGGCTCGGTTGCTGCCGTTTCTTGAGCAAGAGGGCCTCAAGAAGCTGATCAATTTCGGCCAGAACTATGATGTCGGGCAGAATATCCCGATCTGCGCGAAGCAGATTTCCGTCCTGATCTGTCCGAGCGAGATCAACGTGCGGCCGTACCCGGACGGGGCAGTCACGCACTTCCCCTTGAACTATCAAGTGAATCTGGGAACTTGGTTTGTCTTTGATCCAATCACAGGTCAAACCGGGGACGGAGCCTTCGCTCCCAACTCGTCATTCAGCTCGGCCGCATTTCGAGATGGCACGAGCAGCACACTGGCGCTGGCCGAGGGGAAAGCCTTTCAACCCTACGTCCGAGACACCGGCAACCCAGCCACGTTGGGAGTCGCCCCCCCCGCGAATGCCGCAGCCGTAGTCGCGCTCGCTGGCGCGGCAACGATTCAGGTGTCCGGTCACGCCGAATGGGTGGACGGCCGAGCCAATCAGACCGGATTCACGACCACGCTCAGTCCGAACACCAAGGTGCTCGTGAGCGGCCAGGACATCGACTTCACCTCGTCCCGCGAAGGGGCAGTGAACGCCCCCAATCGGCCGACCTATTCGGTGATGACGGCCCGCAGCTACCACTCTGGCGTTGTGCAAGTCCTGATGATGGACGGTGCCGCACGATCCATTTCCGAGAATATCAGTGCCACAACCTGGCGAGCGCTGGGGACCAGAGCTCAACGGGAAGTCGTCGGTGAGTTCTAAAGGAGCTGGCGACGCCCCTGATATCGAGGCGTCACAACTTTGGGATTAGCAAGCCAGTTGCGTCGTCCGAAATTCCGACCATTGCGAGCCAAGAGGCAGTGCCGTTAGCGTTTGGCCGTGCTCACGCGGAGTTCGGCCGAGTCCTTCGCACCGTGAGTTGCTCGAAAGATTCGGCCGGTCGTGTTGGAAAACCATGTCCGATAAACAAAGTGGTACGAATGATTCGTACCCACCGGCTCCGCAGGCAATTCCGTCCGCAACAGACGGCGCTTCATTCCAGAGTTCAAACGCTGCAACAGTCGTCGCTTCACAGGCACTTGCCCCGAAGTCGTCTGGCCCAAGTTCGATGGCCCCGCCATCGACCGCGGCCGGCCACGGAGCGGGTGGACCTGTCGAACACCAGAGTTTCTGGGTCTGGGTTCTGTGTCTGACGGGCGTGGACTACTTCAGCACGCTGGGCTATCAGCCGTCGATGGCGTTCGACGCAACCGGGCGGTTGGCTCCGTTGGCCACGGTGTTGCTGGTGTTGATCACGTTGTTCGGGGCGTTGCCGGTTTACTGCTACGTCGCGGGGCAGTCGTTTCAGGGACAAGGCTCTATCTCGATGCTTGAGCGGTTGATGCGTGGCTGGAGCGGCAAGATTGTCGTTTTGGTGCTGCTGGGATTTGCTGCGACCGATTATGTCATCACGAAAACGTTGTCCGCCGCCGATGCCGCCGAGCACTTGATTCACAACCCCTTTTGGCACGACATGCCCGAATGGGCTCAAGGTCAAATCCTGTTGACCGTGTTCCTGCTGGTGCTGCTGGGTGGCGTGTTTCTCAAAGGCTTCAGCGAAGTCATTGGTTTGGCGGTCACGCTGGTGGCGGTGTATCTGTCACTCAACGCGGTGGTCCTCGGCATCGGACTGACGCACCTGGCGCAACATCCCGAGGCGATTTCCGACTGGTGGCAGAAAGTCCAAGAAGGCGACTGGCTGCTCGAGAGTTCGCCCGTGAACGGATCTGGGCTGGGCTCGATCGCGCTGGTCTGTTTGTTGTTCTTTCCAAAGCTCGCGCTGGGCCTGAGCGGTTTCGAGACTGGCGTGGCCGTCATGCCCTTGATTCGCGGTGATGCAACCGACACTCGCGAGCATCCGGCCGGCCGCATTCGCAATGCCCGCAAGATGCTGATTTCGGCGGCGGCGATCATGTCGGTGTATTTGCTCGCCTCGTCGCTGGTGGTCACGACGCTGATTCCCGCCAACGAACTGCAAGTCGATGGACACGCCGCGAAGCGGGCGCTGGCGTACATCGCCCACGGCGAAGGCACGTTGGAAATAAGCCCGCTCTTCGGCAAAGTGTTCGGCACGATTTACGACATCAGCACGGTGCTGATTCTGTGGTTCGCCGGTGCCAGCGCGATGTCCGGCCTGTTGAATCTCGTGCCGAGATATCTGCCACGGTACGGCATGGCCCCGGAATGGGCCTCGAAGATCAAGGCCCTGGTCGTGCTCTTCACGTTGATCAACATTCTGGTGACGATCATCTTCAATGCCGACGTCGATAAACAAGGGGACGCGTATGCGACGGGAGTGATGGTGCTGATCTCCAGTGCCTGCATCGCGACAGTCATTGACCGGTATCGCAAGCGAACCGGGTCAGCGCTGAGTCGCGTCGCGTGGCCGTATGTGTTGATCTCTGTGGTGTTCTTCTATGTGACGGCGATGATTGTGTACGAAAAGACGGTCGGCATTGAGATCGCCAGTTGCTTCATCGCCGCGGTGTTCGTGTCGTCGATGATTTCCCGCTGGCTCAGAAGCACGGAACTGCGATTGCACAGCTTTCGCTTCGTCAATAATGAGTCGCACTTCCTGTGGGACGCCCTGCGACATTTGGAATTTCCGGTGCTGGTTCCTCATCGAACCGGTGCCGATCGGACGCTCGCTCAAAAGGAGGAGCAAATCCGACTTGAGCATCACCTCGACCCCAACATGCCGATCGTGTTCGTCGAGGCCACGCTCGGCGATGTCAGCGAGTTCTATCATTCTCCGATCATCGAAGTGACCGACGAAGAGGGCCGCTTCATCATCCGCGTGACGAAATGCGCCTCGATCGCCCACACGCTGGCGTCGATTGCACTAGAGCTTTCGAAATCCGGAAAACCTCCGGAGCTGCACTTCGGCTGGTCCGATGAGAACCCGCTGGCGATGAACTTGGGATTCGTGCTGTTCGGCGAAGGGAACGTCCCGTGGATGGTCCGCGAACTGATTATTAAGGCCGAGCCTGACCCGACTCGGCAACCGCGGGTCATCATCGGCTGACGACTGCATTGATTCCGCCGGTGCTCGCCATTTTCGCTGGTGCCGGCTCCGTGTTGGTCGCCAACCACGATCGATGCAGGCTTCTTCAACAAAGCCTGTGGCTCATCAGCATTCGGACCGGGGGCCGGCAATGTGATGTCGAGAAAGCTGGTGCCACGAGGGCTCGTCGCCGAACGCGAACTGGGTGAATTGCCCCAGCAGCAACAACCACAGCCAGCAATGCAACTGATAATTAGGCATGACAACCTCATTCGGCCTGGAGTCGGGCGTTCGCATGAGCCGCCAGTGTTGGGGGCTCTGTCTTAATAAACGAGGTGATTTCAGAAAGACGGGCTGGATGAGATCTAATCCTACCGGGAGAGGCTCGCATTCGCCCGAACGAATTTCGTTCGAGTTTTTCATCACCAATTGGCGTTCCGCAAGGAGCGCCGTGTCGCAAAGTCGCACACAGCCAGCGTCGCTCGGCAACGAGTGGCCGCAGAAAAAGAAATAGATATCGCTGAGACACACGAAATCACTGTGGACGAAAGAAAGCTAATCGTTCACATTTCCTTCATCCGATCTTCATCAATGGCACATTTCCCTTCTTGCCTGTCGAGGCCGCGATCATGGGGGATCTCTACTTCGGACTGCTGGTTCTGGCGGCAATCTCGGCCGCGCTGTTCGGCGTCGGCCGGACGATCGGTCGCCGTGTCTCGACTCGCGCCGTCAATCGGTTCAGCGTGCTGACGGTCGTCCTGTTGATTGCTTACATCGCTTGTGTGTGGGATCAAACGGCCCTCGTGCGGTGGCTGCCTTATTCCAACTTGATCGTGCTCGGCAATTGGTTTCCGTTCGAAGCGGCACTTCTGGGGGGCTTGGCCTCGGCACAGTCGTCGATGCCGGCCTGGCGGCGCGGGGTGACCGTGACCGCGTTGCAACTCGCGGGAATCTTCGTCGTGCTCTCGCCACTGATGGGGACCGCCCCCCGATGCGGCCACACTTGGAGCGAAGGGGTGTGCCTGCAAACGACCAAGCAAACGTGCTCCGCCGCATCGGCCGCGACGCTGCTGCAAATGCACGGCATCGCCGCCACCGAGCAGGAGATGGCCGATCTCTGTTTGACCCGCCGTGGCACCAACTGGATGGGGCTGTATCGCGGCCTGAAAAAGAAGACGGCGGGGACCGAGTGGGACGTCGAAGTCTTCACGGGTTCGGCCGACGAACTGCGATCGCTGGGTGCTCCCGCCATTTTGAGCGTCGGGTTGTCGCGTCCCGCACAAGCGGATCCGCTGTATCAAACCGAACTCGGTTGGACTCCGGGAGTGCGTCATTCAGTCGTACTGTTGGGGTTCGTCATCGACTTAGTCGAGATTGGCGAGCCGACCCCCGACGCCGGCCGCGAACGCTGGACCAATATTGATCTACAAGCGCTCTACCTTGGCCAAGGCATGAGACTCGTCCGCCGAGCGAAGTAAGCCGGGCGTCAACGCAGATCAAATCCGCGATTCAATGTTCGACATCGCCTGGGCCGCAGCCACCAACCCATCGACGTCGAGACCGATGTCTGCCAGCAACTCGGCCCGTTCGCCGTGTTCGATGAACCGATCAGGGATGCCGAGGCGTTTGATGTGATCGGTGCGGAGGCCAGCGTCATTGACGGCTTCGAGAACCGCGCTGCCGAAGCCACCGCAGAGCGTGCTTTCTTCCACCGTGATGACGAAGCCGCACTCTTCGACCGCTTTGAGGATCGTCTCCGTGTCGAGCGGCTTCGCGAAGCGGGCGTTGATGACACCGACGTCGAGGCCCTCTGCCCGCAGTTTCTCCGCAGCACGAACGCACTCGCCGAACAGCGTGCCGAAGGCGACGAACATGCCGTCGGTGCCCCACTCGTAAACCTCAGCTTTGCCGAGTTCTACCGGAGCAACAGGACGTTCGATCCGCACGACGTTCGTCTTTGGGTAACGGATGGAGGTCGGGCCGTCGTGGCTCACAGCAAAATCCAACATCGGCGCGACGTCGGTTTCGTCGCCGGGAGCCATCAGCACGAGGTTCGGAAAACAGCGGAGGTAGGTGTTGTCGAACGCGCCGTGGTGCGTCGGGCCATCAGGGCCAACCAAGCCAGCACGATCCAGGCACAAGACGACGGGCAGGTTTTGCAGCGTGACCTCTTGGAAAATCTGGTCGAAGCCGCGTTGCAGGAACGTGCTGTAGATATCGACGACCGGTCTCATGCCGCTCTTGGCCATTCCGGCCGCGAACGCGACGGCATGCCCTTCACAGATGCCGGTGTCGAAGAAGCGGTCGGGGATCTCGGTGCGAATCTTGTTCAGCGCGTTACCGGCACACATCGCGGCGGTCAGCACACAGACGCGGGTGTCCCGTTTCATCGCCGAGTAAATCGCGTCGCTCATCGCGTTCGTGTACGCGCGGCTGGAAGAGACTTTCGCCGGGACGATCTCGTTGTCTTCAGTTCGCGTGAACGGCGACGGCGAATGAAACTTGACCGGGTCCAGGCAAGCCGGCTCGAAGCCGTGTCCCTTCTCGGTGAAGACATGCAACAGCACCGGACCGCGCACGTCTTTGACCATTTCGAGGTAGCGCCGCAACGCCGAGATGTCGTGGCCGTCCACCGGGCCGATGTACCGGAAGCCCATTTCCTCGAACAGCATCCCGCCGTGCAGGAAACCTTTGACCGCGTCTTTGAATTGAGCGAGCGCGTGCTCCACCGTTTCGCCGACGACCGGCAGTTTGTTGAGCAGCCAGGCCACGTCTCGTTTCAGCCCGTTGTAGAACGGAGCGACGCGAGCTTTATCGAGCGTCTCGGCCAACCCGCCAACGCGCGGGCAGATTCCCATCTTGTTGTCGTTGAGAATGACCAGCAGGTCTTTCTTGAGTCCGGCCGCGTTGTTGAAGGCTTCAAAGACGATCCCCGACGGCAACGCTCCGTCACCGACCACAGCGACGGCTCGGCGGCCGTCCGCATGTAACAAATCATCGGCGACCTTCAGGCCCAGCACCGTCGAGACCGACGCTCCGGCGTGCCCGGTCATGAACAGGTCGTAGTCCGATTCCTCCGGGTTCGGGTATCCCATCAAGCCGCCTTTGCGACGGATCGACGAGAACTCGGCCAGCCGCCCGGTGATCAACTTGTGCGGATAGATTTGATGCCCGGTGTCCCAGATCAGCCGGTCCTTCGAGAAGTCGAAGACCTGATGCAACATGATGCACAACTCAACCACGCCCAGATTGCTGGCGAAGTGAGCGGTGCGGTCAGCACAGACCGAGCAGAGCGCCTCGCGGATTTCCGCAGCCAGTTGGCGAAGTTGCTCGTCCGAAAGCCCCCGCAAATCTCGCGGAGACTCGATACGCGAAAGCAAATCAAACGTCATCATGACCTCTTTTGATCGGATACGATGTGAGCCGGTTCCTCCAAAATGCTCACACTTGGCGGAGCAAGATACCGTGATTCCCGTTCGGCGTGAAGTAGTTTGTTCGATAGGTACGCCGTCCGCCGAATTCCGTTGGAATCATGATCCGAATTGCGGACCATCTCATTAACGCTTTGGGACGGTGTGGTCACCATGCTGGATCGCGGTCATGTCGAAACTGTTCGATCCAAGCAAAACAGTGCCAACGGCGTTGCCGTGCTTACACAAGGCAGGTTTTCTAATTTCCGCGAGCCTAGCTCAGGCATGTGCTCGCAGATCGCGGAGCAGGTCGGCGAAGGCGGACTCGAAGGGGTCGTGGTTTTTCCAGTTCGAGAAGTCGGGGATGTGGTATTCGCGAATCTTCTCGGCGAGGTCTTCGCCGGTATCGGCGTCATCGCAGCGCCAATCGCGGATGCGGTCGATGCTCGCCAGCCGGATGGGAAACAACTTCTGCCGCTGCTCGACCCGTTCCGTCGCGCGGGCGCGTTTGATTTCTCGCCGCACCCATTCGCTGTTCATGCTGTGCTCCGAGAGCACCAGCAGCAGGCGGTCGTTGACCTGGATGGCCCGGTCGATTTGCTCGATGAGTTTCTGGCCCCCCTGCATGTCTTCCGGAGCGAACCAGACCCACAGCTTTTCGCCACGCAGCTTCTCGTGCAGCCGCCGAGCGAACTCCTCGTCCTGGCTGCGATCGCTGATGAAGCACGATTGGTATTGAATCGGCTGCATCGTCCCGCTGAGCGACGGCAGGTAGGTGATGAAATCCTCCGGCACGCCGCAGCCACGCTAGGGTGGCCCAGCTTCGCAGAAGCTGGGTGCCGTAGGCACAGGAAACCCAGAGTGGACGCTGATCGCTCAGTTGACGCTGTTCTTTGAATTGGACGCCACACGCAGGTTTCTAATGCTTCGCACACAGCTTGAAGCAAGCTGTGCCACCCGCGATGACGTCCCTTCAGGGCCAGGCAATCAAGAGGGGTTTGTCTTTGTCGCGGGTGGCCCAGCTTCGCAGAAGCTGGGTGCCGCAGGCACAAGAAACTTGGAGTGGACACTCATTCCAAGGTTGAGGTCGTTAGGGCAATTGAATGTCAAACGCAGGTTTCTAATGCTGCTCACACAGCTTGCTGCAAGCTGTGCCACCCGCG
>CAMDPX010000261.1 GCA_945905295.1 Planctomyces sp. SH-PL62 | reverse complement strand
GGTGCGCGGGTTATCGGAGGTCAGCACCACGACATCACTGTACTCCACGGCGGCGCGGCCCATCTTGGGCCGCTTCCCCCGGTCCCGATCGCCGCCGGACCGGGGGGCTGACGCCGCCCCGCTCGCCTGTCCGTATTTATTCCTTCCGTGGGAGAGCAGCGCCTTGGCCTCGCGAGTTGTCATTCATTTCTGTCGCACCTGTGGCTTTGGTCCGCTGGCCGAGCAGATCGCCGCAGAGGTGCGTCGAGAGCTGGGCCTGACCGTCGAATGCCGTCCCGATTTCTGGGGCTGCTTTCGGATCGAGCAGGATGGGCAAGAGGTTTTCAATCGCTGGAAGACGCGCGGTTGGCTGGGCCGACTGGGTTGCGGCCGATCGCCAACCTCGGCAGAGATCGTGGAACTGCTGCGGACACGATCGAATGGCTCTTGAGCGAAGCGCTCGCCCTCGCTGACCCCTCTCATTACGGAGTGTCCAAGATGTCTCAGCTACCTGAACTCACAGACGACGAACGGAGCCGCTATGAGTGGCAGCTTTGGGTTCGCGAGTTTGGTGAGGAGGGACAACGCCGATTGAAGAATTCCACGGTGCTCGTCTCGCGAATCGGCGGAGTCGGGGGATCGGTGGCAATGCAATTGGCGGCGGCGGGGATTGGACGGCTGGTTCTGGCTCATGCCGGTGATGTGCGGCTGAACGATCTCAACCGCCAATTGCTGATGACCACCGATGGGATTGGCTGGCCGCGCGTCGAATCGGCCGTGCGTCGGTTGCGCGAACTAAACCCGCATGTGGAAATCGAAACTGTCGCCGAGAACGTGAATGAGTCCAACGCCGCCGAGTTGGTCAGCCGCTGCGATGTTGTGGTGAGTGCCGCTCCGCTGTTTGCCGAACGCTTGTTGATGAACCGCGAGGCGGTCCGTCAGCAGAAGCCGCTGGTCGATTCGGCGATGTACGAACTCGAAGGCCGGCTGACGACGATCATCCCCGGACGCACTCCCTGCTTGAGTTGCCTGTACCCGGAACCGCCGCCGAACTGGAAGCGCGAGTTTCCGGTCTTTGCGGCGGTCTCCTCAACGGTCGGCTCGCTGGCGGCGATGGAGGTCATCAAGCTGATCGCCGGCGTCGGAGAACCACTCGCCGGGCGACTGCTGACGTTTGATTTGCGAGACATGACGTTTCGCACGGTTCCCATCGCCCGTCAGTCCGAATGTCTGGTTTGCGGTGATTTGTTGCCGTGAAAAGGAAGTGCCCGACGAATGAAAGGAGACGACGAATGCTGAAGCGGCTGCATTGAATTCGTCGTCTTCTTTCATTCGTCGGGCTCCCCTGGCTTCCTTGTTGATTGCAGCCTCGTCACGAGGGGCGGGAGTTCCTGTTGCTGCGATTTGCCGGGCAGTGTTATGTTCCGCCCGCAATCCCCTTCCGCTGGCGTTTCTGTCGGCATTGGCCGCTCGGCCATCCCACCGTACTTCCCCTCCGACCTCATTCTCCCCCTTCGCAGTTCGGCTGCTTGGAGTCATCCATGCTGCGCATCTTGGCGCTTGTCGTTGGTTTGAGCCTGTTGGGCGCGGACCTTCTGGCTCAAGACTTTTCCGTCACTACGAGAGTCTTCGATTTGGACAGCCCTGAGCCAAACCAGCCGGTCGCTCGCAGTCGCACGCTGTTCCATGTGGGCAAGGTCTACGACGTGATTGATGGAGCGGCGGAAGCCACGATCTTGGAGCCTGCACACCGCCGAGTTTTGATTCTGAATAGCAACCGGAGTGTCGTGTGCAGTGTTGATTCCGACGAACTCAAGCACATGTTGCAGTCCGCGGAAGAGCGTTGGGGGCAACAGATTCACGAACTGGAAGAGCAACCGAATCCGCCGCGGCAGCAGATCGAAACGCTGCGATTTCAATTGCGGCCAAATTTCAAAACGGAGCTCGATCCGGGGAAGCATCGGTTGCGATTGCTCAGCAAGACGATGTCTTACGAAGTTGATGGTGCGGCGAATGTCCGCCCCGAGGCGGTCGAAGCGTACCTGAATTTCGCCGACTGGATGTGCCGTCTGAATTATGTGCTGCATCCGCAGCCGCTGTTTCCAAGCGTCCGGTTGGAGCTCAATGAACGGCTCAAGCAACAGAAGATGTTTCCCGTCGAAGTCACGCTGCGGGCCAAGTTCGAGCAGCCGTTGAACCTCAAGGCCGAACATTCGGTGACCTGGACCCTGGATGCTCGAGGGAGGCAAATCATTAACCAGTGCGAGTCGTTGCTCCGCGATCCGAAGCTGCAAAAGGTCTCGTTGAACGAGTACCAACGGATCGGCTTGAATCAGCAGACGGCCAAGTTGTCGAAGGTCGACGGCAAGAAATAGGGCGGCGAAGCCGCAAAGACGTGGGGCACGTTTCCAACGTGCCCGTCACGAGCACGTTGAAAACGTGCTCCACGTCAGGAACTCGCCGCCGAAATGTCGCGTATAAAAACAACGCCTTCGGCCTTAACGATGTAGCTGAATGGCCGCGTTGCTCCACGAGGTTTCAACTTCTTGTCGAGCCGCACGCATTTTGTAGGACGGACAATCCTGTCCGTCGTGAGGTTTAGGACGACGGACAGGATTGTCCGTCCGACGTCTGATTGCGGTTCGGACGCGATGATCCACCGCAGATGCCTTCCGTCGGCTTGCAGCCGCGCCCGCACGATGCGGGCGATCGGTAGAACCGTTACAGCTTAAGGTCCGGTTGTAACTGTTGTTCCTT
Organism: Planctomyces sp. SH-PL62; assembly: GCA_945905295.1. GTDB lineage: Bacteria > Planctomycetota > Planctomycetia > Planctomycetales > Planctomycetaceae > SXKJ01. The sequence goes on along the minus strand of CAMDPX010000261.1, from coordinate 9,318 downwards.
TCGTGCTCATCGTTCCGCGAATGTCGGTGATGCCGCATGTGCCACCGCTCGTAGTTCTCAACGGCGGAACTCATCACCGCGAACCGGTCGCGATGCCCTCACGATGCTTGTGATCGGCAAGACCGTTACAGCTTAAGGTCCGGTTGTAACTGTTGTTCGTGTGATGCCCAACGCTCCGCGAATGTCGGTGATGCCGCATGTGCCACCGCTCGCAGTTTTGAGCGATTTGTGGCGGGCGTATGCCGTTTAATTGGGAGGAACGGTCTCTGTTGCACAGTCGGTGCCGAAGGTGGTTTCGGCAGAAGGCAGAGAACACTCAGAACCGCGATCTTCCGGGAAAGGACTACCCGCCGTGTTATTCAAATCTTGGTTACAGTCGTTAGGACGTAAACACTCTGCCCGTCCTCGGACCACTGGCAACACCACGACGACGAAGGCGGCGGCCGAACGGTTGGAAGACCGCTCGCTGCTGTCGGTTGCCGCGCTGTTCGTCAATGGTGAGTTGTTTGTCAGCTCGGACGGCGGTGACAGCATTGCGATTCAGCAGAACGCGACGACCCTGCGGGTCGAAGTCGTCGCGAATGGTGTCGTGCTGGGAACGGCACCGAACGTCGCGACCAGTTCGGTCACGTCGATCGTCGTTAAGGGAGGCGATTCCGAAAACTCGATCGACCTGAACCTCGTGACCAACCTGACCTATCCGTCGCTGACCGGCCTCCGCCCCATCTTTGTGGATGGCGGCAATGGCAACGACACGATCCTGGGTTCACCGACCTACGGCGACAGCGTCCTGGGGGGTGATGGCATTGATGTCATCAACGGCCAAGGTGGCAATGACAGCGTCGATGGCGGCAATGGCCGGGATGCGATCACCGGCGGCGACGGCAATGACAGCCTGACCGGCGGCGACGGCAGTGACAACATCACGGGCGACTTGGGCAATGACATCATCTCCGGCGGCAATCACGCCGACGTGATCACGGGTGGTGACGGCGACGACAACATCGACGCCGGCCAGAGCAACGACACGGTGACTGGCGGCACCGGCAACGACACGATCAACGGCAGCGATGGCCAGGATTCGTTGTCGGGCGAAGTCGGCAATGACTCGATTCTGGGTGGCGGCGAGGCGGACATCATCTCCGGTGGTGCGGACAACGACATCCTGACGGGACAGTCTGGAAACGACTCCGTGTCCGGCGATGACGGCGACGATCTCGTGTTGGGCGGGGCCGGCAACGACAGTGTCTCTGGTAGCTTGGGCAATGACACCGTCAACGGCGAAGCGGGCAATGACATCGTCAATGGCAACGATGGAAATGACACGCTGTTCGGCGGCAACGGCAACGACATTCTGCGTGGTGACGGAACGGACCTCGTCGGCAATTCGGCCGGAAACGATGTGGTCAACGGCCAGAGTGGCAACGATACGTTGTTTGGCGGCGGCGGCACTGACACGATGGATGGCGGCGCGGGCAACGACTTGGTCGATAGCTCGGACCCGACTCCCGAAGCGGGGCCGGTAACGATTTCGGTGGTCGGCGGCAGCGTGTTGGAAGGGAATGCCGGCAGCGCGATCGTGACCTTCACCTTGACGTTGTCACAAGCCAGCTTCCTGCCGATCTCGGTCGATGTGCAAACGCAGGATGGCTTGGCGACGATCGCGAATTTGGATTACACGCCGGTCAGTCAAACGGTCCTGTTCGCGCCGGGGATCACAACCGCGACCGTTTCGGTGCCGGTTCTCGGCGACGCCTTGAGTGAGACCAATGAGACCGTCCGGTTGGTGCTCAGCGGGGCGACGAATGGAGCACGCCTGCTGAATCAAGAAGCACGTGCCACGATTCTCAATGATGATGCCGCGGTGATTGGTTTGTTCGCGACAGCGGGATCGCCTTTCTTCGGCACGGACCTGTACCAGATCAATCCCGCGACGGGAGCAGCGGCATTGGTCGGTTCGACCGGCTTGAATGGAGTGGTCGATATCACGCAGGACAGCCTCGGACAGCTCGTCGCTTACGACAGTAACTTTGACGTGCTGGCCGCCATCGATGCCAACACGGCGGGGATCACGGCCTTCACAAACGTGTTCGGCATTCCCTCGGCGAATGAAGGGGACATCGCTTTCGACATTACGACGAACGCCATTTTCGTGGTGTCGTCGGGCCTTGGTAATCCGAACTTGTTCCGCATCGACCCGGTCACCGGACAGGGAGTCAATCTGGGTGCGATTCAAGTGGCTGGTGCCAACTTAGCGGGTGCCGCCACGGACAATATCGAGTTTGACTATCTGGCCTTCAGCGGCGGAACGCTGTTCGGTGTGATTAGCGGAGGCGTGACGGGTAACAATGCAAACTTCAATGACTCCTTCTTCTCGATCAACCCGTTGACTCGCGTCGCGACTCGGATTGGACCATTGAATGTCGCTCTCGGCGTCGGTTCGGGCGGCATGGAATTCGACCCGGTGGCCAACAACTTTATCTTGATCGATGGAGCGTCCGGAGACTTGTTTAGGATCGCACCGGCCACTGGTGTGGCCACGCTGGTGGGGAATACGGGACTGACCGGCATTTTTAATGCGGCGACCGGATTGTCATTTGCTTCGATCCCGCCCCTTGCTCCGCCGAGTGTTTCGGTTACGAGCGTGAATGCGGTCGAGGGAGATCTCGGGACGCAGATCGTGACCTTCCAGGTCACGGCTCAAGCGACGGGCAACCCCGTCACCGTCGACTTTCAAACGGTGAATGGCACCGCGACTGGCGGCGGAGCGTTGATCGCGAACGTCACGTCGAACGCGACGACGATTACCCTCGCCAACACCCTGGCTTTCCCGGCGACGACCCCCTTCACGATTCAGATCGACGACGAGCAGATGCAAGTCACGCGGATCGTGGGGACCACGTTGACCGTGACTCGCGGTGTCAACGGCACCGCCGCCGTCGCACACAATGCGGGCGCGTTGGTTTCGAATTCTGGCCAGCCACTGGCCGATTACGCGGCAGTCTCCGGGACGCTGAACTTCGGCCAATTTGGTGGGACGCGATTGGTGTCGGTCCTTGTCAGCGGCGACTTCCAGTTCGAGGGGAATGAGTCGTTCTTCCTGCAACTGACGAACCCGGTTGGTGCGACCATCAGCATCGGTTCGGGCGTGGCGACGATCGTCAACAACGACGTCGCTCCCTTGGGCGACACGCTGTTGGGGAACACCGGCGACGACACGCTGATCGGTGGTCCGTCGGATGACTTCCTGAATGGGGATGGCGGCAATGACTTGCTGTTGGGGAATGGGGGCAATGACACGCTGCTGGGCGGTTCCGGGATCGACACGCTCAACGGCGGTGATGGAAACGACTCGCTGGATGGTCAAGGGGGAGCGGACCAAGTCGAAGGTGGGAACGGGGACGACACGATCGTTGCGGGGAATGGATCGGGGAACGACACCATCACCAACACGTCAGGCGCGGATAGCGTGGTCGTCACGTTCGGACCGGGCGCGGACGTTGTTACGATCACTCAGTCGGCGATCCCGGTTGATGGAACGATGGGTTTGCTCCAGATCACGAATGGAACCAGCAGGCTGACGATCGATTCTTCGGTGAGCCAAGTGACGGTGAATGCCGGAGCCGGTAACGACACCGTGACCGTCGGCGATCTCGATACGGTGTGCCGAACCTCGTTGGTGATCCAAGGTGGTGACGGCAACGATGTAATCACGGCCCTCAATGCGAAGACCGGTCAAATCCGCATCCGCATGGAAGGGGGCGACGGCAACGACACGCTGCTCGGCGGTCTGGGTGGCGACACTCTGGCCGGCGGTGCCGGCACCGACCGGCTGAAAGGTGGCGACGGCAACGACCAACTCGAAGGTGGTACCGGTGCCGACTCGATCAACGGCGAGAATGGGAACGACACGCTGCTCGGTGGCGACACCAACGATACGCTGGCCGGCGATGGAGCCGACACTCTGAACGGCGACGCTGGTAACGACAGCCTGCGAGGCGGACTCGGTAACGACAGCCTGCTGGGAGGAGTTGGTAACGACACGATTCGCGGCGGTGACGGAGACGACACGGCCGACGGCGGCGACGGCAATGATTCGATCGGCGGCAACAACAACGATCCGACGCTCAGCGAAACAGGAGCGGACAGCTTCCTGGGGAGTGCGGGCGATGACACGCTCGATGGTGGCCGTAACAACGACTTCCTCGATGGTGGCGACGGCAACGACAAGGTGCGTGGCGATCACGGCGACGACACGATCAATGGCGGCATCGGGAACGACACGATCAACGGTGGTGACGGCGACGACGTCATCAGCGGCCAAGACGGCAACGACCTGCTGGGTGGCGGCGACGGCGATGACACCATCAGCGGTGCGGGCGGCAGCGACACCATCAGTGGCGGTGACGGAGACGACTTCTTGTTCGGTGGCGGTGGCAACGACATCGTGCTGGGTGACCAGGGAGACGATCAGGTCAACGGGCAAGGGGCCACCAACACCATCGCGGGGGGCCAAGGGGATGACACGCTGTTCGGTGCCCCCAGCGAGATCAATGAAGCCTTCGTGTTGTCGGCCGCGTTGATGACGGCCCTCAATGCGACCTAATCTGGAGGATTGATCAGCCGCAGGACGCTAGCCTCGGTTCTCGCAAGAACCGGACGCTAGCGCCCTGCGGCTCAATGACACCCTGACTGACGCCGGTTAGCCGCGGCAAACGATGGCGGAAAACTCCCGCTAATAGGCTGAGTCGCCCGGAAGGATTCGGACGATCGTCAAAACCGTTACAGCTTAAGGTCCGGTTGTGACGGTTGTTCTCGTGGTTCCTAACTCTCCGCAAATATCGGTGATGCCGCTTGTGCCTGCGCTCCCAGTTTTGAGCGATTTGTGGCCTGCGTCTGCCGTTTATGGGGGAGGAACGGTCTCTGCCGCATCGTCGGTGCCGAATTTGGATTCGGCACAAGGCAGAGAGCACGCCGAACCGCGATCTCCGGGAAAGGACTCCCTAGCCGTGGTATTCAAATCTTGGTTTCCGTTGTTAGGACGCCGGCCCTCTCGCCGCCCGCGGACTACTGGTCACACCACGACGACGCCGGCGGCGGCCGAGCAGTTGGAAGACCGCTCGCTGTTGTCCGTCGCCTCGGTGTTCGTCAGCGGTGAGCTGTTTGTCAGCTCGGATGCCGGCGACAGCATTGCCATTCGCCAGAACGCGGCGACCCTGCGGGTCGAAGTCGTCGCGAATGGCCTGCTGCTGGGAACGGCACCGAACGTCCCGACCAGCACGGTCACGTCGATCGTCGTCAAAGGGGGGGACGCGGCGAACAACATCGACTTGAGTCTGGTGGACAACCTGACGTTTCCTTCGCTGACCGGCAGCCGCCCCATCTTTGTGGACGGCGGCAATGGCGACGACACGATCGTTGGCTCGCTGACCTACAACGATAGCCTGCTGGGCGGCGATGGCATTGATCTCCTCGACGGCCAAGGTGGTAGTGACACGATCAACGGCGGCGACGGTCGCGATTCGATCACCGGCGGCGACGGCAATGACAGTCTGATCGGCGGCGACGGCGCCGACACCATCACCGGTGACCTGGGCAACGACACCATCACCGGCGGCAATCATGCCGACTCGATCATGGGTGGTGACGGTGCAGACAACATCGACGCCGGCCAGAGCAGTGACACGGTGTCTGGTGGCATTGGCAACGACACGATCACTGGCGGCGACGGTCAAGATTCGCTGTCGGGAGATGCCGGAGACGACTCGATTCTGGGAGGCGGCGACGCGGATGTGATCTCCGGTGGCGATGACAACGACCTCCTCACGGGGCAGTCCGGCAACGACAGCGTTTCCGGCGATGACGGCAACGATCAGGTGTCGGGCGGAGCGGGCAACGACAGCGTCTCCGGCAACTTGGGAAGTGACACCGTCAATGGCGAAGCGGGCGATGACATCGTCAACGGCAACGACGGGGACGACACTGTTTTTGGCGGCAACGGCAACGACGTGTTGCGCGGTGACGGATCGGCCACGCTCGGCGGAGCCGCCGGAAACGATCGAGTCAACGGCCAGGGGGGCAACGATACCCTGTTTGGAGGCGGCGGGGCTGACACTTTGGATGGTGGCATCGGCAACGATACCGTCGATAGCGCGGACCCGATCCCTGAGGCGACTCCGGTAACGATTTCGATCGCCGGCAGCAGTGTGGTGGAAGGGGATGCCGGCTCTGCGATTCTGAACTTCACGTTGACGTTGTCCCAATCCAGCTTCCTGCCGATCTCGGTCAACGTGCAGACGGCGGATGGCACGGCCAGCCTCGCGGATCTCGATTTCCTGGCGCTGACTCAAACGGTCACGTTCGCGCCGGGTGTCACGACGGCGACCGTGGCCGTGGCAGTGACCGGTGACGTAGTGAATGAAGTCGATGAAACCGTCCGCTTGGTGCTTAGCTCGCCGACGAATGGGGCACGCCTGCTGAATCAAGAAGCGATTGGCACGATCACCAACGACGATGCGCCGCCAGCTCAACTCTTTGCGTCCACGTTCTTCGGCGATCTCTTCCGGGTCGACCAAACGACGGGGGCCACAAGGCTCATCGGCAACACGAACCAAATCGCAGTCCACGACATCACGCAAGACGCGAATGGTCAATTGATTGGGTACTCGCAACAAGGCCCATTCTTGTTCTCGATCGATCCGGCGACGGCCGCATCGCAGATTACCACCTTCGTCAACGGGCTGCTGTTGGGAGCCAATATCGAAGGGGACTTGGCGTTCGACACGGTCAATAACCTGATCTATTACGTCACCTTCACCGCCCCCGGAAACCCACATCTCTTCCGCATTGATCCGGCGAATGGAACGGTCGTGGACGTCGGAAACATCGTGGTCGGGAACGCGAACCTGGCCGGGAATAACGACCTTGTGGATATGGACTATTTGACGATCCGCAACGGGACGCTGTTCTGCGTTATTGGGGACGGCATCACAGGGACCAACGCCAACTTCAATGACGCGCTGTTCTCAATCGATCCGGTCACGGCCGTCGCCACTCGCATCGGTGCGCTGGGATTCGATTTGACTCCGCAGGCCGGCGGAATGGACTACGATGCGGTGAACGATCAGTTCCTGCTCCTGGAAGGGCCGACTGCGAACTTGTTCCGGATTTCACCGACGACCGGTGTGGCGACCCTCATCGGGAATACCGGTCTGTCTGCCGGTCTCTTTGATGTGGCCTCAGGACTGTCCTTCGCGATTATCGCGGCTCAAGCGGCACCGACCGTTTCCGTCGCTAACGTGAATGTGATCGAGGGTGATACCGGGACGCAGGTCGTGATGTTCCAAGTCACGGTCCAACCAACGGGCGGAAACGTGACGGTCGACTTCCAGACGGTCGATGGCACGGCCACGGCCGGCAGCGATTACGTCGCGACCTTTGGAACGTTGAATTTCGGTCCCGCGGGCGGCACTCAGATGGTTGCGGTGACGCTCAATGGCGACTTCGAGTTCGAGGGAGATGAGACGTTCTTCCTGCAACTGACGAACGTGGTTGGCGCGGCCATCGACAGCGGTTCCGGCATCGCGACGATCACCAACAACGACGTCGTTCCTTTGGGCGACACGCTGCTGGGAAACACCGGCAACGACACGTTGATCGGTGGCCCGGCGGATGACTTGCTCAATGCCGACGGCGGGAATGACTTGCTGCAGGGCAATGCCGGCAACGACACACTGCTGGGGGGCGGCGCGGCCGACACACTCGATGGTGGCGACGGGAATGACTCGCTGGATGGCCAAGGAGGGCCGGATCTCATCGAGAGCGGGAATGGGGACGACATTTTCGTCTGGCAAGGATTGTTCTCAGGCAGCGACACCGTCACGAACGCTTCCGGTGCGGATGGCGTGCAAGTCCTGCTGGGTGCGACTGCGAACAACGTCACGATCTCCCAATCGCCGATCCCGGCGGATGGCACGATGGGTCTGTTTCAGATCACGGACGGCACTGCGAAGTTGACGATCGATTCGTCGATCGGCCAGGTCACGGTCAACTCCGGAGCCGGTAACGACACCGTGACGGTGGGGGATCTCGACACGGTTTGCCGCGCCTCGCTCGTGATTCAAGGGGCCGACGGCAACGATCTGCTCTCGGCATTCAACGCGAAGGCCGGAGTCATTCGCATCCTCATCGAGGGAGGAAACGGCAACGACACTTTGATTGGCAGTCTGGGTGACGACACGCTCGATGGCGGAGCCGGCACCGATCGCTTGAAAGGTGGCAACGGCAACGATCTGCTCCAAGGTGGGACCGGTGCCGACTCGATCAACGGCGAGAATGGCAGCGACACGCTGCTGGGTGGCGACAGCAACGACTCTCTGACCGGCGATGGTGCCGACACTCTGAGTGGCGACGCCGGAAACGACAGCTTGGCAGGCGGAATTGGCAACGACCTGCTCAACGGAGGGGCCGGCAGCGACACGGCTCGCGGAGGCGATGGTGAAGACTCCATCAACGGCGGAGATGGCAACGATTCGCTGTTGGGCGAGAGTGGTCTCGACAGCTTGAATGGCAACACCGGTGACGACACGCTCGACGGTGGCCGGAATAACGACGTGCTCAACGGCAGCGATGGCAACGACAAGATTCGTGGCGACCACGGTGACGACACGATCAACGGGGGACTCGGCGACGACACCGTCAACGGGGGCGACGGCGACGACATCATCAGCGGCAGTGACGGCAACGATCTACTGGGTGGCGGTGATGGCGACGATAGCATCAGCGGCGGTGCCGGCAACGACACCATCAGCGGCGGCGATGGAGACGATCTTTTGTTCGGTGGCGGTGGCAGCGACATCGTTCTGGGAGACCAGGGAGACGATGAGATCAACGGTCAAGGTGCCACCAACACCATCGCGGGCGGACAAGGGGAAGATACGCTGTTCGGAGCTCCCAGCGACGTCAACGAGAGCTTCGTGCTGTCGGCTACGTTGCTGACCGCTCTCCGCGCGACCTAACGGTGAATTTCTCAAACTCAGCCCGGGCAAGAATGACCCAGGCAAGCGGGAACGCTCGCTGCAATCCGCGATGTTGGCCACGAACGATCTTATCAAGCCTCACAGCCGAGTCCCCAGCTCGCCTCTCCCGGCCGCCTCGCAACGATTGCCCAACTAGCCTGCTTGATCCAAGGAAGTCAGACATGGCGTGTCAAGTTTTGAGCGAGGGTGTTGAGTTGTGGATGTGGGCGAATTCGGGTCTGAGGACTCGGTTGTAGATTTGGAGGTACTTGTCGATGGTGACGGTTTTGGAGGCCACCAG
>CAMDPX010000260.1 GCA_945905295.1 Planctomyces sp. SH-PL62 | reverse complement strand
CGGTTACACCGCATGAACCGGGGCTAGCGCCGCGCGGCTAATTCCTGCGATCCGTATCACTTGGATGAGCCACCTGTGGCCAGCAGTTGTTGAGCTTGCTGCTTCGTGTTCTCAAAGCGAGGTTGCCAAGTGCTGCTGGTGATCTTGGTCAGCAGCTCGTGGGCTTTGTGTTCTTGCCGAGTGGAGCGCAGGAACTGGGCGTGCTGGAGCAAGATCTCCGGGTTCGTCGGCTCGCAGGCGAAGGCGGTGGACCAGGCTCGGTCGGCGACGATGAAGCGTTGTTGCGAGTGCATCGCGGTGGCGAAGGCTTGCCAGACCGTCGAACGATCCGGCGTCTCCGCCAGCGGAGTCGTCCAATAATTCCACGCGGCTGTGGCGAGCCCCAGCTTCGTGAGAATCGCGGCCGTGCGATGACAGGCGGCCGTGTCGTCGACGTCGATGTCACGCCACCGCGCGGCGGCTCGTTGCACCAGTCGGGCGAAGGCCAACTTGTCGGACTGCTGGGCGTCGGCGAGTTGTTCCGTGCGTTGATCGAGTTGCCCGAAGAGGCTGTCGTAGTCCTTGCGGAACGTTTCGAGATTCACCGTCTTGGGGAGCGCGGCGAACTCCAATTCGTAAGCGCGGTCGAGGCATTCGATCCATTCGCTGAACTTGCGGAGTTGATGTTTGATCGCCGCCGCATCGCGCCAGAGTTGCGAGACCTTTTGAAGCTTCTCGTCGGCGAGCGCCCGTTGGACGCAGGCTTCGGCTTGTTCCCAATGGCTGGCCTCTTTGGCGTAAGTCAGCGCCGCCAGATTGAGTCGCGGTTGGGCCACGAGATCTTGATCCTTGATCGCCAGTTGAAAGATCGCGGCGGCGAGAGTCGGTTCGCTCAACGAGACACAGGCTCGCGCCAGTCCGATGAGCCGGAACGCGCTAGCGTCCGGTTTGTCGTTGGTGTTGTTTCCGAACCGGACGCTAGCGCGTTCCGGCTGATCAAGGCGAGCCGCTTCAAGAACCAGCTCACCCCACGGTCCGCAGGGTTGGCCAGCGGGTGTCTTGAGATGTTTGACGAATGCGCTCCGCGTGTCGCCGTTCAGCGCGGGGAGGCTGCCGTTCGCGATCGCCTCTGTGAGTTGTGCGCGGAACAACTCTTTTGCCTGAGCGATGGAAGCGTCATCGCCGGCCGTCAACAGCCACTCGATGCGCGCCGTGCGAGCGAACGCCGGGAGGTCACGGGCCTCGGCGATCGCAACCGTGGTGTCGTTCAACAGGCGAGCGAACGTGGCGTTCATTCGCTCGGTCCGCTTGAGGCCAAGGTGGACGGTCGAGAGCAGCCTCGTGGCGAGTTCCAGCGAGCGGCACTCGCGGACGAAGAGCAGCGTCGTGGCCAGCTCTTTTTGAATGTCCGCTTCCGCTCGGTCGCGAGGGGCGGCCTGATCCGCCGCCCAGCGGGAGTGATGGTTGTAGGCCGAGACCAGCCGATTCAGGAACGGACTGGCGCTAGCGGGTTCGAGCCAAGCGTGATGGTTCCCCTGCACGGCAACGGCGGAAAACTGTTCCAGGAAGTACGCGAGCGGCTCGTCGGGATGCTGCTTCGTCGCCTTTGCCACGAGCGGGTTCTGCGGCATGACCGACGACAGCAACACGGCGAGTCCGATGCGGTGGTCTCCCTTGGCCGTGTAGCGCTGCTCGATGAACGTGGCGAGTTCCGCCGGCCGAGCTTCGGCGAAGTACGAAGCCAGCAGCAGCAGTGCGTCCTCCTCGGAGAGCTTCGCGTAGTCGGGCGCATTGGTCTGCAAGTTGACCGGCACAGTGACCGGCACTCCCGCCGCCGAGCGATACGGCAACGGCAGCACGACCAGATCTTTCGCGGCGGGGACGAGGTTCGGTGCCTCGATCGGCTGGCGTTCGTACTTCACTTCGGCAATCAGTTTGTCGTCGGCATCGAACAGCCGGATCGTCCCATCCGCGTCGAATGTTTGCTTCGCGAGCACCGTAGGTTGGGACTCCGTCCCGACCCGTTCGGATTTCACGATCGCATCAGATCGATCGTCGCCATGATGGTCGGGACGGAGTCCCAACCTACGCATTCCGATCACACGTGACTCACTCAGCCGACCGTCCTCGGCAAAGACCAGTTCGGCTACGGGAGCATCGTCTTTCAAACGCGTGATGCGAATGGTTCGTTCGCCGACGGACTTCACATCGGCCTCGACGCTCAGGTCATCCGCCGACGGGACGTACCACGGAATGAGCGACTGGATCGCCGATTGATGGAACCGGCTCAGCGTTCGTTTCGCGCCCAGTCCGATCTCCGGATAAAGATGCCACAACGTCGAGCCGTCGTGAATAACCTGCTCCCTCAGCCCCTCGCCGACCTCGCGATCGAACACGAACCGGCCAGAGCCATCGGCGATGACCGTAGGATGGCCGCCCCCGGCCGTCCGTGTTTGAGATTTGAGAACCGCAGGACGGCCGGGGGCGGCCATCTTACAGCTCTCCCAACCGAGCGACCGAGCCTTCTCGATCAGCCGTCGCGATTCGGCATCGACTTCGCCTCGTTTGGGTTTCGTCGCGGCGGCTTGCTCGACGATGGCCAGTCGATCGGCGGGCCACGTTTGCAATCCGGGTGCGTAGCTCGGCAAGTCCTGCAACACGCCGGTCAGAGGATGGCTCATGTTGACGGTCGCGTAGTGACGTTGGCGACCTTTGTAAGCCCCATGCCAACCTTCGAAAGCGAGGTCACCACCTATGGCGATTGGCTCAATGAACCCGCTGTTGTCGAACAACCTTGTGAGTAATTGGCGTCCGTCGACAATCCGGAGCCGCACCTCGTCCGGCGGACCGTTTGTGTTCACGAGTCCCGGCTCCCTGTCGAACCAAATCGAGTCGGCAATCCCGTCGCCATCCATGTCTCCATCGAAGTCTGCAATGCCTCCGAACATCGTCCGAGCGTCACCAAACCGTGGCAGCGTCATCCAACTCGCACCTTGTCTCGCTGCGGTTCCGAAGTCGGCACCAATTGGAACTGTATGCACTTGGGGGCGCTGGAACCTGAATCTGCGCTGAGACAGCTTGTCGAATCCGACGTCCAAAGAATCGGACAGAACCACGACCGGCCGGTCGGGCCGCGTTCGAACCCAGTCGTCGTCGGCCGAATTCGGGATGGGGAGTCGGATATAGCCATATTCCTCACGCAACTCGCCATCCATGGACGTCGCGAAATACGGTGTTACAGGGATGGGGCTCAGACCCATGACCGAACCGTTCACGGAGAATGTCACTTGGGGTCTGTTCCCGCGGACGTCGCCGAGCTGCATGCTCGCGCGGTCTCCGAAGCGGAGCAGCGTCGTGAAGTCCGAGCCATCGCCGTTGACGTACAGCTCGTGACTCGACCTCTCCATCAAAAACTGATTGACGTCTCGAACCCCGTTGCCGCTGATGGCGGGTAGACCATCCAGGCTTTCGTCAGTCAACAGCCGACCGAATAGGTTCAGGGACGGTTCGCCGCGGAGCACTCCGAAATCGTCCCAGCGGTTGGGGCGAGCCCAAAGGTTCCAATGGTGCTGCGCGGCTTGCTGAAGATAAACCTGCTGCCACGCCGAGCGGCGTTGCACGACCGACTCCCACGCGATCCGGATCGGATCGGCGGCGGCGGCGTTCGCTTTTTCGATGCGTTGGATCTCGCTCTCGATCAATCGCACCTCGGCTTGCTCGGCGCGGTTCAGGCGTTCGAGCCGTTGCAGGTCGGTGGCGGGACGCTTCTCGGTGACGCTCCGCTCGTAGTTGGACTGCGCGGACTTGGCTCGCGCTTGAGAGAGTTTCAATCGCTCCTTCGCCGCGTCGAGCGGGCTGAGCTGTGACGGACTCTGATCGGCGACGACCGGGATCTCGGCCGGCGCGGGATACATCGCCCAATGATCCTTGCGACCGCGATCGACTTTGAATTGCTCGTACATCGCCTCGGTCTCCAGCACCAGCAGCGAGGTGAACGGCGACATCACATACATCGACTTGCTCAGCTCGATGATCTGCGGCTTGTGCTCCGTCGCACCGAGTGCGACGAGTCGATCAATCTCCAATCGCGCCCAAGTCCGCGGCAGATGCGAAAGACTTGGCGAGCGGGGCGGCGTCAGCCCCCCGGTAGTTTCGGTTGCCGTAGTCGACTGTGTCGCTGCAGACCGGGGGGCTGACGCCGCCCCGCTCGCCAGAGAGACTGTTTGTGAATACGCCTTGCCATTGAGTTTCCCGGTGATCGTCACCGACTTCGGCAACGCCTGCCCCTTCGGGAAGCGAGCCACGGCGGCAAGCTCTTGTCCATGCGCCAGTGAATTCGTGAGCAACAGGAATTGGGAGGGCGATGTTTGGGAGCGCGATGTTTGGGAGGGCGAGGCTCCCGCCGAGCCGGGTGTCTTGGGCGTGCGCGGCTCGGCGGGAGCCTCGCCCTCCCTTGCCGACGCGACATCCGAAGACCGCACAGAGATCTCGGTCAGTCGCGGAGCGTTGAGCGTGCTGAGGAGATCAAACGCTCGCCACACGACCGCCTCGTCGGGGTTGATCTGCGTGACATGGCCGCCACTGTGATTCGCGGCGGACTCCATGAACGACTTCGACCAACGCTTGCCGACCGCCACTCCGACATACCGCGCGTGCGCTGGCAGCAGTCGCAGCAATGTGGTGTCGTCTCGTTCGCCCAGCACCGGAATACCGGTGCCGAGATGCACGATCCACACGTCTCGTTTGCCGCGAACCTGCTTCGCCACCGCTTGCAGAGCTTGCTCCAAATCGAGCGCCCCGATCGGCGCGACGGCGCTGAGAAACTGCTGCGCCGCGGCGACGTTCTCCAAGGTGCATTCGGCGGGCTTGCGGCGGAATGACTCCGCTTGCGTCCCCGCTCGGATGATCGAGAACGTGTCGGTGTGCTCGGCATTTTCGAGCAGCACTTTGGCGATCTGCCGCTGCGTCTCGGCCAAGATGTCGTTGCGATCGGCCGAGTTCTCGACCAGGAAGATCCACTGCCGCCGCGATCGTTCCACGTTCGCCTTCAGTTCGGGCCGCTGCCGCAACATGACGTATTGAAAACCGTCCTGCTCGCAGAGGGACCACGTTGCAGCGTCCTCCGGCACTGACATTCGTGAGCGGGCAGGCGCTAGCCCAATGGCACTGACTTTAGAAGCGGAACGGCGCAAGCCGTCCGGTGAAGTGTCGCAAAACTCAACGAAACCGGACGGCTTGCGCCGTTCCGCTTCCATGAAAAACGTAAAGTCAGTGCCATTGGGCGCTCGCCGCCGGTCTTGAGCGAATGCCGACCCGCGGCTAGCGCCTTGCGGCTCACCCAGTTCAACCACCAGATCGCGATCCAGCGCCGCGTGTTCTTCGCGACCGTCGAGCAGCAGATCCCCGTGCTCATCGCGTCCATTCAACAAATGCGACGGCGAGTACCACTTCGTCCCGGCAGCTCCCTTCACGCGAAGTGACGTGGACCATTCGCGAACGCCCTCCAACGAATGCCCGGCCGGGAAGCGATAGACGCTCTTGCCATAATCGTTCGGCAACCGCTGCGTGTAGCTCAACAGGATGCGTTTCTCTTGCCGAGCTTCCAGCGGGAAGACGCGCATCTGAAACGTGCTGCCATCGACCCACTCCAGCAACGCCGGGTCGCGCTTCGTGTGACGAATCTGCTCGAAGACGTTGCGGCCATAGTCCCGCTCGACCATGCCCCCTTCCATCAGCTTGCCGTTCACATACATCGCCAATCGCGACAGCGAGGCATCGGCCGGCAGCGGGAAGCGGAACGTTCCCTCAAGCTGCTGCCAGGTGTGATTGAAGTACGTCTGATCGATCGTCGTCCGAGCGAACCCCTCTTCGATGTGGACGTCGACATGAAACTTTCGCAGCGACAGTTTCATCTCCTGCCCCTGCGGATCGACGACGGTGACGGTCCCACCGGCATGTTCGCTGACCGGCACGACGATCGAGCCTGCCGACGCCATCAAGTCCTTGACCCACTCGACGACATACGCCGACCGCTTCGCCGGCCGCAGTTCCGCCGATGTGGATTCGTTGAGATCGGCGATCAGTTCCTGCCCGGCGGGAATGACTTCGTCGACGCCGCTGACCTGCACCTTGCCCTGCGTGACCACGACGCTGGTCGCCGGCCCCTGAGCCTTCACGACAAACTTCGTCCCCAGCGCCGTGACCGTGCGCTGCGGTGTCTCGACGACGAATCGCTCGGAGTTCTTAGCGGGCATCACTTCGACAAACACTTCACCCGCCAACAGCTTCACACGCCGATTGCCGCTGATGATGACTCGCGACCGTTCGTTGATCGACAGCACCGAGCCATCCAATAACGTCACGCGCCGCTTCTCGCGCGGTCCCGTGCTGAGCGTCTCACCGAGCGTCACGCGCTGGATCGCCGCGCTGTTTGTGGACTGCTCTGTGTGGCTTGATCGAGAACCCGGCTGACGATCATTCCACGAAATCAATTCGCCCGTCCGCAGCGGCGGTCGCTCGGCGTCATCGAACCGTTGAAAGACCAGTCCGACGGCGACCAACGCCGCGCACGCCACAACGATGACGAGTTGGGACAGCCGCCGCCCCGTCGCTCGGCTCTCTGAGCCGAGCCGTTCGACTCGGAGAGTCGATGAAAGAATTGGCGAGCGGGGCGGCGTCAGCCCCCCGGTGGCGTCGATGGCCACTGACAACCGGGGGGCTGACGCCACCCCGCTCGCCTGAGAATCGATCGATTCACAAGCAAGAAGATTCCATTGCTGCACCTGCTGCATGATGCGCCGCGTCGCCGCTTCCGTGAGCGGCTCGGCATCAATCGAGTCCAGTGCGGCGGCGATATCCGCAGCAGATTCCGGTTGATCCAGTTCGCTCAGCGCCGCGGCAATACGGTTGCGAAAGAGGTCGTCCGACAAACGGTCGTGATTCAGTGAATCGCTCATGGCTTTGCTTCCTCAAGGAACCCGCGTAGTTCGATCTCGCGCCGCAGTCGCTCAAGCGCCCGACGACGGTAGACACGTACGGTGGAGGGGGGGATGCCCAGCTCCTTCGACAAGTCGTGACTCGCAACGACACCGTCGCGCGAGTCCGCATCGGCGAGCACGATGCGGCGTTGATTCTCCGGCAGCAGCGCGAGCAACTCGCGCAGTTGCTCGGACGGAATCCTCTTTGCCGACGAAGGATCGTCCGCGGCATCAAGATCCGGCCGGCGATGATCCGTCGTCTCCGCAAGCTGCATTGGCTCGGTGCTCAATTCCAACTGCCGAGCTTTCTGCCACCCAAGTTTCAAAACATCCCGCGCGATGTTCTCGGCAATGCGAAACAGCCAGACACGGAGCGATGCGAGCGTCGGATCAAACCGCGCCCGGTGCTGCCACATCCGAAACAACGCCGCGGCCAGGACATCCTCGAAATCGGTGGCGGTCAGAGGTCCGACAAAGCGTTGCCTGAGCAGCGCCAGAATCGGCGGCCCATGCGTGCGCAGGATTAACTCCAAGACCTCTTCATCCCCCGCTCGCAGCCGCGCACCGAGATCCGGGGTGGAATTGCCGCGAGTCATATCGCATCCGTCGATCGAAGGAAGAACTTGTCGCACCACTTCGGCCAGCCACTCACACATACGCCAGCCCGTTACACGCCAGCCGAACGCACCACAGAGGCTATCCGAGAAGCGTCCTTTCGCCGTAGCCTGACTCGCCCGTAGCCTGACTCTCCGAGGCTGTGAATAAATGACGTGGGGCACGTTTTCAACGTGCCCAATCGGCCTATTTTCGAGCACGTTGAAAACGTGCTCCACGAAAACTTCACAGCCTCTCCGAGTCGGGCAGTTACTCGCAGAATGCCCGACTCGGAGAGTCAGGCTACGGACTTCTCGGAACCCGCCGTCTCATCCTGTGTTTGATCGAGCTGAGTGATCTTTCGCCGCGAACAAGTCCAAGGAGAAGCCCATGCGAACGGTGACCATGATTTTTGTTGCTCTGTTCGTCGCGCAGAGTGCCAGCGTATCGGCGGCCGATCCGACTCGAACGGAATGGACGATTGACGGTGTGAAGCGCGAGGCCGACGTGTTCGCGCCGAGCAAACCGCCCAGCGATCCCCCACCGTTGGTCTTTGGCTTTCACGGGCATGGCGGCAACATGCGGAATGCGGCTCGCAGCTTTCGGCTGCACGAACTGTGGCCCGAAGCGGTCGTCGTCTACATGCAGGGGCTGAACACGCCGGGACGGCTGACTGATCCCGAAGGGAAGAAGCCGGGTTGGCAAAGCACGGTTGGAGATCAGAGCGATCGCGACCTGAAATTCTTCGACGCGGTGCTGGCCTCGACGAAAGAGAAGCACAAGATCGACGAGCGCCGCGTCTACTCGACAGGGCACTCGAATGGCGGCGGCTTCACTTATTTACTGTGGGCCGCTCGTGGCGATGTCTTCGCAGCGGTCGCACCGTCGGCCGCGGTGGGAGGACGATTGCTGGGTGACCTCAAGCCCAAACCCGTCATGCACATCGCCGCTGAGAACGACGAGCTCGTGAAGTTCACCTGGCAGCAAGCGATGATGACGCGCCTGCGAACGCTCAACGGCTGCGGCGAGGGAACGGCGTGGGACAAGAACTGCACGTCGTATCCATCGAAGGACGGCACTCCCGTTGTGACGATGATCCATCCGGGCACGCACAAGTACCCGGAGGAAGCTCCAGCACTGATCGTGAAGTTCTTCAAAGAACATCGCCGAACGGCCAAATGAGCGCTCGTAGTGACCCGATTCATCGGGTCGGCCTCGCCCCCATCCATCTCGCCCCATCAATGGGGTCACGACGAGCCACTGTCCGGCGGAATTGCTGATCGTGAAGTTCTTCAAAGAACATCGCCGAGCGGCTGAACAACTCCGCCTCGAACGCTGAATCAGTTTCTGTCAGTCCCTCTTGGCTAGCGGAGAGTTTCGGCCGGACCATCGCCGTGGCTGGCTGGCGACGGTTTGCACGGCGATTTACTGACTCAAGCTGAGCAGTTTTGTTTTTGTCCCGGCAGGGACACCCGAAAGTAGCCCAGCACTTCCAGTGCTGGGATCAAGTCGAGATTGATCCCCTGAGTCCCGTCAGGGACGACAGATCAGGCTCGATTTTCTGTCGTCCCTAACGGGACTTTGCGGTGATTTTGGCCTCGTCACCCAGCACTGACGTGCTGGGCTATTTTCGAAGCGTCCCTAACGGGACTCACAAACTGCTCAGTTTGATTTACTGAGGGATTCCCAGAAGGGACTCCTCTTCTTCGGCAACCAGAACCGTGCCCGTGATGAGCAGCAGCGTGCGGTGTGCGGCGTTGACGTTTCGCTTGCCGAGGCTCTTCGTTGTGATCCCGTTGGGCGTGAGTGTTGTGCTTTTCTCTTCGACAACACTGAACTCCTGCGGGAAGGCGTCGAGGAGAATTGCGTGCTCCGCTTCGAGGGCCACCACGCACTTCGTGAAGTCCGGCTCGGCATCGGGTTCCACGTCGCCGGGTTTCATCACGGCGGCGTGCAGACGCAAACGCTTGAGATCGTCGAAGAGGACCGGCTTCAGGACCAACCGCGTGGGGGGCGAATAGAGACCGTCGATCAACTCCAATTCCTGGCCGTTGAAGAGCGTGACTTTGGGACTGGCCTTGGTCTGGCAAACACTCGCGAGCAGCTTGGCTTCTTTTCGCGTGAGCAATCCGAGCCGAAGCAGCGGCGCTTCGGCGAGAGGATTCGGACCCGGCAACGGAAACAGGAATCTGCCAGTCGGCGACTCCGGGAGAGCCAGCACATGGGCGGGCGACGCCGGCCCCGGCAACGGATAGTTTTGCAGGTCCACATCGAGCTTTTGGAGTCGTTCCCAAAAGTCGTTGGGCACGGTCCACGTTTCGATCTGCAACACAGCCTGCGTGTGTTGCTGTCGTCGCAGTTGTTCGAGCATTTTGCGAATCTCTTCATGCACATCCTGAGTCTGCCGCACGACGAGGCTGAGCGTCGAGTCGTTCGCTTTGATCTGACCGCCACCGCCGACTTCGGCCCATGTGTTGGGCTGACAGGTTGAAATGATCAGATCAGTGATTCCTTGCAACTGAAGCTTCGTCGTCTTGGCTCGATCTTCGGACTCTGGCGCTGCCGAGTCAGGCTGCCTATCTGGCTTCGGTGCATCGCTCGTCACTCCTCGATTGGGATTCAACTTCACGACGACTCGCTTCGGCACGACTCGCTTCGGCACCGGCACGACCAGATCGGCCACCGAATAAGTGGCGAGGATGGCTGGCCCTTTCAGCCGTTGTTGGCTGGTCACGACGATCACACCGCTTTCCTCGACGCGATAGCCGAGCTTCAGCGGATCGAGCAGCAGCGTCAGCGCCGAACCGAGTTTGACTTGATCAACGGCAAGTGTGACGAACTCTTTGTCTGTGAGCCCCTCGTCTTCGAGTCCCCTCTTTTCGATGACGATGTTGCAGCCGGTTGATTGGCTCAACTGTTTCATCGCGTCCTTCAGGGAGACATGATCAAAGTTGGTCGAGACAAGTTTTTCCACACGCAAGTTGGCGGCCACTGGCTGCGCCTTCCAGTCGTACTTGCTGGGCCGCTCGACCGGTTGAACCGCAGCCTTTGCCTGGCCGTCACTCGCCGCGGCACCGTGATCCGGTTCCACGATCTTCGCGGACAGCGTCGCGATCAGACGCGTGCCTTTCTCGCCCGGTTCGCCAATTGGGCCGAAGAACACTGGCTCGTTCGGCGTCATCATCAAATCCAATTGGATTGCTTGCGACATCAGCATCGGCAACCCGGTCTGGGCACCGACGTTGTTTTCGTTCCCAAGCCCCAAACTGGAACCGCTCAGCGTCATCGAGATGTGCAGCACGCTTGGGTGAATGACCTTCGGTTTGGCCGTGAGTAGCAGACCAAGACCAGGGAAGGTCGTCACAGCTCCCTTTGTCCCGCTCACACCGATGACTGTCGGATTGGCGACTTCTCCATGACTCGAATAGCCGGCCGTGCGCCCATTGAGCGTTGTGATCGACGGATTGCTGAGTACTCGAATCCGCTTTTCACGTTCCATCGCCGTCAGCTTGGCGATCACCGCTTGATCGGTATGAACCTGAGCGAGCGCCCCTAAATGCCGATTGCCAGAAACCGTCTTGCCGCGACCCGTCTTGAAACACAATTCATTCAGAGCGTCCTCGTCCGCTTCGTAGATCGTGAACGACATCAAAATCTGCTGCTCGGAGGACGGAGTATAGGGCACATAAACTTCTGGTGCGGGATGCGCCGGGGGACTCGTCGACCACGGCTCGGACACGATCGTGCCGGTGACTCCGGCATAGGAGTTCACACCAACGCCGCGACGATTTGATGGTCCCGGCACGTTCCTTGGAGTTGGCTCAGGTTGCTGCGGAGCCTCGTCTAAAACGACCAGGCAAGCCTGCATCATCACCAGCATGACATCCTGACTGTCGGCATTCGGCACTTTGGTGATGGGAAAGACCAAATGTTGGGCGTGCTTTAATTCGACGGTCGTATTCGTCCGCTGCACGTCGAGTCCGGGGATCAGTTTGTCCTCGCCAGTCGTTTGATAGTGAACCTTCACAGCAGAGTCGTTGTTCAATCGACTCAGTTCATTCACCACATGCAGTCGTAGTGAATCGATACCAACGGACTGCGGTTGCATCGTCAACCGCCAGCCGTATTCGCGGCTCTGCTCGATCAACGTTGTCGTCCCATCGGCTGCGGTCGACTCAACAGGAACGGCGAACGTTGCCGTGTCGGCGATGCTGACACTCTTGCGACCGCGACCTGTCGCAACGGGATGCGAAATCAGGTTGAGTCGCGGAAATGCTTGCGCGTCTTCCAGCAGCCTCAGCACCTCATTGTGCTCGACAACGACCAGAGCACCCGGCTTCGCGATCAGTTTTTCATTGAACTTCTGAGCGAGCGCTCGCAGATCATCCTCCGCACCGCGAATGACTCGGACTCGATAGGCCAGCCCAAGCTTCGGTTCATTGTCGAGGTCAATCGAACCATCCGATGTGTTGGCGAGCGGGGCGGCGTCAGCCCCCCGGTTTGTCGGTTGCGGCGAAACCACCGGGG
>CAMDPX010000259.1 GCA_945905295.1 Planctomyces sp. SH-PL62 | reverse complement strand
GCCGCTAGATCGAGTTTCGGAGTACCAAGGGTGTGGTTGCCGCATGTTTGGCTTCTTTGTAGGATACGGTGCATCAAAGGTGCATCGGTATCAATAAAGCCTACAAAACACGGCAAAAATAGTCAACTTGATTTACTGATGGGCGAGATTGACCGATAATCGTGTCGGCGGCGTGTTGCTCGCTGAACGATTTCGGTTTGAGGGCACGATCTTGGCCAACTCCTTGACCTGCATCTTTTGGAACGTCAATGAAGCAGATCGAACGGATTTGATTTGTCAGCTTGTCGCGCAGAAAGAAGCCGACGTCATCGTCCTCGCGGAGTCCGGTTCGGATCGAGAACGGTTGTTGCAAAGCTTGCGCGCGAATGTCGGGCACACGTTTCAACAACCTGTGGCAACAGTTGATCGTTTTCAGATTTTTGCACGTGGTCAGGAGATGGATCTTCACGAAACGTACGGAGATGTTTCGGCCGCGTTTCGATCAGACTCCTGAAGATGGCCGGAGCGGAATTCTTGCTGGCGGCGGTTCATCTCCAAAGCAAAGTGAATCTGGACGGACAAGATCAACTCGCCGAAGCGACGGTTCTGGCAGATGCCATCCGCCGTGAAGTAAAGCTGCGAGGTCACGAACGGACGGTCGTTTTTGGCGACTTCAACATGAATCCATTTGATTCTGGTGTCGTGGCTGCAAACGGGTTTCACGCCATGATGACCAGAGCCGCCGTTTCAGACGGCACACGGACCGTTCAAGGGCGTCAGTATCCCTTTTTCTACAATCCAATGTGGGGCTTCTTCGGTGATCGGACTCCCGGACCACCCGGCACAATCTACTATCGGCGTCCCGGCCAGATTTCTTATGATTGGGACATGTTCGATCAGGTCTTGATTCGCCCCGCCGCTTTGCCGTGGTTTCAGGGAGATGTCGAGATCGTGACGGAAATCGGAGAGGTTTCCCTGCTGAAACAAAATGGTCGGCCAAATCCCGACGTCGGTTCGGACCATTTTCCGATTGTCTTTCGCCTTCGTTCCGCCGAATGAGGAGTCAGAAAATGTCCGCTGTATTACGCGACCTGTGGCCCGACGACATCCAGTCCCAAGACGTTGTTAGCCCGGAAGAAATTCTGAATCATCAGGCCCAGCAGCTTGAGGCACGGACAAATGGAGTTTTGATTGCCCATGTCGAAAAAGTTTCCAGCGATGACCGAATCGTTTTGGGTTTTGAGGTCGAGGCACCGCGCCTCGCTAGCCGGATTCGTCTTTTCAGTGCTCAGCATCGCCTGGAATTCGAGTATCCGGTGCAGATTCTCCCGCCGGATGGAAAGTTGCCGGAGTACCTCAGAGAAAAACTTTTCCGACCTGGCAAGATCTCGCTCGGAGCAGCTTTGCAAGGCTTTCACGCGGCGCAGGGAGGTTTCTCAACGATGTTTGAGTCAGAGCCGGGAACCTGGGTTGAGAACGAATGGTTGGCGACGTCTCCGGCCGAGTTCACTGAGAAGATTGAGGCGGTGCTTAGTCAGCCCGTTGTGAAAGCGGCTGTCTTATCGCTGCTCGCGAGAGCGAATCGCCGTGACACCCCAGAGGCCAAGATGGAAACACCGCCGACGTAGTCTTGCGGCCGACTTTGCTTTTACTTAACCAACTGGAGTTTCTCATCGTGACGAGGTCACAGCGTTTTGAGCGAGGCCCTCTCCTGGGGGTGACGCTGCCGCAAGACGAACTCGCGGAAGCATTGGCCGCGAAAAACCGCGCCGATCTGTTTGTCGGCGGACTTGTGGATCATTCCAGCGAAATGGTCACGCTGCTGCGCGGGAATCTGGAAACGCTCGCAGTCCCGTTCTCTGCGTTTCCGACTTCGGGTGACGGGGTCGTTCCCAACTTCAAAGACTTCGCAGTGACTGATTGCGGACAGACCATTCGCTTGGGCGAGTACGAAGCCGCGTCGGATGCGATCCTCGACGAATACTCGCCGGAGTATCGGCAGCGGCAATCAAAAGAGCGGCGTGCTGTGGAACGGACTCGAAAAATGTTGGCTAAGAAGTCACCCGTTGCGGCACACAAACTCGGAACTGTTTAATCGGTGTGTTCGAGGAATTGCCTGCTTCTCTCCGAACACCGAAACCACGGTTTTGTCCTACTGCTTTGGACCTGGGCTTTGACTCCCCGTGAGCGTTTGCAATTCGGCCTCAACCGAAGCGATCTGCTTCTTGAGAGTCTGCGCTTCTTCCAGATCATCCGATTGCTGCTTCGCTCCGGAGAGTTGCTGACGGAGGCGTTGCAAGTTGCTTCGCAGAACGTCGATTCGTTTCTTACTTTTCTTGTCCATTTGAGGCTTTCGTTTCTACGGGCGGTCGAGCGGAAACACCGGCCGGCGGATTTGCTCGAACGGGAGCGAGCGAAGATCGCTGGTGCAGGGGCCGAGAGTATTGACGGTATGGCTGTGCTTCGCGATGGGATCGTAGGCTTGGCGATGCGCGACTGCGGCTTTGACGCCGATCACGGAGAGCGACTCTGGGATGATCCCTTGGCTGCGAAGCTGGCCGAGATCAAACGGCGGCGTCTTGCGGCTGGTCAGCAGGACGCGAATCCCCTGTAGGTCAGCCTTTCCAGGCTGATCCGTTGCGCCTTTTGACACCGGTTCGCCATTCGGGTCCGCCTGGAAAGGCTGACCTGCGAAACGGACAACGGCGCACGGCCCCATGTCGATTTGGACTCCGCACATCGAGGCGAGATGACTGTGCCGGTCTTCCAGTGTGAACTGGCCGTCGCTGACGGAGAGCAATTCGACATCGCACGTCACCGGCGAATCGAATCGCGAATCACTGCGGCCACCGAATGTCAGCGATCCGCGCCAACCAATTGGCAGTGATCTCACTTCTGCCACTGCGATGGGATCGTTGATGACGACGGCGGAGTTGCCGATGCCATGCACGGCGAGCGCACGAAACACATGGGTCATGTCGCCGGGTGCTCCGCCGCCGATGTTGTCGGAGGGTTCGACGATGATGACCGGCGTTTCGCCGCATGCGACCTCGGCCTGGATGGTCGGAATCATGCTTTCGAGCGACGGCGGCACGACGTTGCCTTGTTCGCTTCGCCGGAGGGCTTCGTCGCAGAGTGACTGGAGCGCACCGCGCGTTTTGTTCGGATCCCCGAACGTCACGGCCATGAATGACACGCCGGTATCGGGCGTGTCGGCGAACGAATAGCTGGCGAAGACGCTCACCGCCGCGATGTCGGGATGCTGGCGTTCGATCTCGCGAGCGAGTTCTTCGAGCACACGCATCGGCTCGTCTTGTGTGCTCACGCCGGTCGGCGGCCACACGATGTTGGGAGCGGCGTGCAGCGTGACCGGCCAGCGGTCGGAGTTCATCACACGGTCGAGCAATCTCGCGCCGTCGCGAGCGGCTTCGCAGGCGTCGGTGTGCGGGTTCTTGCGGTACGCGACGAATGCCTGTGTGGCTTCGGCGAACTCGCGCGAGATGTTTCCGTGAAGATCGAGGACACCGCCGATGGGGACTTCGTTGCCGCCTGGAAGCGCTCGCAGTCGGCGGATCATTTCCCCTTCGGGATCGCGAATGGTCTCTGTGGCCATCGCACCGTGAAGGACGAGATAGATGCCGTCGAGACCTTGCTGGAGCGCTGGTTCGGCGGTGGCTCGGAGTTCGGACCAGAATTGCTCGAAGGCGCTGTCTTCGACGGTGCCGCTGGGAGTGGCTCGCGCGTCGATGGTGGGGACCACTTCCCAGCCCCGTTCGTCGGCGATGTCCAAGACTCCGGCGAGCGGCGAGCCGTCTCCGCGAGCGGTGAAGAACTCAGTGCCGCGCCGCACGGAGAAAGCGGACCACGGAGTTCGTTCAGTCAAGAACGTGTGTGTTTCGTGAAACAGGCCAGCGATGAGGACTCGGCGTCGCATGGCGGCAGTGTAGCCCGCTGTCGCTGCACGTAGCCATCATCGCTCCGCGTGATGAGCCGAACGCTTCACAGAACTTCGATTGCTGAGACGATGCCGCCGTTGTGAAGCGTTCGGGTCGTCACGCAGGAGCGTGACGGCTACGTTGGCGGCCACGATCAGCCGACCTTTTGCATCGCCTTTTTCGGACCGATCGACCCGGCCGTCGCGGCAACCAGCGGCAGCTTGAGTGTGAATTGCGTGCCGACACCGACGGTGCTCTCGACGCGGATGCGGCCGTGATGGGCTTCGATGACTTCGCGACACAACGACAAGCCGAGGCCGCTGCCTCCTTGGCCGTTCTCGTCAGCTTGTTTGGTTGAGAAGAACGGGTCGAAGATCTTTTTGAGTTGTTCGGGGGCGATGCCACAGCCGCTATCTCGGACTCCGATTTCGGCGAAGCCGGACTCTCGATTGGACGTGACCGAGATCAGCAGACGTCC
Source organism: Planctomyces sp. SH-PL62 (assembly GCA_945905295.1). Lineage (GTDB taxonomy): Bacteria > Planctomycetota > Planctomycetia > Planctomycetales > Planctomycetaceae > SXKJ01. Next base: position 7,745 of record CAMDPX010000259.1, on the reverse strand, counting down.
GCCGTTGGGCATCGATTGCCGAGCGTTGATAATCAGATTCAACAGGACTTGTTGAATCTGGCCGGCGTTGATTTCGGCTTGCGGGTGTTCGGCGAAGTTCGTTTCCAGCCGGGCGCGGTGCATCTGCAAGTCTTTCTCGACGAGCACCAGCACTTCTTGGACGAGAGTGACGAGGTCATATGGCTCGCGGCGGTCGCCTCGTCCGCGAGCGTAGGACAACATGCCGGTGGTGATCTTCGCGGCTCGCTGGCCGGCGGCGAGGATTTTGTCGAACGACTTGTCGCGCGAGTTCGCGTCTTTGTGACGCAGGCCCATCTTCGCGTAGTTGATGACCGTCGTGAGGATGTTGTTGAACTCGTGCGTGACCGATGAGGCGAGCGCTCCGACAGTGCTCAGCCGCTGCGACTGGAGCAGTTTGTGCCGCAAGGTGGCGACTTCCTGCTGTAACGCTTCGATTTCAGTATTCGGGGTGAGCGGTTCGGTCATGGAGTGACTTTCCGTGTCGTCGTAGCAGATGCGTCTCGCATCTGACTGTCTGACCGACGCTAGCAGCGTCGGCCACGAGTGGGTTCTCTAGTCGGTATCGGAGGGACAACCGGCATCTCTTCACACTCCGGACGAGCCAACGCGACTCGCCAGAACATTGCCTGGGTTGAGGGACACGTTGTTCCGCCAGAGCAATCCACAGAACCGGCGCGGTTGGGCGAGGCTTGTCAAACTTTGCCGGTTTCGGGGACGAGCGAAATCGGCCACCCCGATATTCTGGCGACCGATCAAAGCCGTACCGCGACCGTGAGGGAGCGGCCCCTTTCTACTACTACTGCGCACGATCGCTCGTAGTGACCCGATTTATCGGGTCGGTCTCGACCCCATAAATGGGGTCACTACGAGCAAAGGTGCGCAGTCGGACTACGTACTCGGCCGCTCCCTCACGGTCGCGGTACGGATTCGTTTTGACTTGCTTATGTTCTCTTCCGATCCACTGCCGAACACCGCGAAGTCTGCCGAGCAGTCGCTGCAAGAGCTGGTCTATGCGGTGTCGCATGACCTCGGTGCGTCGGCTCGTGCGATCAAGGGATTCGCGGATTTGCTGACTCGGCGGTATGCCGAGTCGCTCGATGCGGACGGTCAAAACTTTTTGCGGTTGATGTCCAAAGGGGCCACCGACCTGCAAGCTCAACTGGATGGCTTGCTGGCGTACTCGCGCATCGAATCGCGCGGGCAGCCGCTTTCGCTAACGAACGTCGCTGAGGTGTGGCAGTCGGTGAAAGCCGCCACCGCGTCACGAATTCGCGAGGCCGCGGCGTCTATCGAGCAAGACGAACTTCCCCTCGTGATGGCGGACACGAAGCAACTCGCGCAATTGCTGTCTGAGTTGCTGGAGAACGCCATCAAGTTTCGTGGTGAGAAACCGTTGCGAGTGCGGCTCGCGGCAGAGCGAATTGAGTCGGCTCAAACCGATCCGCGAACGCTGTGGCTGTTTCGGTTGACCGACAACGGGCGCGGCATCGCGCCGCAGCATTTGGCTCGCGTGTTTCAGATGTTTCAGCGGTGTCATTCGGACGTGCCGGGTGTGGGCGCCGGCTTGGCGGTGGCTCAGAGAATCGTGCAACGTCATGGCGGGACCATTTGGGCCGAGTCCACAGTCAGTGCGGGGACTTCGATCTGCTTCACGTTGCCGGTTTCGTAAAAACTGTATAACGGCTGTCGGCGTTCGGCTGACGGCGTTCGGCCGGACTCGACGAACAGACTTGGCCGCAGCCTTTGATACGCCGTAGAATCTCGCCACGCTCGCTGAGCGTTCCTGCCTGGTGTCCCCCCGCCTCAACCGCCCTCCGACGAGTTTCCGCATGACTGCGCTGGACTTGCTCGACAATTTGGAAGATTCGGCGGGGCCGGTGTCTTTGAAAAGCGATGCGACTCAAGTCCTGTTTGGAGCGGGCAGCGCGAAGCGGCTGGGAGAATTGGCTCGCGAGTTGAACGGCCGGCGCGTGTTGCTCGTCACGGATCAAGGCTTGGCACGAGCGGGGCACGAACAGCACGCGGTCGAATCGCTGAAAGCGGCCGGCTTGCAAGTGACTGTGTTCGACGAGGTGCCGCACGATCCGACCACCGCCGATGTCGAACGGGGTTTGGAAGTCGCCCAGCAAGCACAGATCGACTTGATCGTGGGACTCGGCGGCGGCAGCAGCATGGACTGCGCGAAGGGGATCAATTTTCTGCTGACCAACGGCGGTCGCATGGAGGATTACTGGGGCTACGGCAAAGCGTCGCGGCCGATGTTGCCACTGATCGCGCTGCCGACGACGGCGGGGACCGGCAGTGAAGCTCAGTCGTTCGCGATCATCGCCAATTCCAAGACGCACATGAAAATGGCCTGCGGTGATCCCAAGGCCGCAGCTCGCATCGCGATCCTCGACCCGCTGCTGACGCTGACGATGCCCGCTTCGGTGACGGCGGCGACGGGGATCGATGCCATCAGCCACGCCATCGAATCGCACGTCACGACGAAACGGACTCCGTTGTCGCAACGCTTCAGCCGCCGAGCGTGGCAATTGCTGTCATTGGCGTTTCCAGCCGTGATCTGCGAGGAACAGCCGGGGCACACCGATGAGACGACACTACTGTCCGATGCCGGCGCGATGCTGTTGGGAGCCCATTTCGCCGGGGCGGCCATCGAGAACTCGATGCTGGGAGCGACTCATGCGTTGGCGAATCCGCTGTCGGCTCACTTTGGCCTGACGCACGGAGTCGCGATCGCCGTGATGCTGCCGCATGTGATTCGATTCAATGCGTCGTCGGTCAACGGCCTGTTCGGGGAACTCGCGGCTGATGCGGCGTTGTGCTCGGCCGATGATCCGCGAGCCGGTGAACTCCTGGCGGACCGCATCACCGAACTCGCGAACCTGGTCGATTTGCCGACCTGCTTGTCGGCCTGCGGTGTCACTCAGAGAATGATCCCCGTGATGGCGAGCGAGGCGGCTGCTCAATGGACCGCCAAGTTCAATCCGCGTCCCGTGGATACCTCCAGTTTGCAGGAGCTTTTCGAATGCGCGATGTAAGGACAGGGGTTAGGGGTTTGGGGTTAGGGGCTAGGTGGCTGCATTCCGGCCGAAAGCCGAAAGCCGGAAGCCGATCGCCGTTATACCGTTTTTCGATTTTGACCTTAGCTATTACATGGCTGTCGTTGTCGATGGCCGCAACAGCACAAGAAGCGAAGTCCACGAAGCTCGACAGCAGTTGGCCGACGTTTCGCCGCACGGCGGACTTGGCCGGCGTCGCCAGCAGTCCGCTGCCGAGCAAGCTCAAGCAAAAGTGGAAGATCACGTCGAAGGACGGCTTCACGTCGACCGCCGCGATCGTCGGCGAACACGTTTACGTCGGCGCGCTCACCGGCGAGATGCTTTGTCTGAAACTTTCGACCGGCGAGATCGTCTGGTCGTATCGCACGCTCGATAAGGTCGAGAAGAATTCGTTCCTCCCCGGCTTTCAGTCGTCTCCGACCGTAACCGCCGACGGCGTGTTTGCCGGCGACGAAGACGGTGTCTTTCACGCGATCGACCGCAAGACGGGAAAGAAGAAATGGACGTTCGCGTCGAACGGGCAAATCATCGCGTCGGCGAATGTCGTCGGCGATCGGCTGATCTTCGGCTCGTATGACAGCTCGCTGTACTGCGTGAAAGCGACCGACGGCACGAAACTCTGGCAGTATCAGACGGAGGACCGCGTGAACGGCTCGCCGGCGGTTTCCGGCAAGCACACGTTCGTGACCGGCTGCGATCAGCACATGCGCGTCATCAACATTGAGACCGGTGAGCAAGAGACGGACATGCCGCTGGAACGATTCCTGATCGCGTCACCGGCCGTCAGCGGAGACCTGTTGTATGTCGGCACGCACGAGAGTGAAGTCATCTGCCTCGACTGGCGGAAGAAAGAAATCGTCTGGCGCTACAGCGACCCGCAGCGTGCGGAACCGTTTCACTCATCCGCCGCGCTGACCGACAAGCTGGTGCTCATCGGCGGCCAAGACAAACAACTCCACGCCATCGACCGGGCCACCGGCAAAGGGGTCTGGAAACTGGCGACTCGCGGCCAAGTCAACAGCTCACCAGTCGTCGTCGGCGACCGAGTGTTTGTCGGATCGAAAGATGGATTCCTCTACGAGGTCAAACTCGCCGACGGTACGCTGCTCGAAAAGCACCAAGTCCCCGGCCGAGGACTGTCGGCATCTCCGGCCGTTGGCGAGGGTTGCCTTGTGATCGGGGCCGAAGGAAATGACGGAGCGTTGATTTGTTTTGGCGAATGAAATCCAGCAGGGAGCCAATGCCGTGAACGACAACTCTTTGGTTTGCCCCAAATGCAGAAGTGAAATGAGGCAAGGATTTGTCCCCGGTCAACCCATTCATGGGCTTGATAATTCCTTCATTTGCCAGTGGATAGAGGGCGCACCGGTTTATTCTTTTTGGGCCGGTTTGAAAGGGATTTCGGACGGACAACAAATTCCGATCGCAACATATCGGTGTGTCAAGTGCGGGTTCTTGGAGTCTTATGCGCGTTCGGAGTTTGCACAGAAGTAGATCGAACGTGATTGAAATCTAATTGATCTGAATTCATGAACGGAGACCGTCGATGCCGCTGCTGACTGAATTACACATTGACCGGCTAAGCGTTGAAGACCGGCTGTTGCTGGTCGAAGAGATTTGGGACAGCATCGCACAGACGCAGCAGACGGTTCCGCTCAGCGAGTCCCAGCAGCAAGAACTCGAACGGCGATTGCGCGACCAAGAGCAGAACCCGGATGACTTCGTCTCATGGGAAACGGTCAAAGCCGCCACTTTGGCGAGGCTTTCGCTGTAAGACGACTCGTGGCATTACGAGCGTGCTTCCGCAATCTTGCGTGCAGCGCTTCGCTTGCGGCGGATTTGGCCCTCCATCGTGGAGAGGGCGGTGGATTCGAGTCCGCTCCGCCTGCGTGTGAGCGATTTCATCCACTCTTTGTTTCCGAAGCGGCCAGTGAGCAGGCCCTCGATCGAAAAATGCTGGTCGAGCGCTCGCCACTCCAAGCAGGTGCCGTCGCCGATGCAATGCACATCGGCCCGTTGTCGTTCGTTACCGCCAGCGACACCTTGCAGCTTGACGGCAGGAACTTCCAAACGCAGGCCATTCACGAGTTGCACGACGACTCGCTTGGTCGCTCGGTCGTAGCGAACGGACTTCGCCGGCGGCCAGCGCTCGATGTAGTCCTGCCAGTTTTGATCGGCATCGGCCAACATCCGCTTCCATTGGTCGACTGAAATTTTCCCGGACGTCGTTTTAGTCTTCGCCATGAATCTCACTCCACTTTTGTCGCAGAAACTCGCGGTGCTGCTCGACGACGTTCCACGCGACTCGGACGTCTCGATCACTGCCTCGACGGCGGCGGATTCGTATCGGCTCCAGTTCGACCACGACGACGGCATTCTCGCCGTAACAATGCACATGAGGCGGTTCGTGATCGTCGGTGTGGATCATGACATCGAATCCATCTTGTCGCAGAACCGTCGGCATGGAATCACGTTAATTCAAACCGCATCCACACCCAAGCGAGATTCCTCTGGGTTGCCTTGCGATACCGCTTGGACTCCCAACAAAATGAGCACACTGCTCGTTGAATCCGCCCGTTGGCGAAATCGCTGAAGTGGAGACGCAATTCTGATGACCGTGGAATCCGCCAGTTCGCTGCCTGTTCTGGCTTTGGAGCCAGTGCCTACTCCAACTGTGACCCCGGCAATCGGCTCGACCGAAGTCGGCAGCTACTTCGTCTCAAACTATCCACCGTTCTCGCAATGGCAGTCGGAGTTGGTCGGCGAGATTCAATCGGCGTTCGCCAGCGAGCCGAATCGGGATGTCTCGTTGGGGCTGTATTTGCACATTCCGTTTTGCCGGAAGCGGTGCAAGTTTTGTTATTTCCGGGTCTACACGAATCAGAACGCGACGGCGATCGAGCAGTATGTCGAGTCGCTCGGCCGTGAGATTGAGTTGCTCGGACAGCAACCGGCAGTGCGCGGACGGCAGTTGCAGGTCGTGTACTTCGGGGGCGGGACGCCGAGTTATCTCAGCTCGAAGCAATTGCTGTTTCTGCGCGACACGCTGCGGCGGACGATCTCGTGGGATCACGCGGACGAGGTGACGTTCGAGTGCGAGCCGGGGACGCTCAACCTGGAGAAGGTCAAGACGCTGAAAGAAATCGGCGTCACGCGCGTGTCGCTCGGCGTCGAGAATTTCAATGACGCGATTCTGGAAGAGAACGGGCGGGCGCATCTTTCGCCGGAAATTTTTCGAGCCTACGACTGGCTGCAACAGGTTGGCTTTCCGCAGATCAACATCGACCTGATCGCAGGCATGATCGGTGAGACGGACGAGAACTGGCTGCGGTGTGTGGAGAAGGCGATTGAACTCAGCCCGGACAACATCACCGTCTATCAGATGGAGTTGCCGTTCAACACGCTGATCTCGAAAGAAATGCGCGAGCACGGCGTCACCTCGCCAGTTGCCGATTGGCCGACAAAGCGCCGTTGGGTCAGCGAGGCGATGGACCGGTTCCTGGCCTCCGGCTATCAGATCTCCAGCGGCAACGAGTTCGTGAAGAGTCTCCTTACCGACCGATTCGTGTACCGCGACAATCTGTTTCGTGGCACGGACCTGTTGGCGTCAGGAGTCTCTGCGTTCGGACATCTGCAAGGGGTGCATTACCAGAACTTCGACGGGCTGGAAGAATATCAGAAGGCCGTTCTGGCCGAGGGACGGCTGCCGATCAACCGCGCGATGCGGCCGACGGCTCACCAGTTGTTGATTCGCGAGTTCGTGCTGCAATTGAAAGAAGGGCACCTCGATGCCGAAGTGTTCGCTCGCAAGTTCGGTGTCGACGTGCTGGCGGAGTTCGCCGAACCGCTCCGCAACCAAGAGGCCGCTGGATATCTGGAAGTCGATGACGGTCAGGTTCGGCTGACTCGCAAGGGGCTGCTGCAAGTCGATAGCCTGCTGCCCGAATACTTTGAACCGCAGCATCGGCTGGTGCGATACACGTAGCGACAGGCGGCTCGCCTGTCTGGCCGGACGACAGGCGAGCCGCCTGTTGCTACGAAAGACCATGAACCCACACGACGAACTCAAATCTCTGGTCGAATTGTTTCCCAGCGTCTCGCCGCTGATCGAACGGGCTGAGCATGTCCCGTCGGCGATGACGCCGGAGCCATACAAGTCCTTGTTGGCTCACAATCATCACATGACGGTGGCGATGGAATCGTTTCACAAGTCCCCCGTTGATGTGCGCGTGCTGGCGAAGCGATTGGAAGGGGACCTCTACAGCCGCAAGATCGTGCTCTTGAAGCAAGGGACCGATCAAGTCGTGCAGTTCGGCATTGTGCGTTTCGATTTGAAGACGGTGTCGGAGCGAGTCCGCGAGGAGATCCTGCACGAGCAGACGCCGCTGGGACGAATTCTGATCCAGCACAATGTTTTCCTGCACATTGATCTCGGAGCGATCTTGCGAATCACCGCCGGGCCGGGATTGAGCGACGCGTTGCAGATGCCGGTGCATGGGCAAACTTACGGTCGCTTGGCGACGATTTTTTGCGATGGCCGACCTGCAGTGGACTTGTTGGAGATCTCGGCTCCGTTGGAATGAACCAAGTGAAGGGGTCGGGAGTCTTTTTCTCGTGCCCACTTCAACAACAGACGAACGGTCGCCAGTCGATTAGGGCACG
>CAMDPX010000258.1 GCA_945905295.1 Planctomyces sp. SH-PL62 | reverse complement strand
CAATTTTGAAATTTGAAGGCCCGACCCCTCACAAGCGACGCCTGTTTCGGTCCAACGCATCGGAACCGCGTGACGGGGGCGGCGGGCCTCGCCGGCGTCGCAGCGACTCGTCCAACCACGCTCCCAAATGCCGCTGGATCTCTTCCCCGTGAGCTCGCAGATGTTGTTCTTCGATTCGTTCGGCGTCGGCGATGCGGCCTTGCAATGTCAGATTCAAAGCGCGTCCCGCCCAGGCGGTGACGACGGCGGACTCCGGAGCGTTGTTGGCCTCCAGCACTTCCCCACAGAGCCGCTCCGCCTCGGCCAATCGTTGCTGCTGAAACAACCGCGGGATCAGTTCCTGCCGCGCGAGATGTTTTTCCGGATCGTTCCCCTCGAAGAACAGCAGCACCGCCCACCAAGCGTCATCGTCGGTGCCGGCGTTGCGAGCGAGGTCCAATTGCCGCGCGATGGTCGGCTGACGTTCGACACGAGCCAGCTTTCCGCCCGGCAAATTTGCCATCGCCGACGACCCCCGCACTGACCGTCGGCCGACAGCGGCAAAAGCCGTGACCAAGAGCAGTCCCCAGATCACGAACGCCCCCCACGGATGCGCCACGGGACTCAACCAGCCGCGCCACTCGATCCAACGACTGACGGTCGGCTGATCCGTTTTCTCCGTCGCGGATTCGATTGGTATCGCAAAATCACTTTCGTGCTCGCCCCGTTTGTCGAGTTCTCGTAACTCTTGCAACAACGCCTGAGCCGACGGAAATCGGTCGTCGGGTTGCTTGGCCAACAGCCGCTGAATGAGCCGACTGAGCGCGGTCGAGACGTCCGGCCGCGAGTCCGTCAGCGACGGCGGCGGCGTATGAACTTGGTGATACGCGACCGCGAGCGCAGTGTCGCCACGAAACGGCGGCCGACCGGCCAACAAGTGATAGAACGTCGCGCCCAACGAATACAGATCGCTGCGTTGATCGACCTTCAACCCCTGCACTTGTTCCGGACTCATGTAAAGCGGCGTGCCCATCGTCATGCCCGCCTGAGTCAGCCGCAAGTCGCCCCCTTGTGTGAGCTGGGCCAACCCGAAATCAACGACCTTCGCGACTCCTTTGCGAGTCAGCAGGATGTTCTCCGGCTTGATGTCGCGATGCACGATCCCCTTCTCAGCCGCCGCTTGCAGCGCGGCGGCCACTTGCTTCATCAGATGCACCGCGATGTGGACCGGCGGCGGGCCCTTCTTGAGGATGTAGTCCCGCATGTTCATGCCGGCGACGTACTCCTGAGCGATATACCGCACGCCGTCCGCTTCACCAATCGCGTAAACTTGGGCGATGCTCGGATGATTCAGCCCGGCGGTCGCGAACGCTTCTTGCTCGAATCGCTTGCGGCAGGTTTCATCCGCTTGAACCGCCGGCTTCATGACCTTCACAGCAACTTGCCGCTTGAGCGACGTTTGCTCCGCCAGCCAAACTTCCGCCATGCCGCCGCCACCCACACGCCGCAACAGCCGGAACTCGCCCAGCATCTTGTCCTGCAAATCCGCGACACGCAGAAACCCGCTGACCGGTGCCTGGCCGATGATCTGACTTTGTGAGACAGCGTGCGTCGGCGATGAGGACGAGCCGCCAATGTCAGCATCAGAAGGCGTATTCTCTGCGGAGCGATCCGTCATCCGAGCGACCTTATGACAACTGCCCAAGTTCCTTCGACCGATTCGTCGCCGCTTCGACCGCGTTCATCAAGGCTGCCCTGAGTCCGCCTCGTTCCAGAGCGTGCAGGCCGGCAATCGTGGTGCCACCGGGCGAAGTCACGGCATCCTTGAGAACTCCCGGATGCTGTCCCGTTTCGAGCACCATCTTCGCGGCACCGAACAACGTTTGAGCCGCCAGCTTCGTCGCCACCTCACGCGGCAAGCCAACGCGCACTCCGCCGTCGCTCAGCGCTTCGATGATTTGATACACGTAGGCCGGCCCACTGCCCGACAAGCCCGTCACCGCATCCAGTAACTTTTCATCGACCGAGACCGCCACTCCCACCGCCGACAGCAATTGCTCGACGAGCACCGCGTCCTCCTTCGTCGCCGCACCGCCAATCGCAAACCCGCTGGCCGAGGCTCCCACCAAGCAGGGCGTGTTCGGCATCACGCGCACCAACCGAGCATGCTCGCCCAATCCAGCGATCAACGTCTTCAGCGGCACCCCCGCCGCGATCGAGATCACCAAATGCTGTGAAGTGACCTTGCCCTTCAACTCTGCCAACACACCGCTCATCTGCTGCGGCTTGACCGCCAGAACCACGATCTGCGATGCGGCCACGACCTCCGCATTCGATCCGACGGTGCTGGACTTCGTTTCTTGCACAAAGTGCTGCCGCGCCGCCGGGACCACGTCGCTGGCCACGATCTGATCAGGCGAGGTGAACCCCGCCGCGATCAACCCACGAGCCAACGCCGTTGCCATTTGCCCCGCGCCGATGAATCCCACTCGCCATGCCATTCGATCATCTCCACCAAGAATTCGTTGCACCGCTCCGTAGCCTGACTCACCGAGTCGGGAATTCGGCGGAACACTCCCGACTCGGAGAGGCTGTGAAAGAATTGGTAGCTGAACTCGCCAGAGTTCAGTTTTCTCGGCGAATTCTGAAGTCTGGCGACTTCAGCTACCAAAAAGTTCACAGTCTCGGAGAGTCAGGCGACAACTCACAGCACACCGTACTTCCGGTATGCCTCACTGGCCAGCATCCCTCCACGGATCGCATCGCGAGTGACATTCTCCGCGTACACCTTTTCCCAAGCTCGGCGGATCGCTTCCGTCTCCAGTTCGCGCGGTACGACGACCACGCCATCCACATCCGCGATCACGAGATCGCCCGAGCGAAACTCGATCCCGCCGATTTCGACCGGCACATCCACGTCAATCACCCGCTGCCGATGCAGGCTGTCGAGCAGATTCGTTCCCAACGCCCAGACGGCGAAGCCCATCTTCGACATCTGCCGGACATCGCGGACCATGCCATCCACGATCGCTCCGACACAGCCGCAATTGCGAGCCGCCGTGCTCAACAACTCGCCCCAGATCCCCGATCGGTTTGAGCCGTTCGCGGCGCAGATCAAGACGTCGTCCGGCTGACAGGCATCGACGGCCCGCAATTCCAACTCGTAGGGTTTCGGATCGGGATGTGCCATATCGGCCCACAATGTCGTCCGACACCGGCCGACAAGCACTCCGTCGCAGACCGTTAGCGGTCGCAACGGCAAGGCCGGCGTATGCCGCCGGTGTCCCAAACCGTCCAACGCATCCGACACGACCGCCGCCGTCAGCGACTGCCGCATCATCTCGATTGTGATCTCCGCCGGCGCTGTGCTCACGAGACATCTCCATTTCGTAGTTCACGCGGCTCGCGTGAATTGAGCCAACGTTCTCGAATGTGATAGTCGAACCGCGTGCGGAATCCAATCGCCTCGACGGCGCGACGGGGTCGGGAGTCTTTTTCAGGTCGGACGAATGGTGATTGACTGTCTGATTCGATTCGACGTCCAATGACCGATTGCCGACCTGAAAAAGACTCCCGCCCCCTTACCTCCTGCCAATGCCACCGCGCGACCCGCAAATTGACGCTTGCCGCCCACGCGGGTATCTTCGCCCGACACGAACAAAAGACAGCAATTTCAGGAGTTTGAGTTTGACGACATCCGCCCCCAGCCCTTCGGTCTCGTTCGCCGATCTCGGTTTGAGCGAACCAACGCTGAACGCTCTCCGCAACGTTCAATTTGAGAAACCCAGCCCGATCCAAGTCGCGTTCATCCCACTGGCGATGACCGGCGTCGATTGCATCGGGCAAGCACACACCGGAACCGGCAAGACCGCCGCTTTCGTCTTGCCGCTGCTCGAACGGCTGGACTTCGAGAACCGCGCCGTCCAAGCCCTTGTGCTGACGCCGACGCGCGAACTCAGCGAACAAATCGCCGTGGAATGCAAACGGCTGAGTTTTTCCTCGATGTGCCGCAGCGTCTGCATCGTCGGCGGCCGACCGATCCGCTCGCAGATCAACGAACTCGAAAAGGGAGTTCAAGTCGCGATTGGAACTCCCGGCCGAGTCATCGACTTGATCGAACGGGGATGTCTGCGATTGGATCAGCTCAAAGTCGTGATCTTGGATGAGGCGGACCGGATGCTCGACATCGGCTTCCGTCCCGATATTGAAAAGATTCTGCGTCGCTGCCCCACCGATCGACAGACGATGTTGCTTTCCGCCACGCTGCCGGAACCGGTCGAACGGCTGGCCAATCGCTACATGAAGTCGCCGCAGAAAGTGGACTGCTCGACGAACGGCATCGCGGTCAAAACCGTCGAACAGTATTACCTGACGGTTGATGAAGACCGAAAGATGGAGACGCTCGCAAAACTGCTGCTCGATCAGCGACCGCAGCAAGTCCTGTGCTTCCTGCGTACGAAACGGGGAGCCGACCGGTTGCATGCGAAGTTCGTGCGGAAGCTGCCGGACGTCGCGATCCTGCACGGCGACTTGCCTCAAACTCACCGCGACCGCGTGATGAAAGCGTTCCGCGCCGGCGAAGTTCGCATGTTGATCGCCACCGACGTCGTCGGCCGAGGCATCGACATCAGCGGCATCTCGCACATCATCAACTACGACATTCCGGAGTACTGCGACGACTACGTTCACCGCGTCGGCCGCACCGGTCGGTTGTCGTCCGACGAAAAGGGCTATGCCTTCACGTTCGTCACACGCGATCAAGGCGAGCAACTGACCAACATCGAACTCCGCATCGACACGATGCTGCCGGAGTACAGGATTCCCGAATACGAATCGGCTCGCCCGAAAGAGAAGCGAGCCGAATGGACCGGCGGATTCTCCAACAGCCCAAACATGTAGCGTGATCCCGTCCGAGCGTTCGTAGTGACCCGATTTATCGGGTCCGAGCGTGTTGGGTCAGCACACGTTCGACCCCATAAATGGGGTCACTACGAGCGCCGGCTACTTCACCCCGTCGAGGTACTTCACGAATTGTACGTCGAGCCAATCGACGTCCGCGTGAATCGTCTCTTTGAAATCGGCGAGCCGTTCGTTCGCCGGATATTCGGCGAACGGATCGCGAGCGGCGATACGTTTCAAATACGCCGAGTAATTGCGTGGCCGAGTCTCGACCAGGAAGAACGTCAACGCCCACGACTGCGCGTAGAAGTCGAGCACCGCGGATTCGTACAAATCCTCTGACTCGATGAACGACCGCAGCGACTTCGGCGGACGGCGTTTGGTCTGCACGAAGTTCTGAAACGCAACGTAGCGCTCCCAATTGAGCCGCTGCTTGGGAAAATTGCCGGCCGCAGAATTGCGCATGCCTTCCGGTTCGAAGACGGTCGCCATGCCTTCCACCACCCAGCGCGGAGTCTCGCCAACTCGCGAGTGCAGGCCGATGTTGTAGGCCACCTGATGCGTCGCCTCATGAATCATCGTCTCCTTCAAGTCGGTCTTAATCGCACCGAACACGGGAGACCGAGCCCCCAAGAGTGGATCAATCGCCGAGACCGCGACCGACTTGCCGGCCGTCTCGAACAACGCCACGCGGTTTGTGCGCGGCGAGTAGTACCCCTGCATGTTGGCCATCACTTTCGAGCAGTCACGATTGGCGTACTCGATGAACTTCTTCTGCGTTGCGAACACGACTGCGACCATCGGGAATTGCGGTTCGGTCAGATGGAAGCTGCGTGTTTTGAAGTAGCGTTGCAACGTTGCGTAATGCTCTTCAAAGATCGCCGCGTAGTCAGCCGCTCGTCCGGAGGGAGCGATCACGACGTAGTGCCGCGCGGTTCCGATCTCGTAGTCCTTGCCGAACTCGCGCGACAGTTGATTGCGCAGTTCTGTCATCGGCAGCGACTGAAAGCGGCTGGTCGTCGTCTTCAGCGTGACCGAGCCCAGAGTCAGATCATGCAGTCCGCCCACGCGGTCGAGCAGCACCGCCCGCTTCTTGTCCTTGGCGAGCAACTTACCGGTCGTAATGGTTTTTCCATCGCGAACTTCAACGAGCGAATCGTTCTCGGCCGCTTGGCAAGTCAAAGCCGAAAGCGTCGCCAACACGTAAGGCAGCCAACTGTTCCGCATGATGCCGTTCCGACACGGGTGGAATGGGAATCGTCCCGATACACTCTAGGTCAGAAACGGCGGGCGGGGCGGATGCGTCTCGCATCAACTCGGTGAGGTGGGTGGCACGTCCCGGACCATCCATGACACGGCAAAGTTGACTCCAACCGCGCTTCTAGCCAACCGCGTCTGTTGTCAGCCGATTGCTCCTCACCCAAGAAGGGATGCCCTCATGACGGTTCACCGGAATTCGACGTTTCTCACCTCATTTCTGGCCCTCGTTCTGGGAGCCGCATTCGCTTCGGCAGCCGATCCCGCCAAATCGGCGGACGAGCGAATTGCCAAAGTGAAAGCGGATCTGAAGAGTGCCGACGTCGCCGTCCGGCAGGCTGCGATCGGTTCGCTCATCCATTCGGACATCTCGCCGAAGCTGCTGACCGAGATGCGTGCCGCGCTCGATGACCGCGACGGAGCCGTCCGCTCCACGGCCGCCACGGCCGTCGGCAATCTGGGATCAGAGGCTGTGCCGGCCGTTCCGCAACTCATCGCACAGCTCAAAAGCGATGCTCACAAAGAGGCGCGTGAGACCGCCGCGCGTGCGCTGGGCCGAATTGGAAAGGCCACGCCGACAGAAAAAAGACTCGTCGCTCCGCTGAGTGCCGCGACGCAAGAGGATGCCGATCCAGTCACGCGCGTCGTCGCGCATGGCGCGTTGGCGATGCTGGATGTCGAATTAGAAAAACAAATCGGCTCCCTCCGAAAGTATCTGCACGACGAGGAAGCCTTGGTGCGGATGAAAGCCTCGCACGCCCTCGGAATGATTGGTCTGCCCGCGAAAGCCGCCGCTCCGGAAATTGTCGAGGTGCTCAAGCGGGAGACCGACCATCATCGCCGAGGATACGTGGCTCGCGCGTTAGGCAACACCGGCGATCCCGCGTCGCTCGCGGTGTTGCAGGCGGCGCTGGAAAAGGAAACCGACCCCGGCGCTCAAGGCGAAATGCGCGGAGCCATCAGCCGCCTGAAAACGCTGGCTGCGGAGAAGGCCAAGCCGTAGAGGCGATCCGGAATTGTTTCAGCACCAAAGGTGCGTGACTCGATAGCCCAGGCCGACGGCCTGGGCTATCGAGTCGCGCACCTTTGGTGCTCGTGCAATCAACCGAATTATTCGATGCAGTACAGCGAGTCCGTGCCGCGAATCAACATCCGCCCTTGGCTGATTGCCGGCGAAGCGAACGTGTCCTCGTTGAGTTGATTCTCGGCCACGACATACAACGTCGGCCCCGGCTTGATGACTTTCATCAGGCCGTGATCGTCCAGAAAGTAGACGAGGCCGTTCGCGGTGACGAGCGACGCCGAATAATGCGTCCCCAGCCGCGTTTGCCATTCGATCTTGCCTGACTCGGAGTGGTAGCAGGTGCCGAAGCCGTCATCTGAGACGATCAAGAAATAATCGCCGCACGCGATCGGCGACGGGACATAGCTGTCCTTCTTGGTGTAGTGCCACTTCACGTGCGATTCCTTGGTGATCTTGCCGCTGCCGCGTGGGTCGATCGCCATGACGTGATGATCCGGAAAGCCGCCGGTCATGAAGATCAGCCCTTTGTTGTAGACCAGCGAGGCGACGAATTGTTCCGTCGGCCCGTCGAGCATCCACAACTGCTTGCCGGTGCGCGGATCGTAGCTCGCGACGCACTTGCTGCCCGACAGCATCATCTGCGTGCGGCCGTCGATCTCGCGGATGATCGGCGTGCAGTAGCTGCGCGTCTTGTATTCACGCGGAGTCTTCCACACGGTCTCGCCGGTCGAACGCTTCAGGCCCGCGATGTAGGACTCTCCGTCGTGATCGCCGTTGACGATCAGCTTGTCCTCAAAAATGATCGGGCACGAACAGAAGCCATGCACCGACTTGAACACGCCCGGCCGGACCTGCCACTGTTCTTTCCCGTCGAAGTCATACGCCGAGACCAACAAGTCTTTCTGATCGAGGAACGAAACGTAGACCTTCTCACCATCTGTGACCGGCGTCCCGCTGGCCCAACTGTTGAGCTGATGCTTCTTCTCCAGCGGAGACTGGACGACGACCTTTTCCCACAGAACTTTGCCAGTCGCGAAATCGAGACACATCAACACGCGGCTCGGCGGTTCTGCGGTGTTGGCTCCGACGAGGAACACTCGATTGCCAAACACCACCGGCGAGGAATGCCCGCCATAAGGGAGCTTAACCTTCCAGGCGATGTGCTCCTTCTCGCTCCAATTCACCGGGACGTTGGGTTCTTCACTGGAACCATCGCCACGCGGTCCGCGCCAGCCCGGCCAATTTTCCGCCTGAGCGATCGCCGAGAACACGAAACAACAACAAACCGCCCAGCCACACAGCCACAAGGTCCGCTTTTGCATGAGTCACCTTTCTGTGCCGAAAGTTCAAAACATCAAGCTGCTGACATCATGGCGTTTTCCGGGCTGATCTCGCCAGTCACCACGCGGATTTGAATTCTCGGCCGCGACTGTCCAGCATCCCGATATGCCTTCAACCAAGCTGACTGCCGCGATCTGGACTCCCTCTGGCCGAGGTGCCGTCGCAACGATTGGCGTGCGCGGTGACATGCATCTGCTTTCTGATCGTCTGGCGGATCTCTTTCGCGCCGCGAGTGGCCGATCACTGCGGGAGATGGCGCAGCAGCAAATCCATTTCGGGCGTTGGGGACGCGACTCGGTCGAGGATGTGGTTGTCTGCCGCACGGGATCGCAGGCTTGTGAGATTCACTGTCATGGCGGCGATGCGGCCGTGCGGCGAATTCTGAATGACCTAAGAAACGTTGGTTGTGAAGTTGTCGGTTGGCAATCGCAGTGTGAAACCGATGTCGAACATGCCGACGCTCTGTCGCGAGCGACCACCTTGCGAGCCGCCGGTTGGATTGCCGCTCAAGCCGGTCGCATGCAGCAAGCAATGACGGAGATGACGGCGCTCGTTGCGAATGGTCAAACAGAACAAGCGGCCGCGCGAGCCAACGAGATCCTGGCGTGGGCCAACTTCGGACGGCATCTGACTCAGCCTTGGGAAGTCGTCTTGGCGGGACGTCCGAATGTCGGCAAGTCGAGCCTCATCAATGCGCTGGTCGGCTTTGAGCGATCGATCGTTTTCGATGAACCGGGAACAACCCGCGACGTGGTCACGGCCGAAACGGCACTCGACGGCTGGGCGATTCGATTGAGCGATACCGCCGGACAACGCGGATCGTCGAATGAACTCGAAGCCGCCGGGATCGCTCGTGCGCGAGAAGCCTTCGCGTCGGCCGATGCGCGACTGCTGTTGATCGACATCAGCGAACCACCACATGGCGACGATCGACGTCTGTTGGCCGAGTGGCCCGACTCAATTGTCGTCGCCCACAAAGCCGATCTGCCGAACGCTTGGGGCGAATCATTGCCAAGCGGCGCGATTCGCGTGTCGTCGTTGCAACGCACGGGGCTGGGCGAGTTGTCCTCAGCGATCGTATCTCGATTGATCCCGGAACTGCCGACGGATCAGACGGTGATTCCGCTGACCGAGCAGCATGTGCTTGAGCTTCGTCACGGGGTTTGAGGAGGAGAAGTGCCCGACGAATGAAAGGAGACGACGAATGGTCTCCCTATTCGTCGTCTCCTTCGATTCGTCGGGCTCTTATTTCGCGTTATTCGTAACCGCCCACAGCAATCCATTGTGCAGCATGCGGCAAAACGCCGGCTGATCGAAGTCGGACTTGTGGCCCAGCGATGTGTAGAACGAGCGGCCGCCATCCTTGCGGGTAAACGTCCACGCGACCGGTTCTGGTTTCGCTTCGCCGAAGCGGCCCATCAGCAACACGCTGGTTCCCTCGGCCAGCGGCGAGGTCATATACAATGAGCCGCCGCTGTGATATTCGCCCGCCGGGAAGTCGATCAGGATCGGATGTGGTGAGGACATCGGCGCGACGGACACGAAATTGCTCGGCCCTTCCTTCGCGTTGCCGTGATGGTTCGTGTAATGCCCGCCCCAGATATCGGCATCGAATGTCGGCCAATCGGCGCGGCCGGCCGGGGCCGGCTTGTCGCGTAGATGAAATGGATGGCTCGCCGTGCGAATGCCGACCATCGGCTTGCCTGAAGCGACGAACTTCTTGATTCGGTCGAGTTGATCCGTAGGCAGCGGCCTCCGTCGCGCACTGATCAGCGCGATGTCGGCGGTGTCGAGCACCTCCAAGCCAAGCAGATCATTCTTGTCTGTCGAGGTGGGACGTGCGACAAGCGCCGGTAACAACGTGCCGTTCGGAGCTGGAGTCGGACGCGGTTCGACCACCTTGCCACGATTGTCGGTCGCGTCCGCTCCGCCGAAGACGAAGCTCACGCGGAAGTCTTGGCTGAGATACTTGGCGGCGAACACCGACAGCGTTTCATTCGTTTCGTACTCTTCCTCGGAAACGATCGCGACGACGTGCGGACGCTTGTCGGCCGGAAAGCGGAACTCCTTGCCGTCGAGCAGATCGCCGCTCGTGAGCGTCGGGCACCAGTATTTTTCGATGTGCTCGACGACGAGATCGGTGCCGGTGAAGTGGCTGCCGAACGGCCGTTGCTTGGGGTTATACATCGTGTCGGTCAGATCGCGGACAAGGGCGACGTTCAAGCCTTGCTGAACCAACTGCCGAATCGAAAACGGCCGGCCGAGCACGCACATGTTGGTATGCACGCCCATCACCAGGACGTTCTCGATACCGCGCTGCCGCATCAGGTGATACGCCTCCGCGCTGTCGGTGATGGCATCGCCGGGGTGGATTTCGATGGTCGCAATCTGTCGCGACCACGCCTTGAAGTTCGGATCGGGCGGCACCGTATCGCAACCACCGTCGGCATCATCGATCGGCAGCGGAGCTTCTTTCGTCAGGTCGATGCGGCACCAGCGTTGTAGCTCGGTCTTCGGAGTCACGACCGGCGCAGCCTGCGCGAGCTTGCGTTGCGGCGTGTCCTTGTAGAAATCCAGCGTGTCGCTGGGACAGTGAATGACTAGCGATCCGCGTCGCCGAGCTTCTTTAACGAACTCGTTCATCCGTGGAGCCATCTCGCCGACGCGCTGCGTCGACATCTGGCACCAGTGCTTGTCCCACATGTCGCAGATCACGACGGCGGTCTTTTTGGCGTCCCACTCGGCCGGCTGATTCAACGTGTGCCAGCGACCGCTACCGGGAGCGGTCTCCTTTCGGAACCGCAGCTTGAGCGACAACGGGGACGATGTGGATTCCGCTTTTAATTCGGGGACTGGAAGCGCGGACCAATCGCCAACTCCGAACAGGGCCACGAGGCCGCACAGAAACAGCCAGCCAGACGAAAGGAGAGGACGTCGCGACATGAGAAGCTCCTGAGGGAGTTTATTGAGCACTCTTCACGTCCGGCCGCAGGCGTTTGGCGTCGCGGAGATAGACGTGGATCATCTCGGCTTGAGTCTTGTCGGTATTGATGTGCAACAGCACTCGAATGCAGCGCGGCAGACTGTCGGTGACGGGGATTTCCGTGGCACACAGGAGCGGCACGGCACTCATGCCGAGCGCCCGCGCGGCTTCGGCGGGGAAGGCGGAGGTCAGGTCGCGCGTCGTCGTAAAGACGGCCGATGCGATTTCCTCAAAGCTGTTTTCCAGGCCATTCGTGCGGAGCAACTCGACGAGCAACTCTCGCGTCGCGCTCAGGACTTCCTCTTTGTTGTCGACGGCCACACTGGTGGCTCCGCGAATGCCTCGGACAGCCATAACGGAAACTCTCTGGGCTGAGGGACCAGGCTTGTAGTGACCCGATTCATCGGGTCTTGATCGCGCGTTCGCCCCCATAAATGGGGGCACTACGAGCGCGCGGTGCGTAGTCGAACTTGATCGGCGGTCATGATGGCGGAATCCGCGATCCGAAACAACGATTGAGTCGGCAAACGGGCGGTGTCAGACCAATTTAGAAATGTCACATCTTGTCCAAGATAGAAATGTCACATTGATGCCGTTTCCGAGGGACAGCGACCAATCCTTCTGATCGACCACAGTGATGAAACAAGACGCGATTTCCGGGGTGCTGGCCCGTTCCGCTCCGGTTCGCTGGCGCTCACCTACGCGGAACGGG
>CAMDPX010000257.1 GCA_945905295.1 Planctomyces sp. SH-PL62 | reverse complement strand
GATCGGACGACGTCCCGCGTTCTGGCGAAGCGCGGCTATGACACAACCAATTTCTACCAGCCCTGCGTCCGTCGATACGCATTGTCCCAGCGCGACAGCACGATCTTTTGCCGCGTGTAGAACATCACCCCTTCCGTCCCCTGCACATGCAGGTCGCCGAAGAACGAACGGTTCCAACCCGAGAACGCGAACGCCGCCATCGGGGCCGGCACGCCGACGTTCACGCCGACCATACCGCACTGCACCTCGCGAGCGAACTGCCGAGCCGCTCCGCCACTGCTGGTGAAGATCACCGCGCCGTTGCCGTACTGACTCCGATTCGCCCACGCGATCGCTTCGTCGAGATCGCGCGGACGCAGCATCGTCAGGACCGGGCCGAAGATTTCCTCGCGAGCAATGTGCATGTCGGGACTGACCTCGTCGAACAGTGTCGGCGAAACGAAGAAGCCACGACTCTGGTTCTCGATGTTGCCTCCGCGAACCAGAGACGCCCCTTCGGCAACACCCATTTCGATTGCCTGCAAGATGCGATCGCGCGCGAGGGAGTCGATCACCGGCCCCATGTCCGCTTGCGGATTTGCCGACGTGTCGCCGATCACCAGCTTGTCGATGGCAGCGGCAATCTGATCGCGAACCTGTGACGCCGCGTCCCCCACGCCCATCAAGACCGACCCGGCCATGCAGCGCTGACCGGCACAGCCGAACGACGCCCCCATGATCGCTCGCACCGTTGCGCTTGGTTCCGCATCCGGCATGACGATCATCATGTTCTTCGCGCCGCCTGCCGCTTGGACTCGTTTTCCATGCCGGCAGCCGGTGACATAGACATGCTCGGCGACGCGCGTCGAACCGACAAAGCTGATTGCCGCGATCCCTGGATGCTCCAGCAACGCATCGACCGCCTCTCGCCCGCCATGCACGATGTTCAACACGCCCGGCGGCAGCCCGGCTTCGAGAGCCAACTCCGCCAGCCGCACGGCCGTCAGAGGAACTTTCTCGCTCGGTTTGAGAATGAATGTGTTGCCGCACGCGATCGCCAGCGGAAACATCCACAGCGGCACCATCGCCGGGAAGTTGAACGGCGTGATGCCGGCACAGACGCCAATCGGCTCGCGCATCGTGACGCCGTCGATGCCGTCCGCGACCTGCGGCAGGTTTTCCCCTTTGCAAAGGTGCGCGATGCCGCACGCGAAATCGACGACCTCGATCCCGCGCCGCACGTCGCCGCGAGCTTCCTCCAACGTCTTGCCGTTCTCGCGAGTGATCAGCGCGGCGAGTTCCTCGAAGTGCGCTTCGAGTTGGGCTTTGAACGCAAACATCTTCGCGGCCCGCGCCGGAGCCGCCGTCCGCGACCACGATCCGAACGCCACGGTCGCCGCCTGCACCGCAGCATCCACCTCAGCCGCTCCGCACTGCGGCACGCGAGCGATCTCTTCACCTCGCGAGGGATTGAAGACCGGACTCCACGCCGTCACATTCGGAGCGAACCAACGCTCACCCGCGAGCAACGGAACAGCAGGAATTGTCATCGGCATCTCCAAGACTTTGGCAGAACGATGGGGCAGAACGATGCAGGCGAAAACCAAGGCCGCTTGTCTTCATCGTTCTGCCCCATCATTCTGTCAATCCGCCCGTCCCAAGTCTTCCCTCGCGTCATCGGGATTCGCTTTGAAGAAGGCTGGTTGGCAAAATCATGGATCACAGAGTCATGAAGGCCAATGAGTCCGTTCTTGGTTCCATGATTCTGTGACCCATGATTGTGCGACCCCTCCGAGCCCCCCATGAACAGCCTCTATCACTTGCTGGTCCTCTTCAGCAGCCTGACCCTGCTGATGTCCCTGGTCGTGCGCGGCAAGAGCATCTTCGTGGTCGCGCCGCTGTGTGCGTTGATCGCCGTGACGCTCAGCGGCGAAGACCCCGTGGCGAAGATGAATGGAGCCTACATGGAGGGCTTCGCGACGTATGTGAAAGATTTCTTTCTGATTTTCGCGCTCGGTGCGGTGTTCGGAAAAATGATGGACGATTCCGGAGCGGCGATCAGTGTCGCGAACCGAGTCGGCAAGTGGTTGGGCCAAGATCGAGCCTGTTTGTCGGTCGTGCTGGCGTGTGCCGTGTTGACGTACGGCGGAGTGTCATTGTTCGTGGTCGGGTTCTCGGTTTATCCGCTGGCCGTGCAGTTGTTCCGAGCGGCCAATCTGCCGAGGCGATTCATTCCGGCGGCGATCGCGTTCGGTTCGATCACCTTCACGATGACGTCCGCCGGGTCGCCGGAGATTCAAAACCTGATCCCGATCAAGAAGCTGATCAATTCGGCCACTGGCGAGTCCCTGACCGACGCACGCGCCGGTTGGCCGGCGAGCATCGTCGTCGCGCTGTTCATGTTTGGAGTCGGCCAGTGGTATCTCGAATCGGTCCTCCGCAAAGCGCTCAAGGCTGGCGAGCGATTCGAGGCTCGCGATGGAGACCGAATCAGCGTGCAGGACGGCTCGCCAGGCCCGTCGTTTTTGGCGGCGATCACTCCGCTGGTGGTGACGTTGCTCTCGCTGAACTTGCTGCCGTTCGCCGGCGACCAATTGGCGAAGCTGGTCGATGCCGATGCTCATCCCAATTGGGCGGCGGCGCTCGGCTGGTTTCCGGAAGACGGAACGCTCTCGATTTTTCTGGGAGTCCTTGCCGGCGTCTGCGTGATGCGTCGTCGCCTGCCGGATGTTTGGGGTTGCTTCGGCGACGGTTTCGTCAACGGCTTACTGGCCGTTGGTTCGACGAGCGCCGTCGTCGGCTTCGGCTCAGCGGTCAAAGGTTTGCCGTCGTTTCAAATCGTCGTGAATTGGGTGACTCACTTGCCGGGTGAACCGCTGGTCGGCGCGGCGATTGCCGTCGCCGTGATCGCTGGCATCGCCGGCTCCGCGTCGGGAGGCCAGGGGATCGCGCTGCCAATCCTCAAGCCGATCTACATTGACGAACTGAACGTCCCGGCGCGAGCGTTGCACCGCGTGGTCTCGATCGCCTCCGGCAGCTTGGACTCGCTGCCGGCCAACGGCTACCTCGTCATGCTGATCCGCAACATCTGCGGCGAGACGCATGCTCGATCCTACGGCCCGATCTTTGTGACGACCGTCGTTCTTCCGGCCGCCGGAACCGCTCTGGCGATCGCGCTCTTCAAGTGGTTCCCAAGCTGGGCCACGATGTAATCGCTCACGCGAAGAGCCGCGACACGTCGATGTCGAGCGTCTGATCGACGAGGCTGAAGCGAACTGTTTGCCCTGCGCGATAAATCATCGGCCGCAGGTACTTGCCGGATGCCGCATCGGGCTGCTCGTAGACTTCCACCTGCGCGTCAGGAATGTTGACGATCCAATAGACCGGAATCCCTGCCGTCGCATACAGCCGCTGCTTGGTCGAGCGATCGGTGCTGACCGATGAGTCGGCAATTTCAATCACCAATGGCAAATCTGCGGGACTGGGATGACGCCCGATGTAGTCTTCTTCCCGACCACGAACGATGCAGAGATCAGGTTCGGGAGCGTTGATGTCGCTCAGAGCCACCGGCAATTGAATCTGCAAATGACATCCGCAAGTTCGGCACCAGTCCACCAGTAATCGCAAGAAGTATTTCACCAAAAACGTATGCCGGTGGCCGTGGCTCATAATGCTTTCTCCGCGAGCACTGCGATCCTTCCGCACCAACAACCCGTCGATCAATTCAATCGGATCGCCGTCACGCAAAATGCCGTTGTCGATCATCTGGTGATAGAGCTCAACCGTGATCGGTACCAGCGGTGGTGCCTCACCGCGGGCGGCTTCTTCCAGGAAGGTTGTGACCATGATCAAGTCCTGCTCTCGAAGGCTGGAGGCAAACTGTTCGTCGTCACTGTAAGCCGATCCGCGCGGACCGTCTACACGTTCGTTCGCATCGCTGATTCTGATGGGCTACTTGCTGGCGACGAATTCGGGTTCCGCCGGTTGAAGCCATTCCTGAAGCGATCGGACTCGCACGGTCGGGTTGCTCGCGAGTGCTTCCAACGCTTGGACGACGGCGAGGCAGCCGGGGACGGTGGTGACGCAACTGACGCCGTGAATCACGGCGGCGGCTCGGATTTTGCCTTCGTCGGTGCGAGCACCTTTGCCAGACGGCGTGTTGAAGATCAGTTGCACGTCGTCGTTGGCCATGTAGTCGAGCAGATTGGGGCGACCGTCTTGCAGCTTCCGGATGGTCGTGACTTCCAGACCGGCCTCGACGAGCACTCGCGCGGTGCCGCTGGTCGCCAGCAATTTGAAGCCGAGTTCCTTCAGACGGCGAGCCGGTTCGATCATCAGCAGCTTGTGCCGGCCGGCCATGCTCATGAAGACCGAGCCGCTTGTCGGCAATTTGGCTCCTGCGCCGATCTGGCTCTTGGCGAACGCCATCGAGAACTCTTTGTCGATCCCCATGACTTCGCCGGTGCTGCGCATCTCCGGGCCGAGGATGATGTCCACGCCTTGGAAGCGATTGAACGGGAAGACCGCTTCTTTGACCGCCGTGTAATTCGGCCAGATCTCCTCGGTGACGCCTTGCTCGCGGAGACTGACTCCGGCCATGACCTTGGCAGCGATCTTGGCGAGAGGCCGGCCAGTCGCCTTGCTCACGAACGGCGACGTGCGGCTGGCTCGCGGGTTCACTTCCAGGACGTAGACCGTGTGGTGGCCGTCCTCTTCTTTGACGGCGAATTGGATATTCATCAAGCCGCGCACTTGCAGCGCTCGCGCGAGTTTGTGAGTCGCTTCGCGGATTTCCTCGATAACCGTGTTCGGTAGCGAGTTCGGCGGCAGCGCGCAAGCGGAGTCGCCCGAATGCACGCCCGCCTCTTCGACGTGCTCCATAATCCCGCCGAGCACAACGTCGTTCCAATCGGCAAGTGCGTCGACATCGACCTCGGTCGCGTCTTCGAGGAATTTGTCGATCAGCACCGGGCGGCCTTGCGAGGCTTCGACGGCGGCGCTGGTGTACTTCACGAGCTGCGCTTCGTCGTAACAAATCTCCATCGCGCGACCACCGAGCACGAAGCTCGGCCGGATGAGCACCGGATAACCGATCCGCTCGGCGGCGCGGCGTGCTCCCGTGATATCGGTGGCCGTGCCGTTCGGTGGCTGGCGCAGACCGAGTTGATCGAGGATGACTTGGAATCGCTTGCGGTCCTCAGCCGCGTCGATCATGTCGGGCGACGTGCCAATGATCTTCACTCCGGCGGCTTCGAGACCCTTCGCCAAGTTGAGCGGCGTCTGACCGCCGAACTGCACAATCACGCCATCCGGCTGCATGCGGTCGCAGATGTTGAGCACGTCTTCCGTCGTCAGCGGCTCGAAGAATAGCACGTCCGACGTGTCGTAGTCGGTGCTCACCGTCTCCGGATTCGAGTTGACCATGATCGACTCGATGCCGAGTTCTCGCAGCGCGAAGCTGGCGTGACAGCAGCAGTAATCGAACTCAATTCCCTGCCCGATGCGGTTCGGTCCTCCGCCGAGAATCATGATCCGCTTCTTGCCCGGCTGCTTCGCGGGCGTTTCGTCTTCGGACTCGTAGGTCGAGTAATAATACGGCGTGAACGCGGGGAACTCGGCGGCGCACGTATCGACTTGCTTGAACGTCGCTTCGATGCCCAATCGTTTGCGATAGCGGCGAACGTCCATCTCGGCGGCGTCCCACCAACCCGCCAACTGCTGGTCCGAAAAACCGGCTTGCTTGGCCTTCCACAACAAGTCTCGGTCGGCCGCTTCGAGTCGCGTGACGGTCCGAATCTCGGTTTCGATTTCGATCAACTCGCGGAGGTGATTCAGGAACCACGGGTCGATGTGCGTCAGTTCGAAGATGTGCTGCAACGACAACCCGGCCTTGAAGGCGTAGCGGATGAAGTAAACCCGCTCGGCATTCGGCCGCGACAACATCGACTCGATCTCTTCGATGCTGGGTTGCAGGTCCGTGCCCCACAAATCCTTCTTGCCGCCGCCGAGTCCAAAGTGTCCTGTCTCCAACCCTCGCAACGCTTTTTGGAACGACTCTTTGAACGTGCGGCCGATGGCCATCGTCTCACCCACTGACTTCATCTGAATGGTCAGCGTCGAGTCGGCATCGGGAAATTTTTCAAATGCCCAGCGCGGGATTTTGGTGACGACGTAGTCGATGGTCGGCTCGAAGCAGGCCAGTGTTTCGCGGGTGATATCGTTTGGAATTTCATCCAACCGATACCCGACCGCCAGCTTCGCCGCGATCTTGGCAATCGGGAAGCCGGTGGCCTTCGAGGCCAGCGCCGACGACCGCGAGACGCGCGGATTCATCTCGATGATAATCATGCGGCCGGTGACGGGGTTGATCGCGAACTGCACGTTCGAGCCGCCGGTCTCGACGCCGATCTCGCGCATGCAGGCGATCGTCGCGTCGCGCATCCGCTGGTATTCCTTGTCGGTCAGCGTCTGTGCCGGAGCGACCGTGATCGAGTCGCCGGTGTGGACTCCCATCGGATCGAAGTTCTCGATCGAGCAGATGATGACGACGTTGTCCGCCACGTCGCGCATCACTTCCATCTCGTACTCTTTCCAGCCGATGACCGATTCCTCGACCAGGACTTCCCCGATCGGAGACAGCGTGAGTCCTTTGCGGACCTTGTCTTCATACTCCTCGCGGTTGTAGGCGATGCCGCCGCCGGTGCCGCCGAGCGTGAAGCTGGCGCGAATGATCGCCGGCAGCCCGACCAGCTTGAGCGCCTCGCGAGCCTCATCCATGTTGTGAACGACGGCCGACTGCGGCACGTCGAGGCCGATCTTGAGCATCGCCTGCTTGAACAGGTCGCGCTCTTCCGCCTTCTTGATGACGTCTGCCTTCGCCCCAATCAGCTCACAATTAAATTCGCCGAGCACGCCTCGGCGATGCAGTTCCATCGCCGTGTTCAAGCCGGTCTGTCCGCCGAGTGTTGGCAGAATCGCATCGGGCCGTTCGTGCTCGATGATCTTGGCGACGTATTCCCAAGTGATCGGCTCGACGTAGGTCCGATCGGCCGTCTCCGGATCGGTCATGATGGTCGCCGGGTTCGAGTTGACCAGCACAACCTCATAGCCCTCTTCCCGCAGCGCCTTGCATGCCTGCGTTCCGGAATAATCGAACTCACACGCCTGCCCGATGACGATCGGGCCAGAGCCAATGATCAGAATCTTGTGAATGTCATTTCGTCGCGGCACGGAGACGTCCTCAGTTTGTCTGGGCGAACCTCAAAAACTCCCTTCGCGCAAATCGTCGCGCAAATCGCCGCCACGGTAACGGCTGGTCGGGGAGTTTCAAGGAAGTCAGACCGGTTTTGCCCAGAGCCGGCCGCGATCTGGCAATGACACAGACAGCCGTGAGAAAGCCAGCGTTGAAGGAAGAGTGGCCGTGGGTCAAAGCCATCGGCGATGCGGTGCGGCTCACGATCCACGCCGATGGTCGCGAGACACACGACATCCTCAGCCGCGACCGCAGCGGCCAGCGTTTCGGCGAAGCGGTTCGCGGCCACCGGGGCATCGAGTCCATCCGAACTGGTTACGACGCTTCACGATCATGCGGCTCAAGTTGATTTCGAGCGTGACGGCGAACGAAGTATGACCTTGACCATGCGAGACCGTCGGTGAGATCAGACTCTGACGGAGCAACCCTCTGTGCCAATTGTGCCGCGCACGCCGAAACGGCCAGTCGCACCGCCAAGTCGCAGGCTAGGTAACATTTGCCAATCACGTTGAGTTGCCCCAACCGACGACCACCATCTTTGAGAACTACGTTGAAGCCGGCACATTCCGCCCAGAATTCTTGATAGCTGCTGGTAGGCAACCACCGCCGCGTCTAGTCGCGTCCACGAAACAGGTTTTTGGCATGAAGAACATTCCCACTCGACAAGTCGTACTCTGCGTTGGTTCGCTGGCAACGTGGGTGTTGTTGTATGCGGCCGGGTTGCTGTTGGAGTCGATCGAGCATCGAGTCGTGCTGGCTCCGCACATGATGGAAAAACAGTTGGGAACTTCCGGCAAAGAGATTTTCGATCAGGCAAGGGAGCACCAAGTCCCCGGAGCGTGGTCGTTCTTCCGGGCCCTGATTTGCTATAGCCCTACAAACATGGCGCTGCTGACGCTGGTCTCAGCGTTCCTCGGCGGCTGCGTCAGCAATGCGATGGTGTCGAGCATGGAAGAACAAGAATTGAAGCGGCTGCCTTCACGGCGATTCGCGTTCCTCTCTGAGAACCCTCTGGCCGCGACGATGCGCGGCTTTGTGGCCTATCTGTGTTTGATCGCAGGGCTGTATGTGGCGATGGATGATCCGTTCAAAGACAGCACTCCCGGACAATACGCCCGGTTGGCCGGATCGCTCTCGTTGGTGGCGTTCGTCGTCGGCTATGACCCGACGCGCATTGAGGGTTGGCTACGCATGGTCCCCAGTCCGCAACCATTGAGTGGACGACTCAATCCCGAATCGCCCAAATCGGAAATGCTCGCCAAGGAACCGTCGTTGGCACCGCCTCGCCTGCCGGTGGAATCCAGTTCGCCGCCGCCTACGAAGTAATCCAGCATCGCACCGATGGTTTGGATGGCGGTGGAACCGCTTTCTTGGGACGGTTCGACGTTCAAAAACCAAAGCGGCTGGGCCGCGATCCAAAGCGGTGCGGTGTACCCTCTGGGTCCACCGCAGTCCAAAGGGGTTCACGAGCGTTGGGTGGCACACCGACGTGATCTCAGCAAACATCCCTTTCGTCGCGGCGACGTCGCATGCCTTGTGGACCGAGTCCCACACCCTGCTGACGGTGAAGGTGGGTGCGTCTTGGAGATCTTCAACGCTCTTAGCGAATCCATTGCCGTTGTGACTGTCCCGGAATCCGACATCGAACCGCTCGACGCCGACAACTGTTCGCGATCCGACGACTGCCGGACTTAGCTCACGGCTGAGCCATCGCAACATTCGCTGTTCCAAACAGGGTCAAGTTGATGGTCTCCGTGCCGGAAGGCGAGAGTTGGATGGATGTGGAATTCATGGATTCCTGCGCGTCTGATTCCGATCCGACGATTTCGTTGGAAGAGGTGCGAACTGCATTGGCCAAGATTGGTGGTTCAATGGATTCAGCGATTGATGAGATGCGAGGCGAGTGGTAGCCGTGAATAACGCCGCCCTTCTCGATGGTCAGGACGCGCCAATCATCCGTACTTGGTCTCGGCGAGTTGCGAGGAGCCTGCTAACCTTCGCCGTCTCGTTTCGAAATTGGTTTGTGGATGCGTTTCAGGAGTCGAATCATGGCCGAACTCGTCATCACGGATGTGGACGATGCGACTTTGGAAAAACTTTCCAAGCAGGCGGAAGCCTTCGGTCGGTCACTGCAAGAGGAACTCAAAATCATTCTGAGCCGCGCCGCGCAGTTCGCTGAAGTCCGAAAGTCCGCTGCCGAGATGCGTGCCAGATTGGGCGGGCGGCATCACACGGACAGTGTTGAACTACTGCGCGAGGATCGGTCGCGATGAAACTGTTCGCCGTGGATGCCAGCGTCGCGGTGAAGTGGTTCATCCCGGAAGTGCATGCTGACGTCGCGGAACTTTTGCTGGACGAGAACTTTGATCTGGCGGTGCCAAGATTATTCTTTTCCGAGTTCGGAAACATTCTCTGGAAGAAGTTCACACGCGATGAACTGAGCCACGAAGACGTCGTTAATTCCGCGCGAGGCTTACGATCGGCGATGCTGACCCCCGTTCCCGACGAATGGCTATTGGATGCGGCGATTGAGTTGGCGTGCGAACTCAAGCATCCGGTTTACGATTGCATGTACCTCGCTTTGGCCGACGTGCTGGAAACGGCGGTCGTGACCGCCGACCAGAAGTTTGCCAACAAAGTCGCTGATCCTGCGCGAGTCGTGTTCGTGACCGACTTCTTGAAAGCCTGAGCCGCGTTCCAGACATCACGCTTGATTTGGTCGCCGTGTTCGGGCACCGTGTTGGACCATCGAGTTCGTCGTTCCGGCTTCAGGCGGTCGGAGTTGAAGACACCGCCTGAAGGCGGGACTACGAACTTGGGGCCGCCATGTCCAACTGGCTCACGAGGGGGACTCGGCGGGATGGACCAGACGGGGGAATGACCGAAGTGGATCGACTGCAAGTCACGCTCGAACAAACGGGCCGGCTGCTGGATGCCTTGGAAGACCTCAAGCAAACCATTCTGCCGACCAACCCCGTGCTCTTCGCTGCGATAGCGTAAGGGCCACTGGAAGACCTCGGCCGATTGCGAGGCGAAATCCGCGAGTGCTTGCGAGAACTCAAACCGGTCGATTGAACGAGCGATCAAAACATGCCTTTGCCGCGACTTGATGAACACGGCTATCTGCCGCCGGGAATCCACGACGCAAGCTTCGACGTTTTACTCGACAGATTCGGTCAATCACCTCACCGAAACGCTCTGTTGCAACAGCTCGGTCGATATCTTGTGGAACTGCAGCAGTGGCCGTTGGCTCAAGCGGTTCTTGTGGATGGGAGCTTCGTAACCAACGCGCCGGAGCCGAATGACGTTGATCTCGTGCTCGTGTTGCGCGACGACTACGATCTTTCCAAGAGTGTTTCGCCGTTTGAATACAATTTGCGGTCTCGGCGGCGGGTTCAAAAATCGTATGGTTTGGATTTGTTCGTGGTTCGGCCGCAGTCGGTGGATTACGATCGGTTCGTGGAATTCTTCAGCCAAGTTCGGAATCAGCCGGGACAGTCCAAGGGAATCGTGCGGGTGCGACCATGATTGAAAACTCCAAGGGACTGACTCAGGCTCGGCATCAATTGCGAAACATGGAAGAGGTCGTCGCCGAGCTGTGGCGGCAAGCGTCCGCGCTGCACCCGTCGCAGTTGGCTTTGCAGTTGGAAGGTCCGATGGACGTGATCGAACACCTGCACGGTGAGATCGACGAATACCTTGGCATTGAGGAAGCCCGCGAATTGCTGTCGCGTGCGCACTCCGTCACCGGGCCGAGCGTGTGAAGGCGCGCGCGACGTGCGGCAGCCACTTGATTTGGCCGGTGAGTTCGGGCATCGTGTTGGCCCATCGAGTTCGTCGTTCCGCCTTCAGGCGGACGGAGTTGAAGACACCGCCTGAAGGTGGGACTACGAACTTGGGGCCGCCAAGTCCAACTGGCTCACGAGGGGGACTCGGCGGGATGGACCTGACGGGGAATGACCGAGTGAACGCCGAGTGCGGTGAGATTTGGAGTGCGGCGGGTCATCGCCGCTTTGGATGGTGGTGGAACCGCTTTCTTGGGATGGTTCGACGTTCAAAAACCAAAGCGGCTGGGCCGCGACCCAAAGCGGTGGCTGAAAGGGAATAGTTGATGGCAGTCAGCATTCATTCGGCAACGCTTGGCAGCACTGGTGAAGTGCGACGTGGCCGAGTGTTGGACGAAGGCGATGCCATCGTGGAGCGCAAAGAGGGTCGTGATGTGGTGATTTGCGGCGACGACCTTGCAACAAATCGTGCGACAGCAGCGCGTATCGAAACTGCGGCGAATGGCGTGAGCAAACGATGTCCGCCGCACGTCAATGCGGGTCCAAATGCGTTACCGCATTACCAGCCGAAGTCACGGCCACCGGCAGGCCACACGTTTTACGAGACTGACAAACGCAAAGCGAAATGAGCGTCTCCATGAAATTCTTCACTCCCGAACTTTATGTGCGGTTCAATTCGGTCGTCACCTCGGTGGCAAACCGAGCGGATGCAGATTGGGAACGCGCTTTGGCCGCGTATCGCAAACATCTGAATTCGATTCGCCCGAAGCTGGCGGCCTCCATTGCCAGTCTGGCCAGCAATACCTGTCTGCACGACGCGGAGTATCTGGGCTTTTCCAAGATGACGATGCCCGCCATGACGGGCGATGTGGCGATGATCGCGGTGAGGAAAGACGGCGCGGTGAACTTCTTGGTTTATGTGCTCGACGGCGAGCCGATGGTGACGCGCCCGCTCGAAGACGACGTGTTTGATGTTTCTCAGCCGCACTGGCTCTATGACGAATTGGATGTTGCTGGTGATGGAGTCTTTCAGCACGACATCCTCTTGAGTGATGGGCGAGTGTTGTCGATTCGGTTCACGGCGTTCGACATGCTGCCTGGTTCCTCGACGAAGTTGGCTGCGAAACCCGTTCGGCGACGGCGTGCCGTTCCCGCTTGAT
The DNA here is from genome assembly GCA_945905295.1 of Planctomyces sp. SH-PL62. GTDB lineage: Bacteria > Planctomycetota > Planctomycetia > Planctomycetales > Planctomycetaceae > SXKJ01. The sequence continues at coordinate 90 of CAMDPX010000257.1, read as the reverse complement.
TTGGCCGATGAGTTCGGGCATCGTGTTGGCCCATTGAGTTCGTCGTTCCGCCTTCAGGCGGTCGGAGTTGAAGACACCGCCTGAAGGCGG
>CAMDPX010000256.1 GCA_945905295.1 Planctomyces sp. SH-PL62 | reverse complement strand
TCACACGGATCGGAACCGCCACACGGATCATGCACGCTCAAGGTGGTTCTCCATGTGAGATTATTTCCGAGGCGTCGCACTTGATCGTTCTCATTTTTCTGGAGGACAAGCAGATGACCAATCCACGATTCGCACGCGGCTTCACGTTGATTGAATTGCTCGTTGTGATCTGCCTGATCGCCGTCGTGTCGGCATTGCTCCTGCCTGCCGTGCAGCATTCGCGAGATGCGGCACGGATCGCACAGTGCAAGAACAACATGAAGCAACTCGGCTTGGCGTTTCACAACTACCACGACACGTTCAACGGATTCCCACCTGGTTGGACGCAGCATCATCCTCAGCCGGGACCGCAGACGAGATTCGGCTGGTCGGTATTCATCCTGCCGTTCATGGAGCAGGGACTGCTTTATCAACGGCTGGATTTTCAAACGCAGCGAGCGGAACCGCTCGAAGTCTTTCAAACGCAGATCCCAGCGTATCGCTGCCCGGAGGATCCGTCGGCTGGCATCAATGCCCAGCGTGGGCAATTCGGAACGATGAACTATTCCGTGAACTTCGGCCCGGTCGCTCCGCCACGCTTGATCGAGAATGGACTCGCGGAATTCTGGCCCGGCCAAGTGCCGACGCCGCTCAAGACGGATGGCATGGCTTACCTCAACAGTATTGTCCGAGTCCGCGACATCACGGATGGGATGTCAAACACGTTTCTGGCCGGAGAACGCTCGGCGACCGGCGGAGCCGCCATTTGGATGGGAGTCCGCGGCAACGAATTTGAAACCGATCAAGTCACCGATTGCAGCCACGGCCACGAGATCAACGCATCCGAAGCGGGCTTCTCCAGCCGACACATCGGCGGCGCACACTTCCTGATGGGCGACGGAACGGTTCGGTTCCTCTCCGAGAAAACGGAATCGGGGCCGCTCGTGAAAGATCAGATGAAGCTCTATCAGAGACTCAGCCACAAATCCGATGGCGAAGGTGGGCCGATCCCGTTCTGAGCTTTGCTGGTCTCTGCGTAGCTGAATTCGCCAGAATTCGGCGGGGGCGGGCTGAATTCTGGCGAATTCAGCTACGGCGAATGGCGGATCGATTAGACCGTCAGGCACGCAGCATTCGGTAGGCTCGATAGGTGTATTCGACACCGCTATAGACCGTCACGGCCACAGTCGCCCACAGGACGATGTCGCGAACCAGAATGAACGCCGGGGCGGTGAATCGCTCGTCCATCGACAGCAGGCTGGCGGTGACGGCCGCGCACTGCAACACCATCTTGATCTTGCCGCTCCAGACGGCGGAGAAGTCTCGCCCGTGCTGTTCGAGGAACGCTCGCAGGCTGGTGATAAACATCTCACGGCCGAAGACGATCAACGCCATCCAGGCGTTGATGCCCGAATTCGGTTGAGCCACCAGAAACAAGAACGCTCCGCAAATGATGATCTTGTCGGCGAACGGATCGAGAATGCGGCCCAGCGTTGTGACTAATCCGTACTTCCGAGCAATGAAACCATCGAGCGCATCGGTTGCCGCCGCGATCACGAACATCACCGCCGCCGCGACCCAGGAGCTTCCCAGCGAGATCATCGCGAACAACACGACCGCCAGCACCAGCCGCGCGAGCGTGATGAAATTCGGCACGTTGAGCGAACGCCGATCAATGCGCGGTAACGGCGGCGCTGAGTCAACAGCAGCGTTCTTGGGTTCAGCAGTCGGCTCCGTGACTGGCATGCTTTACTCTTCTTCCTCAGACCCGATGACGCCCACTAAATCGTAGTCCTGCCGAGCCACGATGATCACCGGAGCGATATCGCCCGGCTCAAGCCCTTCGGCTTCGACGTAGACCGTACCGTCGATATCCGGTGCGTCAGCAAACGTGCGACCGGCGAAGACGCCCGGCTCGTCGGTTTCGCTGTCGATCAACACATCGAGCTCATAGCCGACCATCGTGTCGGCGAAGTCGAAGGCGATCTGCTGTTGCAGTTCCATCAGCTCGTCACGGCGAGCGTTCTTGACCTCTTCCGGCAGATGATCGGCCAGCTTCTCGGCCGGCGTGCCCGGCTCCAGTGAATACGTGAAGACACCCATTCGCTCAAACTTCGAGTCGGCGACGAACTCTTTGAGCTCTTCAAACTGCTCATCGGTCTCGCCAGGGAAGCCAGTGATGAAGGTCGTTCGCAACACGAGGTTCGGGATGCGATCGCGCAGCTTGTGTACGAGTTCGACGGTTTGATCGCGGTTCACTCGGCGCTGCATCCGCTTGAGCATCGTGTCGTTGATGTGCTGCAACGGCATATCGAGATACGGCAGAATCTTCTCGCTGCCGGCGATCGTCTCGATCAGCTCGTCCGAGAAGTTGATCGGGTACATGTACATCAACCGAATCCAATCCAGTCCCTCGACTTGATCGAGCTGCCAGAGGAGTTCCGTCAGCCGCACCTTGCCATACAGGTCGAGGCCGTAATAAGTCGTGTCCTGCGCGACGATGATCAACTCGCGCACGCCGTCGGCCACGAGTTCTTTGGCCTCCGCGATGATCATCTCGATCGGCTTGGTGATGTGCTTGCCGCGCATCTTCGGGATCGCACAGAACGTGCAGGTCCGGTCGCAACCTTCGGAGATTTTCAAATACGCGAAATGATCCGGCGTGATTCGCAGCCGAGCTTGATCGTTCATCGCCTTGATCGGGGCCGGCCGGAAGAGCATCCGCTGCTCTCGCTGTTGGCCGAGCAAACGGTCGGCCACCTTGGTGATTTCGTCGCGGCCAAAGACGCCGACGATGTGGTCGATGTCCGGCATCTCGTCGAGCAAACTGCCGCCGACTCGCTCCGGCAAACAGCCGGCGACGATGACACCCCTCGTGCCACCGGCCTTCTTCAGATCGAGCATCTCTTGAATGACCGCCTTCGACTCGATCCGCGATTGCTCGATGAAGCCGCAGGTGTTGATGATGACGAAGTCGGCTCCGTCCGCCTCCGAGACCAGCGAGTAGCCATCCAGCGACAGCGTGCCGAGCATCTTCTCGCTATCGACCAGGTTTTTGGGGCAACCGAGACTCACGAAGGCATAAGTCCCCTTCGATTGCGGTTCGGCGGAAGTCAGCGGCTCAAAGTTAGACGACACGGCAAGATTCTTTTCGACAGAACGAACGAAGTCCGAAACGATGCGGGATTGTAGCGGCACCCAGCAGAATACAGAGCGACGTGTCTCAGGAAATCCGGACGAATTCAGAACCAATCCGGTTTGGGGGCAGGTGTTCTGATTTCTGTTTTGCTGTTGCGATGGAGAGCGAACCGTTGATCGGATGATTGTCTGCAAACCAAGGTTGGGGTGGATCTCGGGAGCAAAACAGAAATCAGAACACCTGACCCCGGCTCGCCTCGCAACGTGCATCGTGGGACTCGAATCCTAGTCACTTAAAGATCTTTCACTTTCGCGCGCGGTCCTGGCCACTACAATCCGCCGCAGACTTTGAAAGGCTGTGAATCAACGTGCCTGATGCGATTTCAATGAATGACGAGTTACACGACGCCTCAGCGGTGGCCGATGCGGTGCCGTCGGGGACCACGACGATCCTCTTCGTCCCGCAAGCGACTGCGCATGTCTTGCCGGACGCTCTTGCGGAGTATTCCGACAGTTCTCCACCGGCCGTAGCTCCGGCGGAGACTCTCAAAGCCAAGCGGGCGACGAAGAGCAATGCCGATCGGTTGGCTGGCAAGACGCTGGGAGTCTATCGCTGCGACACGTTGCTCGGCCGCGGAGCGATGGGGGCGGTGTACCTCGCCTTTCACCAGCAGTTAGAGCGGCGCTGCGCGCTGAAAGTCCTCTCGCCAAAATACATCGAGACCGATGCGAATTACGTCAGTCGTTTTCGGGAAGAGGCCATCGCCGTCGCGAACTTGCACCATCCCAACGTCGTCATGGCTTACGCCGTCGGCAAGCACGACGAACTGCATTTTTTGGAGATGGAGTTCGTCACCGGCAACTCGCTGCAAAAGACACTGGATTCGCAGCAACGCTTGCTGCCGACCGACGCCTTGCGGATCACGGCTCAGATCGCCGACGGCTTGGCAGCCGCGCATCGCGCCGGTCTGATTCACCGCGACGTGAAGCCGGACAACGTCCTGTTGACGAAAGAATTACACGGCCTCGGCCGAGCCAAGATCGGCGACTTCGGACTCGCCAAGCGCATCCGCGGACGGGGCGAGAAAGCCTTCGACGGACTTGTCGGCACGCCGCACTATATGGCTCCGGAATTGTTCTCCGGCTCGCAAGCGTCCCCTTCCACCGACGTCTATGCCCTCGGCGTCTGCCTGTTTCGGATGTTGACTGGCCGACTCCCGTTCAATGGCAAGACCGTGAAACAGCTCATGGCTCAGGCGCTGTCGCAACCGTTCCCAGACGTCCGCGCCGACTGCCCGGAATTGCCGAACCAATTGATCGAACTCCTCAATTGGCTGGTTCATAGCGAACCCGAGCAACGCCCGCGCGATGCGGATCAAGCTCAGTCACGATTGTTCTCGATCCTGGGAGAAATTCGCGATTTGAAACAGATTCTGTCGGAGGCGTTTCGCGACGAACCGGATATCACTTGGTCGGCTCGCGAAAAGCCGGACGAGTTCGATGCGCTGGTGAAACTTCGCAGCGGACGCCAACAGCGAGTGCTGATCGCTCCCAGCGATGACAATGTGCCGTTTCGTCAAATCCAAATTTTTTCGATCGGCGGCCCGGCATCACCGGATCACTACGAGGTGGCTCTACGACGTAATGCCGTGCAACCACACGGCAGCATCGCCGTCCGCGATGTGGAAGGCCGGCCGCACTTCGTCGTGGTCGAAAACCATTCGCGAGCCAAGGTCGCTCCCGACGAACTCTGCCGCAGCGTCCGCCACATCGCCAGCCATGCCGATGCCGTCGAAGAGTTCTTGACCGGGCAGGACGTGAATTAGCCAAGAGGGGGAGAGTGGGTGAGGGGGAGAAAACGCACCGCCAAAGGAAGACAGCTTGCAATTATCATCACTCCCCCTCGCCCCCTCCCCCACTCTCCCCCTCTCATCAAAGCAAGGCCGCGTCTACCTCATCGCCGCCGCGCTGCTCTGGAGTCTCAGCGGCATCGTCATCAAAAGCCCCGTGATCCAAGTGATTCCGTTGGAGGATCGCAGCCTCGTGCTGGCGTGCTATCGGGCGCTATTTGCCGCCGTCGGCTTGCTGCCGTTTGTCGCGTGGCGTCGAGTTCGTTTGACACCTCGATTGATGCCGTCGGTGGTGTCGTTCGCGGTCATGAATCTGCTGTTCGTCAGCGCCTTCACACGCACGACAGCGGGAGCCGCGTCTTGTTTGCAGTACACCAGCACCGCATGGGTCTTCCTGTTCGGCTGGCTGGCGCTCAAGGAAAGGATTCATCGCGGCAATATCGTCGCGCTGGTTTGTGCCGGGTGTGGGATCGCCTGGATTCTTTTCTCCGAGCAAAACGACCAACACGCGGACGGCAACCTATTTGCGCTGGGGAGCGGCGTCGCGTATGCCGGAGTCATTCTCTCGCTGCGCTGGCTCCGCGATGAAGACGCCGCCTGGGTGACAGTCCTCAATCACGCCTTCAGTGGCCTCGTCGTGCTACCGTTCGTGCTCCCGCGGCACATCGAACTGACGGCACTGCAATGGTCTCTGGTGGCGCTGCTCGGCGTCTTTCAAATGGGCCTGCCGTATGTCCTGGCGGCTCGTGGAGTCGCCGTGCTCAGCGTCCAGGAATCCGCTCTGTTGGTGCTGTTGGAACCGATCCTGGTTCCGCTGTGGGCGTGGCTCTGCTGGGGCGAACATGTCGGCTGGCCGACGTTGATTGGCGGAAGCTTGATTATCGGAGGTTTGGCGGTGCGTTACGCCGTGTGGCCGGATCGTGCTCAGACGCCGCCGTGATTTCGAGGATTTTAAGATCGTGTTGTCGGCCGGCACTTGTTACTGTCCCCGCCTGCTGGCCGGGGCGCGTTGTCTTGGCGGCGTTACGAATTTTCGATTGAGAAGGTGACTGGAATGGCTGAAGGCACGATCAAGAAAGTGACAGACAAGGGATTCGGGTTCATCGAAACCGGCAACGGCGGCGACATGTTTTTTCACATGTCGAACTTGGATGGAGTCCGTTTCGATGAACTCCGCGAAGGTCAGCGAGTGACTTTCACGGTCGGCCAAGGCCCGAAAGGCCCGCGAGCTGAGAACGTTCGTCCGGCCTAAGTAAAAGTAGACGAGTCACTCCGTGACTCGAAAGCTCCAGTCACGGAGTGACTGGGCTACTTTTGAGTGGTCGAGAAGCCGGCGACATCGCCGGCTTCTTTTCTTTCCCCGGAACCACCGCTGGCTGACCAAAGCCACAAACTCACAGGAGGCTCATCATCGCAAAAAATCGAAACACCTTTGCCAAACGAAGCCGAGAAATGGACAAGAAGCACAAGGCCGATCACAAGCGTGATGCCAAGCGCGTCAAGAAGGACAACGAGCCAGAACCGGGCACGGAGCCGACCATCACGGTCGCCTATCACCCCGACGCAGAAATCCCCGAAGGATCATGATTCACCGGCCGCGAAAACCACGCGGTCGCGCGAGTCCTTGAAGCCTGAAACGCCAGCGAAGATTTCGGATCACCGACTTCGCTGACGCTTCAGGCTTCAATCGCTCACCAAGCCACCGAGCTACACGATGAAACAGTCGCTGATAATCATTCTGACGGCGGTCACGTTTTCGGTACTCGGTTTGGCTGCGGCGTTCGGAATTGCCATCTACGCTCCGACGCCGCCGGGCCAAGTGCCTGCTTTCGAGCGAACGATGTTTGCTCTCTTGCCTGTTGCCGGGGCCGCGATTGGATGGCTCATTGGCTACCTGGCAACTCCGTTTGACCGGAAGCCGTGATCAATGAACGGCCTACCTTTGAGTCATCGGCAAACGACAGCAACACGCAGGTCCATCACGTTGGTGTGAGTGGGACCGGTGAGCAGTAGACCGCCGGTTTGCTCGAAGAAGGGGTACGAGTTGTTGATCGCCAGGAACTCGGTGGGATCGAGACCTTGGGCGAGGGCCGCTTGACGCAGGCTTTCGTCCACAATCGCTCCGGCCGCGTTGGTCGGGCCGTCTTCGCCGTCGGTGCCGCCGGACAAGATCGCGATGCGGTCGAGACCGTCGCTCCACAAATGCTGCAACACAGCGAGCGTGACCTCTTGATTGCGGCCTCCCTTGCGCGGCTGGTTCGTCGGCACGAGTTTCACGACCGGCTCGCCGCCGCTGAGCACGCAGACTGGCTGCGTGATATCGGCTTGTCCGTCTCGAATCTGGCGACACAGTTCCGCTAACTCGTGTCCGACAGCTTGAGCTTCTCCTGTGTTGTTCGAGCCGAGCGACTGCACAGTGAAACCCAACTCGCGAGCCTTGCTCGCCGCCGCTTCGAGCGCGGTTCCGTTGTTGCCGATGATGTGGTTGTGACAGTCAGGGGTCAGGTCTTCAAAATTCAAAATTGGCGGCACAACGTTGTCTCCACTTCCCAACAACTCTCCGCCAATTTTGAATTTTGAAGACCTGACCCCGGCCGAGTGACGCAGCACCGTGAAGACTGACTCCGGCACTTGTGGCGGCTGTGCTCCGAATCGTTCCAGCACAGCGAGCGCATCCGCTGCCGTGCTGGTGTCCTCGACCGTTGGGCCGGAGGCGATCACGTCCAACGGATCACCGATCACGTCGGAGATGATGAGCGTGATCACGGCTCGTGCCTGTTCGGCGGCTCGCGCGAGTCCGCCTCCTTTGAACAATGACAGATGTTTGCGAACTGTGTTGAGTTCCTGAATGCTCGCGCCAGAGCGCATCAAGAAGCGTGTGACCGCTTGTTTGTCTGCCAGCGTGATTCCGGGAATCGGAGCCGGTGAGAGTGCGCTCCCGCCTCCAGAGATCAGCACGAGCACGACATCGTTCGGTCCCGCATTGTGAGCGAGTTCCAGAATTCGTTGCGTGCCGAAGACACCTTCTTCCGTCGGCTCATTGACTCCCGCAGGCCGAGCGGCGTGCAGCACGATCCGTCGCAAGGGACGCACGCAATCGGCAGGGACATTCACCCAGCCGGTCACCTTCGCATCAACGAGCCTCTCACCCAACGCGGCCTCAATGGCAGATGCCATGCCGGCTCCGGCTTTTCCCGTTCCAAGCACGATAATCCGGGCGAGTGAATCGACTGCGAATGACTCGCCGCAAACCGACAGCGTGCGGCTGTCGCAGGAGACCACGTTGCGAACTAAGCGATCCGAGGCAACTGCGGCGACGCCTGCTTCCCAAATCGCACGGGCTTGTTCACGGAGCGCCATCGAAAGGTCTCACGTCAAATGCCAAAACCCCACCGGGCGACCCGATGGGGTTTCTGATTCTAAGTAGACCAGTCACTCGGTGACTGGAATCTTCGAGTCACGGAGAGCCTGTGAAGGTTTGGGTAGCTGAAGTCACCAGACTTCAGCATTCGCCGAGAAAACTGAACTCTGGCGAGTTCAGCTACCATTTCTTTCACAGCCTCGGAGTGACTCGCCGACTTTCCACAGCGGGTCTTCTTGGAAACTACGCGCTCGGACGCAGCCGGCGGTACAGCGTCAGCGTTTCGTACAGATCGGCGGAGATTTTGATTTCGTCTTCCGCGAAGTCGCTCAGCCAGGTGCGGTCCGCTTTCGCAGCGTCGAACAACACGCGCACGATTTGCTTCAACCGAACTCGTTTCATCTTGGGACGGCTCACCGGAAGGTTTTCAGGATCGAAGAGCTTCAACCTGGTTTGTGTTCGAGTGGCATTCATCGGCGGGCCTTCCTTGTGCGATGGTGGGGGCGGGACCGATCCTCGTGATCGGCAGACTCAACATCGGCGAGCCGACAGCAACGGCTTGAGAAGATCTGGCGACCGCACAAGATTTTTCGCGCGAGAGGTGATGGTCTCGAACAATGTGCGACATCGGCGGAAGTCCGACTCAAGCCGTCGGTCGGAAACCTCAACGCCCGCGCCGCCAGCTCGGCATATCTCGCCGCTCTGATCGCTCGACTTTGCCAAAGCCAGTCGTCACCCTCCCGCCCGTTATCTCCAGCTTGCCTGGCCAATTTCTTTTTGCGAGTTCCGCGCGCGGCGGTTAGCCTCTCTCGCCGCTGTCAGGATTCAATTGGGTTCCACGATGGACCGCAGCATGGACGAGTCGTCAATTGATTTCGCACGCCTCGCAACCGAGCTGGGGCATCGCGTCGAACAAGTGCGGAACGTGGTCGCGTTGCTCGACGCGGGCAACACGATTCCGTTCATCACACGCTACCGGAAAGAAAAGACGGGCAACCTCGACGAAGAGCAACTGCGGACCATCGAGCAGCGAGTCCGCTCGCTCCGCCAACTCCAAGAACGGGCTGCCGCGATCCTGCGGTTGATCGAAGCTCAGGGCAAACTGACCCCCGAACTACGGGCTGAAATTGAAGCAGCCGTGACGCTCAAACGGCTGGAAGATTTATATCTGCCGTTCAAGCCCAAGCGTCAATCGCGAGCGTCCGCCGCGCGCGAACGGGGCCTCGAACCGCTGGCCGCCCTCATCTGGTTGGGCGCTCCAGAACTGACCGACCTCAACGCCGCAGCCGCACCGTATGTGAACCCGGAGAAGGACTTGCCCAGCACTGCCGAGGTGCTGCAAGGTGCGGCCGACATCCTCGCCGAAAACATTTCGGAAGAGGCGGCTCTTCGCGAAGCCTGCCGGCAGTTGGCGTGGCGCACTGGCAAATTCTCCGGCACGCCGACCAAAGCCGGCGCTGAAAACGGCCAAGAGTACCGTGACTACTTCGAGTTTTCGGAATCGGCTTCCAAGATCCCGCCGCATCGCGTGCTGGCGATCAATCGCGGCGAAAAGTCCGGTGCGCTGCGCATCAAGTTTGAGTGGGACGATGCGGCCGTCGGCCAATCGTCCGAAGCGCACTATCGGTGGGACTCACACCCGCAGCGTGAGTTCTTGAAGAGTTGCCTTGCCGACGCGCTGTCGCGTTTGATTCAGCCGAGTCTCGAACGGGAAATCCGGCGCGAGTTGTCCGACAAAGCCGAGTCGCAGGCGATCGACGTGTTCGCTCGCAATCTGCGGAGCCTGCTGTTGCAACCGCCGATGCGCGGGCAGCGAGTGCTGGCGATTGATCCTGGTTTCCGTACTGGCTGCAAAGTCGCGGTGCTGGATGAATTTGGCAGCCTCGTTGTGTCGGACGTCGTCTACGTGACGGGCAACGCGGAGAAACGAGCGGGCTGTTCCGCGCGACTTGCAGAACTCATGCGGGAACACAATTGCCAAGTCGTGGTGATTGGCAACGGCACTGCGTGTCGCGAGACCGAAGATCTCGTCACCGAGATGATTGCGAAAGAACTGCCGGAAGCCCGTTACGTCATCGTCAACGAGGCGGGAGCCAGCATTTATTCGACCAGCATTGTCGCTCGCGAAGAATTCCCGGACCTCGACGCGACGGGCCGTGGCACGATCTCGATTGGCCGCCGACTGCTCGATCCGCTTAGTGAACTGGTGAAGATCGAACCGCAGCACATTGGCGTCGGCATGTATCAGCACGATGTCGGCAAGAAAGAGTTGAAGGAATCGCTCGACCACGTTGTCGAGTCATGCGTGAACTTCGTCGGCGTCGATCTCAATACGGCCAGCGCGTCGCTACTGCGGCGCGTGTCGGGGTTGAATCAACTGATCGCTCGCCGCGTTGTCGAATGGCGCGAGCAGCACGGCCGCTTCAATTCGCGGCGGCAACTGATGGAAGTTCCTGGACTCGGCGAGGCAACGTTTACGCAAGCGGCCGGATTCTTGAAGATCGGCGGCGGAGACGAACCGCTCGATGGGACTTGGATTCATCCGGAGAGTTATGAAGCCGCCAACAAAGTGCTCGAACGGCTGGGCTTCAGCGCCCGTAGTTTGATCGAAGCGGAGCAGACGCGCGACGAACTGCGGCAACGCATGGAGGAACTGCAACCGGAGACCTTGGCGGAAGAGTTGTCGGTCGGCCTGCCGACGTTGAAGGATATTCTCGACGCACTCTGTCGCCCTGGTCGTGACCCGCGCACGGACTTGCCCGGCCCGGTCTTCAAGCAAGGCATCCTCAAACTGGACGACCTGCAAGAGGGGATGGAACTGACCGGCACCGTTTGCAACGTCGTGGACTTCGGGGCGTTTGTTGATGTCGGACTGAAAGACAGCGGGCTGGTCCATATCAGTCAGTTGTCGGCCAGCTACGTCCCCACGCCGCATAGCCTCGTCTCGGTGGGTAACGTGGTGACGGTGTGGGTGCTGGCGGTCGATAAGGAACGCAGACGAGTCAGCTTGACGATGATCAAGCCTGGCACACCGCGACAGGTTCGCGGTCCGCAACCTCCGCGCCGCGAGCAATCGCAGGACAGCAATGCTCAACCCCGCGAGCGACGGGAACGCCGTCCGATCAAACAACCTCAGCCGCAGGTCGCCGTTCAAACGCAGCCGATCGCAGAGGCGACCGCCACACGGACTCAGCGCGACGTTCGACCGGACAACGTTTCCAATGAACCGCCGCGACGAAAGAAGGGGAACGCCCCACCGGTGAAACTCACCGACGAGATGGTCGAGGGCAAACAGGCGCTGCAAGGCTTCGATCAACTTGCCGCGCTGTGGAAGCAGAGTCATGCGAAGTAGCTGGTGAGTGTCTGTGGATCGCTCATGTCTGACACGATTCGCACATTTGTGGCAGTGAAAGTTGTCGTGCTGCCGGAGTTGCTGGCGGTCTTGAAGTCGCTCGCGGCGATGCGTTGGCCGGTGGTCGCAGTTCCGCCGGACAAGCTGCACGTGACATTGAAGTTCCTCGGCGAGACGCCGCTGGAATTGTGTGGCGAAATTCAACGTCAAGTCGCGCAAGCGGCGTCCAGTCAACCGCCGATTCCGTTGCGACTGGAAGGCTTGGGAGCTTTTCCCACGACGGCTCGCCCTTCCGTGGTTTGGGCGGGACTCGTTGATGCGGAACCGTTGGTTGCGATCGCGGAACGATTGGAGGTGTTGCTGGAGCCGCTCGGCTTCGCGCGCGAGTCGCGGCCATTCCACCCGCACCTGACATTGGCACGCATCAAAGGGCGTCCGCCGCGCGAGCTGTTCGATTTGCTGCGGCATCATGCCGAGACTCGCTTCGGCACGTTCGAGATTCGGTTCGTCGAGTTCATACGCTCGGATCGTCAGCGCGATGGGGCACGCTATTCGACACTGGCCTCGTGCGAACTGTCTTGATCCGGGGTCGGGTGTTCAAATTTCAAAATTGCCTCGGCAATTTTGAAATTTGA
>CAMDPX010000255.1 GCA_945905295.1 Planctomyces sp. SH-PL62 | reverse complement strand
GCCGACGATTGAATCTTTCGGACTCGACCACGACGTCAACGTGTTGGCGTTCAGCTTCAGAGTTTATTGGGACTTCGGTTGTGCTCTGGCCGACTTCCGAGCCGCGATCCGCAGCAAGGGTAGCGCATAATCTCGCCACTACAAGGCCGGTAGTTCTTGGCAGAACCTTTCAATCGGTCCTCCAAGTGGCGAGTTCAGCCCTCACGCGGTTACGAGATTGGCCGCGTGAGGGCATCTTCTTTTGAGGCATGACATGATTCTGACCCGACTCGCCGACGAACAATCCATCGACAGCTTGCCGACTCATCAGCCGACCAAGTTCGCTGTTGACGTGCAGGAGCAGTACGGCGACTCCGACCGAGGTTTAATCGAAGCGGCTCTGGAGCAGGTCAACGAACTGATCCATCGGGCAGCAAGTTCACTCGGCCTGTACCCGGATCACATTGAGCTGCAACGCTCATTCGCAAAGCTGGTCGGACAGCGCGACCAACTGGAACTGCACCTAGCTCGGTTGCTGTGAGCGTCTCCGCCGTCGCATTTCTGGACGTGTCGCAGGTCAGACCATCACGTCCGCGTTCGTCCTGCGCAATCGTAGGCGGTCGATTTCTCCAGGTTATTATTACCGGTTTGAAAAACTTCGGGCAGACGCGCGGTGCGAGGCTATGCGACCCTGCGCGTTGAAAAGTGGCTGGCGGGGGAACCGACGCTGCTGACGACCGCGAACAAGCCCAGCAACCGCCGTGGCCGAGACGGGCGAGGCATCGTTGGCCGCGACGTGGAAGTCAAACGCGATGACTTCCATCATCATCTTCGATCGAGACCGCGACGCAGTGCTGATCAAGATCACGCCATCTTCGATCGAGACGCTGTGCATTCGCTGGCTCATCGCCTCACTCATTCGCGCGGCGTGGAGTGCTCACGACCGTTGTGCTCGGCAGGGAAACGCAGGTCACTTGCTGATCCGTTCCACGATTCGTTCCACGATACGAGCCTGTTTCCACGACTTACAGCGACGAAGTGAGATTAAACGACACTTGCTGAGACTGCTTGAGAAGTGTAGAAACTGCGGCAGATATAGGCTTTTCACTGAAGAAACTCAGTTTTCGGGCATGATCCAGCTTCAAGACGTCTCGAAGGTCTATCGTCGTGGACTGCACGACGTCGCCGCGTTGCGCGGCATCTCGTTTGAGTTGCCCGCGGCCTCGTTCGCTTTCGTGCTCGGCCCATCTGGCAGCGGCAAGAGCACCCTGTTGCAATTGCTCGGCGCGCTGGACGAACCGACGTCGGGCGAGATCACAATTGCCGGCACGCGGCTGCGCGGGATGTCGGCTCGGCAGCGAGACGCATTTCGCCGCGAGCAAGTGGGATTCGTCTTTCAAAGCTTCAACCTGCTGAGCAATCTGACCGCCGTGGAAAACGTCCTGGTCCCGTTCTTGCCGCGAGGCGTCCCAACCGAGGTGCGAACTCGTGCGGTCGAACTGCTCCAGCAAGTCGGACTCGGCGAGCGTCTCGATCACCGTCCGAATCAACTTTCCGGCGGCGAGCAGCAGCGTGTCGCCATCGCGCGCGCGTTGCTCAAACGGCCGAAGCTGGTTCTTGCGGATGAGCCAACCGGAGAACTCGACAGCGAAACTGGAGCCGAGGTCTTTCGGCTGCTTCGCGATTTGCGCGATCAACACCAAGCGACCGTGATCGTGGTGACTCACGATCCCATCTTTATCCAACCAGACGACACCATTCTGCGCATGCGCGATGGACGTTTGGCGGAGGACACGAAGCCGTGACCCCTGATCGGCCCGTGCCTAAGCGCAGAACGACGAACTTCGAGGCGATCAATGACTACTCAAGTCGAACTCTTGCTCAGTGGCTCTGTCGCGCGAATCTTATTGCGTGGCGAAAAGGGCATTCAAATCCTTTCGGCGGAAACGCGGCAGCGATTGCTCGCAGTGGTTGAAGAAGTCGCGACCGCCGATTGTTCGGTCATTGTGTTCGCCGCCGAGGGCCGCACGTTCATCGCGGGCGCAAGCATCGACGAACTGCGAACTCAGGATGAGCAATCCGCGCTGCACGACTCGCGCTTCGGTCAACGCTTGATGAGCGCGATCGAGTCACTGCCGCAGACGACCGTCGCGGCCATTCATGGTGCCTGCGCCGGAGGCGGGACGGAATTGGTGCTCGCCTGCGATCTCCGGTTCGCGGCCGAAGGAGCAAAGATCGGATTGCCCGAAACGTCGATCGGCGTCTTGCCCGGCTGGGGCGGAACGGTACGTGCGACTCAACTATTGGGAGCGGCCGTGGCGCGGCGTCTGATTCTGACGGGCGAGTTAGTCTCGGCGGACGAAGCCTTGCGAATCGGCTTGGTCGATGCGGTCTTCCCTTCGGAGAAGTTTGCGGAGGAGGTGGAAGTTCGCGTCGCTCAGATTCTGACGCGAGGTCCGCAAGCCCGCCGCCGCGTCAAACATTTGTTGCAGCAACATGCGGCGGACGGCGTGAACCTCGCCGCTCGGTATGACGCGGAAGCGCGCGCGTTCGCGGAGTGCTATCGAACCGGCGAGCCGCACGAAGGGATGTCCGCATTTCTGGAAAAACGGCCTCCCCAGTGGACGAACTGATCCGCGTCACAGCAATTAGCCGCGCGACGCTCGCCCCGGTTCAAGCTGTGCAACCGGGGCGAGCGCCGCGCGGCTAATTTTCGGAATGCGGATGAGCGGTTCCAAGAATCGTGGAAACAGCCTTCGTGATCGCTGCGTCGTCGCTACGGCCGCGTCGGGTGAGTTTTTGCCTAATAGTCCTCGGTCGGCTGTCCGTCGGAGCGATTGGCGAGACGGCGCAGGAGTGATTGTTCGATGTTCTCGTTGAGGAAGCGGATGGCACCGTCGCCGATCAGGAAATGTGCGCCGCCGGTGTGGTGGCTGGAGTAGCTGCCGACCGATTCCGCGGTGACGGCTGCGCTGCTGACGCCACTGTCGATTGGGAACTGATTTCGCAGGCCCGCCAGATTGTGATTGATCTTTGCGCCGGTGTTGCGCAACGTGGCTCGCGTGCCGCTGATCCAACCCAGTTCATTTGGTTGCAGTCCCTTCTCGCCGACGAACAGCGTGTTGCTGGTCCCGTCGGTCACGGAGTCGATCGGCACGGCGAGGTTCAGCACAAAGGGACCATGATTGCCGTGGTCAATCGGAGCCTCTTCGTCGTGATGCACTCCGGCATAGTTGCTCGCCGCGACGTTGTTATCCATCACCGGGCGGAAGTCGCTCGGACAACTGTATACCGGGATCACCAGCTTGCGGACTTTTTCGTTTTTCACATCGTAGGCTCCCACGGTGAAGTCGATGATGCGAAAGGCGTTTTGCTCATCGACGTAGGGCAGAATCTGCACGGCCCAGCTCATGTGATAGCCCGACGGCTCCGAGCGAACTGGCCCGGTCGGATTCACGCTCCCCGGCGGCAGGACGTTGTGAGCCATCTCGTAGTTGTGGATGGCCAACCCAATCTGGCAGAGATTGTTCTTGCAGGAGGCTCGCCGAGCCGCCTCGCGAGCTTGCTGCACGGCCGGCAACAGCAGCGCGATCAGCACCGCGATGATCGCGATGACGACCAGCAGTTCGATGAGCGTGAAACCACGGCGGCGCGGCATCCGGTGCGCGGCCGGGGATGAGTCGAGAGAATGTGACATGGCAGGTTTCCTTCAAGAATGAGTGGCCAAAATCTGTGAGCCCCACCGAGCTTGTCTCGGTGGTTATCGGGCCTCTGCACTACGGCGCTCATGTTCTGAAGTTCGTTGAGATTCGTAGTGCAGAAGCCTGGTTCCACCGAGACAAGCTCGGTGGGGTTGGGGATATCGCTTGTTTGAGGATTAGTAAAACACGTCTTCGACCGACTCGCCGTCCGAGCGGTTGGTCAGTCGCCGAAAAATGCCTTCGTTGAGATGCTGGCTTATGAAATGGACCGAACCGTCGCCGACCAAAACAAACATTCCGCTCTCGTGGACGCTGGCGAAGCCTCCCACGAGTTCCGGATTGTTGGGTGGAGCGGGAGATTCATCCGGCGAAATCGGAAACTGCGTTCGCAGTGCGTGTTGATTGTCATTGATACGGTGTCCGCCGTTGCGCAGCGTGGCGCGCGTGCCGGAAATCCAACCCAGATCGTCGCCCCTAGGGAGCGTTTCGCCGACGAAGACCGTGTTGGCCATTCCGTCGCTGAAGGCTTCGCGTGGCAACGCAAGGTTGAGCACGAACGCGCCATGATTGCCGTGGTCGATGGCCGCTTCCACGTCGTGATGGACTCCGGCGTAGCTGCTGGCCGCGGCTTGCCGAGCCGGCATGATGAAGTCGCTGGGACACAGAAAGATCGAGATCACCATCCTGCGTGCTCGCGAATTCTTTTCGTCGTAAGCACCCACCGCGAAGTCCATCGATTGCACGAGATTTTGCTGATCGAGATGCGGCAGAAGCTGAACCATCCAGCTCAGGTGATAGCCCTGTGGCTCGGAGCGAATGGGACCGGTCGGATTGACGCAGCCCGGCGGAAAGACGTTGTGAGCGGACTCGTAGTTGTAAATCGCCAGTCCGATCTGCTTGAGATTGTTCATGCACTGTGATCGCCGAGCGGACTCGCGGCATTGCATCACGGCCGGCAACAACAGCGCGATCAGCACCGCCATGATGCTCATCGTCACCAGCAACTCGATCAACGTGAAGCCACCGCGCGGAGGGTTCCGTTCGGCGAATGGCTTGGCAGGTTGAAGAGTGTGCGGCATGACCAAATCACTTCCGAATAATATGGGACAGTCAGATTTCAGATTTCAGATTTCAGATTTGAGATTTGAGATTTGAGATTTGAGATTCCAAATCTACAGATCAATTCGCCGCACCACGCGTGTGCGTGTTCGTTGGGGCGTGTTCGTCGGGTAATCGGCGATGACCGTGACTTCGCGAGCTTGTGGAGCGTTCTCGACCGGTTTGACCTGAATCGTGACTTGCGCGGTATGACGGCCATCGAGTTGCTTGGCCGGGATCGACCAGGTTGAGCCGTTGAATTTGGCATCCGCTTTCAATTGCACGGCGGTGCGGTCCAAGGCGGACTCCGCCAGCCAGCGCGTTTGAGCGACCGACGTCTCGTGCTGTGCCTGGCGGTGGTGCATCACCGCCAGCCGCAGCAGCGTGATCGCAATCGACGACACTATCCCCAATGCGACCAGCACCACCAACAAGGCGATACCGGAGCGCCTCGGCGTAGAGCGGGCGGCTCGCCTGCTTCGGGTTTGATTTTGAATTTGCATGACACACTCTCCAGACACAGGCGAGCCGCCTGTGCTACGGCTTTTCAAATCGGTGATCGCGGCCGATGACGGCGACGATGTGTTCGTCGTGCAGCGGCGGCGGTGTGCGTTGGTTGATCGGCGGAGCATTCGGACGACGACAAGTCAGTTGCACGGTTTCGCCGGTCGCCAGACGCGGCGGTTCGTCTTTCGAGTTCGCCGATCCGAACGTCACCTGACTATCGGGCATTCGGTAGACCTCCGTTCGCAGCAGCTTGTCGCCGTCGGTCTCGCGGCGCGTGACCAGATGATCGGCGACGAGGTACGTCACGGACCTCGTCGCTTCGAGACTGCTTTGAAAGATCACTGTGGGGGCAGCGTTTTGTGTGATGATCTCGGCAGATTTCGCAGCGTGAGCGTCGCTGCGGAAATCGTCGCTCAGACGCAGCAGCGTTTGCTGGCTCAACCACACCTGAGTCGTGCGGCCTTCCAGCCGCAGCATGGTGATGATGGTCGTGATCGCCGCCGTCGTGATGACTCCGGTCAGCGCGATGACGACCAGCATTTGCGTCAGCGTGACGCCGGCTCGCGCCGCTCGTGAGGACGACACAAACCCCACCGAGCTTGCCTCGGTGGAAGCGGGCTTTTGCACTACGAGCGGGTTCCGCGTAGTGCAAAAGCCCGAGAACCACCGAGGCAAGCTCGGTGGGGTTTGCGTCAATACTCTCCGCGTCCTGAATCGCCCCAGGCTCGTTCGGCATTCACGTGTCTCAATCTGGTGTTTCATGGCTGCCCCTCCGTTTGGAAGAACCAGGTGGCGAGTTGCACGGACTGCGGAGCTTGGCCGGAACGCGGCGTCCAACTCAGCTTCACGGCGACTCGTTTCGATGGCGGTTGCTCCGCCGGTTCGCTGAGGTCGATCTGCAGCGCCGCTTGAGGCAGCCGCGATTTCACATCGTCCGGCAGCGTCATCTTCGCCAACTCGTCGGCGGTGAGTTCATTCCACTTCCGTTGCGAGAGTTGTTCGAGCATGTTGTTCGCTTCACGCAGAGCCAACAGCCGCTGGTCGGTCATCCGCTGCTGCGTTCCGACCGATTGCATCAGCGGCAGAAACGTCATCAGCACCGTGCCGAAGACGACCGCCGCCACGAACATCTCGAGCAGGCTGAAGCCGGCGCGCGATGATCCGTGGGGCACGTTTTCAACGTGCTCGTTCAAGGCGGGCACGTTGGAAACGTGCCCCACGTCAGGAATTCGTCGCATCTCAAAACCTTTCAACTCAAATCATTCAGCAGTTTCACCAGCGGCATGAAGAACCCCACACAGATCAGCAACACCATCAGTCCAGCCGCGACCGTGAAGACCGGGACCGACAGCGTCATCAAGACTTGCCAACGATGCACGAGCGAACGTTCTTTCGACTCCGCCAAGGCGGCCAAGGCCCAATCCAGATTGTTCGCGCGTTCCGCCATCTCCAGCAGGCTGACATCGCGAGCGTTCAGCAATCCGGAATCGCGCATCGCCGGCCAGACACCCATACCGGCGGTGACGCGGCCCAGCACTCGTTCCAACCGCGAGCGAATGTCGCCTTGCGGATGTTTCAAGACCATCGGCTGTAGCGCGGCCGGCCAGGGCATTTTGGAGACCACCGCGCCGCGCATCCGCCGCAACAATCGCGGGATCTCGGATTGGCGGCCGTAGCCCAAGCGCCACGCCAGCCAGGTTTCCGACCAGCCGCTGAGGAACGCTTCACCGCACGACCACAGCAACACCAGCGACAGAATGCCGAACACAGGCATGAACAGGACTCCGTAGCGGACGAGCATGTCGGAGAGATTGATCAAGAGCACGGTCACGCTCGGCAGTTCCGTGCCGAAGCCGAGAAAGATCTGCTTGAACTTCGGCACGATGTAGTACATCAAGAAACTGGTGATCGTCACCGCGACCACGATCACCGCCCACAGCCAGACCGCCGTGCCACTGGCGTTGCGGACGACGGAATCCCCCTTGAGCGATTGCGTCTGCCGCACGGCGCAATCGCGCAGCGTCTCGGCCAGCGTTCCGGTTTGTTCGGCCACACGCACCGACATCAGATCCGACGGAACGAGCAATCCGCTCTGAGCCGCGAGCGCATCCGCCAGCGATTCACCGACACCGATGTCGCGCGCCACTTCCATCACGCGTGAGCCGTAACGACCCGGATGCGAGCGGCCCCAGGCCATCAACTCGCTGGCCAGCGGGCGTTGATTCTGAGTTGTCGACGCCAGGAACCAGAGGAAGTGAGCTCGCCGAGCACGCGCGTCGACCACGCATCGCACCACATACATCGCGATCAATCCCGGCAGCGCGATCAACACGAACATCAACAGTAATTGCCCGGCAGCGGACGCGATGATGTCCAAGCCCACCGCGATCAGGAACAACCCCGCGATCACGACTTGAACCGTGATAAAACTCAACCACACCAGCGTGATTCGTCCCAGTGTGTTGAGTTGACGCTGCAACGACTCCTCGGAAACCGGCGGGCTGATCCCTTGAGGCAACAACTGCATGGCATTGGCCAAGCCTTGCGCGTCCAGTTGCCGCATCGCCATGAATTTGCTGACCTGCTGACACAGCGTGCGTGACTTCAGGCTGACGATGGCCTCAATCAAGCTCCACAACGCGATGGCGATGAAGAAGGGAATGAAATGCCAGGAATCCTGTCGAAAATTGGCTTGCGCCTCCGCCGTCATCACAAGTGTGAGAATGACCCCACTCAACCAACTCCACGAGGCGATGTGACTGAAGCTGGCAAACGGGACCAGCTCGACGCCAGTTCGCGGGTTGGCCAACGCCGCTCGGACTCGCGCGACGATTCGCCGAGTCCACACCAACTGCGGCAACGACATCACGGCCAGCAGGCTGAAGACGAACAAGACGACTGCGCCGAAGTCGGTCAATGTCGAAGAATTGTCAGGCACGGCATTCCTCTCAAGTGAAATCATTCAACTCGACTCTTTGGCGAGCGGGGCGGCGTTAGCCCCCGGTTCTCAACAGTCATCGCGACCACCGGGGGGCTGACGCCGCCCCGCTCGCCAATTCAACTCAGATCATTCAGTAATTTCACCAGCGGCATGAACAGCGCGATCACCGTCAAACCCACCGCGATGCCGATCCCGATCGTCACGGCCGGTTCGAAGACGATCGCCAGCGTGTGCGAATGGACTCGGCTTTGAGCGTCCAGCACTTCGCTGGCGTTTTGCAGTCCCTCGGCGAAGTCCTCGCCCCGATCGGCCCAGCGGAACAGGTGCAACAAGTCTTGTGGGAAACGGCCAATCTGCGTCGCCGCGTCCGTCAGCGATTCACCCGCTTGAATGCGCGTCGCCAAATCGAAGCACGCTTCCCGCAGGTCCGCATCGCGCACGCTTCCCGCCGCCAGTCGCACCGCCTCGGGCAGACCGACTTCGTATTTCACCAACATGCTCAGCAACCGGCAGAACTCACTCAGCGCGGCCGAACGCCGAGCCTCACCAAACAACGGCACATGGCTGACCAGCGCGTCTCGCATGCGTTCGTAACCGAGCGGCTCGCTGAAGATCCACGCCAGCCACAGAGTCATCACCAGCGCTGGCAGAGACCACCAGCCAATTACGCCCATCACGTCCGACCAGGCAAGGATCGCGACCGTGATCCCCGGCAGTTCGGTGCCGAAGCCCAGAAAGATCGAACGGAACTGCGGCAGGATCAGTGTGGCCAGGAAGCTCAGCAGCAGCCACGCGACGGCGATCAACACGGCGGGATACGCCAGCGCCACCCACAACTCCCGACGGACTTCCGCCGTCGTCCGCAGATGCACAACGCACTCGTTGAGCAGGACCGGCAGCTTGCCCGTGCGCTGTCCCGCGGACAACATCGCCAAGAAGTAGCGCGGCCACGCACCCTCTGCATCGCGTGCCACCGCACCCAGCGATTGCCCACGCTCCAGTCGATCGCTGATCGCACGCAGCCAACGCCGCACGCGCCGCGAGGGGACTTCTTCACTGAGCGCTCGCAGTCCCGCTGAGAGCGGCAAGCCTGCGCCAGTGACGTTCGCCATCTGGCCCGCCAGCAGTTCCGCATCCGAGCCGCTCAACGATCCCAACGCGGGTTGGGGCGATTGCGGCACGGCGACGGTCAGAGTCGGAACCGCGCTGTCCGAGGCGTCGGCCTCGAGCAACGACAACTCGATCACCTGCCAGCCACGATGAGCCAGCTCCTGCCGAGCGACCTCGATCGACGGAGCCGGTAAGTCTCCCTCGACTTCCAGGCCGTTCTCATTCGTCGCTCGGTATCCAAATCGCAACATCGCGATGTCCCTGTAGGTCAGCCTTTCCAGGCTGACCCATTTGTAGGTCAGCCTTTCCAGGCTGACCCGATACAGATTGTGCGTCGTTCGTTATTTCGGTCAGGCTGGAAAGCCTGACCTACGACTACGGACTGTAACTCCCCAACGCATGCAACAACTGCGACATCGGCACGAACACCGCCAGCGCGTAGGCCAGAACGGCCGTGCCGCCGATGAACACCACCAACATGGTCGGCAACATGATCCGCAACCAATCCGATTGTGATGCCGCTCGCTGGCGCAAGACGTCGGCCACCTGTCGCAAGGTCGTGATCAATGTTCCCTGTCGCTCACCACAGATCAGCATCCAAGACACGAACGGCGGCAACTCACGCCCGACTGCCAGACAATCCGCCAGCGAGTGCCCCGATCGCACACCGCTGGCGATCCGCGTGGCGACACATTGCAACGGGCGATCTCCCGCCGCCTCGGCCGCCAACAGCGCTGCGTCGGGCAACGGGACTTGATGATCCAGCAGCATCGCCATCAGGTCGCAGAAATTCGCTCGCCGAAAATTCCCCACGATCGAGCTGATCCCCGGCAAAATGCGAAACGCCGACCAGGTCGAGGTCTCGGTGGTCCCTTTCAGTCCGAATCGCCCGCGCGTCGAGAACCACCACCAGCCACCGAACACCGTGACGAACGCCGGAATGATCCAAGCCCAGGACCACAGATGAAGTTGAAGCCATTCCAGTCGCCGCACCCAAGCGGTCGCCGGAATCTGCAACCAGAAAAACGCATCGCTCAGCCGCGGCACCCAAAACGCCACCAGCCACGCGAACAACATGCCCGCCATCAGCAGCACCAGCGCCGGATACATCAATGCCAAGTCAATCCGCCGCCGCAATTGCAGCGTCTGCTGAGCAAACGTCGCCAACGATTCCAACGCCTCCGGCAATCGTCCGGTGCGAGCACCCGCCTCAACGACCGCACGATACAGCTTGGGCAAATCGCCGCCGACCGTGTGCAGGGCCTCCGAAAACGATTGCCCCTCGCGCAGTCGCTGAGCTAACTGCAACATCAAGACTTCCTGAGCGCCGCTGCCCGACTGCCCCGCGATCGCCAGCCCCGATTCGAGCGGCACGCCCGCGCGCACCAACGCCGCGATCTCTTGATTCAGCAGCGCCAGGTCTTGCAGGTCCAGCGGTTTTGATTGTGCCATGATTTTCCTCGACCCCACCGAGCTTGCCTGGGTGGCTCGCGGGCCTTTGCACTACGCCCTACTTCGCGCGAGTTTTCAATTGCCGTAGTGCAGAGGCCCGAAACCACCGAGGCAAGCTCGGTGGGGTTTGTGTTTATCCCATTCCCCAACCCAACACGCGTCGCACTTCGGCTGGACTGGTTTGCCCTGCCTCGACCGCGAGCGACGCTCGCCGCAACAGCGTTTGCATTCCCGCTTGCACGGCTAGTCCTTCAATCTCCGTCGCATCTCCACGTGACAGAATCGCACGCCCCATGCCGGCCAAATCCGGCTGCAATAACTCGGACACGATCATGCGTCCGCGATATCCCGTCCCGCCGCACTGTTCGCAACCTACCGGCTGGGAGGCTCGCTGAATTTCCAGACCCACGAATCCATCCGCGTCAGTCACCGGCTTCGCACACGCACACAACTTTCGCAACAACCGCTGAGCCACAATCCCAATCACGCCGCTCCGCAACAGGTACGGTTCGATCCCCATGTCGCTCAGACGGCTGATCGCCCCCGCCGCACTCGACGAGTGAAACGTCGTCAGCACGAGCTGTCCCGTCAACGATGCTTGAAACGCGGTCTCCGCCGTGTTCCGGTCTCGAATCTCTCCGACAAAGATCACCTCCGGGTCTTGCCGCATCAGCGACTTCAACCCGGTCGCGTAATCGAACCCCGCCGCCGAGTTGATCTGCGATTGCGCGACTCCAGGTACTACCGCCTCGATCGGATCTTCGAGCGAAGAAATGCTCCGTGTCGAGTGACTGGCCTTCACGATTTCACGCAGCGACGCATACGCCGTCGTCGTCTTGCCGCTGCCGGCCGGACCGGTGATGAGCAACAGCCCGTTGCGTCGATCCAGCAGACGCTTCAGTGACGTCTCAATGTCTTCCGGCAAACCCAACTCACCCAGAAACCGAAACGTCCCCGATCCGACGAACAATCGCACGACCGCTTTCTCACCGAACAGCGTCGGAAACGTGCTGACCCGCATCTCGACGGTTTTTGCGCCGCTGGGTTCTGGGATAGGTCTGATGGGGCGTATGAGTCCCGTAGAACTGCTGTCGGATCGCGGAGCACCGTTTCCATTCCCGTTCAACGCCGCCATCGAGTCCGACCGCACGCGGCCTTCTTGCGGCACATCCGTCCGATAGGTCAGCAACTCCGACAGCACCTTCAGCCGCGCGATCACGTTCGTAGAAGTTTCCTTCGGCAATTCGGCGACTGGCTGCAACACGCCGTCGAGCCGCAGCAACATCGCCAGCCCGAACTCTTGGGGCACCAAATGCACGTCGCTGGCCCCCGCGTCGCGAGCACTCGTCAGGATCGCATCAACCAACGCCGTGACGTGCTGAGGATCCGCCGGATTATGGCCATGCAGCCGCTGTCGAAATCGATCTCCCCAAACGCCGACACTCATGCGCTGCCCCCATTCACTCACAGGCGAGCGGGGCGGCGTCAGCCCCCCGGTGGTCCGCAGGAATCGTAATCACCGGGGGGCTGAC
>CAMDPX010000254.1 GCA_945905295.1 Planctomyces sp. SH-PL62 | reverse complement strand
AAACCCGCATCGCCCAACTGAAGTCCCTGGGAATCGACGTCAACCGCATCAAATCCTGCGTCCCCAAGCTCTCCTCGTGATCCGCGAAGCTCTTCCAGGCTCAACCCTTACTACAATGCGTCACGCAAAAGTGGCGCTGTCCAATTAGGATCGGGGCCGCATGAATTTCCCGAATTTTACTGCCCCGAACGGACTCCAAGTGCTCGGGGCGTTCTCGGCACCTTGCCGCCGCTGTGGTGCCCCCACCCGAACGACAGCTTCAAACACGTCGTCGGGAAGAACACCACAAAGGCGTAACGGGGCACAGAGGAGGACAAAACAAGAACGCCCGCATTTTTCGCCAGTCGATTCCGTTCCAGGCAAGATCGCGACCAGAATTGTGTAGAGACCAATGAGACTAAGTCGGTGGGGGTTGTGGAAGTTGCTTGAATGAGAAATCGCAATGTGGGGTGGGGCGAGCTTCAACAACTTCTCGCGGGCGTGCCGTCTGGCTATCCTCCCGCCCCCTGACAACCCCGCCTTTTTTTCGAGCCACTCGCAACTATGACCCTTCAGTTAGTGCTTTCGATTTTGCAAATCATTTTGATCGACGTCGTGTTGTCCGGCGACAACGCGGTGGTCATCGCGATGGCGGCTCACAAGCTCCCCGAACATCAGCGCAATCGAGCGATCTGGTGGGGCGGCGGCATCGCGATCGTGATGCGGATCGGCTTTACGATGATCATGTCGTATCTGCTGATGGTCCCCACCTTGCGGCTGTTCGGTGGAATCCTGCTGATCTGGATCGCCTGCAAATTGCTGCGCAACGAGTCGGAAGAGGAAGTCACGGCGGACGACGCGGGACGCAGCACGATCGCCGCGATCAAGATGATCTTCCTCGCCGACTTCGCGATGAGCCTCGACAACATGCTGGCCGTGGCGGGTGCGAGTCACGGCAACTGGAAGCTGCTGTTGGGCGGTCTGATCATTTCCATTGCCATCATCATGACCTGCAGTTCGCTCATCGCTCAGTTGATGAATCGCTACCACTGGATCGTCACGTTGGGTGCGGCGATTCTGGCATTCACGGCCGCCGAGATGATGCTCGGCGACCGCGAAGTGGCCGGCTACTTTGTGCGACATCACCAGATCAGCCTCGATCATCATTGGGAAGGCTACCTGGTGAGTCATGCTCACCCCACCAGTTTTCCAGAGGACGTGGCGTCGTTGCCGCCGGAGCTGAAGGACGTGCTGGATTACAAACCGGGAGCGGCGAATCAGCCCGGCACAATCACATTCATTGGCCAGATGAACGTGGCCCAGCGTGATGCCCTGTTGGAACGCATGACTTCCGAGCCGGACAAAGCCCAGATTCGGGATCTCTACGAGGAGACTCGAAACCGCGATGTCCCGACCTGGGTTCCCGCAGGATGGCGAGCCACGGTCGATCCGTGGTTCCAGATGAAATGGCCCGCCGAGCATTGGCGCGGGATCGACGGGCATCGGCATCATTATGTCGCGTGGATCTTCTACGCCTTGGTGATCGCCTTCTGCCTGACCTCACCGCGCTGGTGGAAGCACGCCCCCAAAGTGAGTTCTCCAGAACAGCCTCGTCCGGCCGAGGGCTGATCAACAGCGTGACACTACGCGGCCGGCTCCGAGGCTTCGCGACGCTCATTGAAGAGCAGTGCGAAGACCACGATCAGCACGGCGGACATCGCTGCGGGAATCATCCAGATTTCCTGCCACGAGTGCATGTCGCCACGTTTGTAGTGCGCGCCGACAACTCCGGAGAGCCACGAGCCGATGAACATGCCCGCGCCGAGCGTGACGACTCCGTGCAGTCCCTGAGCGGCCGCGCGAATGTCTTCACTGGCGTGCTTGTCGACGTACATCCGGCCCATCACAAAGATGAAGTCGTAGCACATGCCGTGGATGCAGATGCCCAGAAACAGCATCCACAGCGCATCAGGGTTGCTTACGAAGCCCGAGAACAGAGCGAACCGCAGCGTCCAAGCTCCGATGCCCAACAGAAGGATGCCCTTCACTCCGAGTCGCGGCAGCAGCACCGGCAGCAACACGAGGAACACGACGTCCGAGACTTGGCCCAGCGTCATTTTGGCCGCGGCATTCGGAATTTTGAGTTCGTTCATGAAGAGGTTCATCCAACTGAAATAGAAGCTCAGCGGCACACAGATCAAGAACGAGCAAGCCATAAACGTCGCGAACGAGCGGTCACGCAGCAGTTTCAGCGCATCAAAACCCAACAGCGCGCCGACCGAGACTGGAGTGTTCGCTCCCTTGGGTGGCGTGTGCGGCAACGTCAGTGAGTACAGCCCCATCACCAACGCCGCGCCGGCCGCAAGCTGAAACATCCCCTCCGAGTTTTCCACCTTCAGCCAACTCACGACCAGTCCCGCCGCGATCCAGCCGACGCTCGCCATCACCATCACCAGCGGAAACTCCTTGGCCGGGTTCTTCGAGTGGTGCAGCGTCAGCGCGTTGGTCAGCCCATGTCCCGCCATGTACGTCACGGTGTAGGCCAGCAACGCCGGATAAAACTGTCCGAAGCCTTTCAGCGTCGAGACGAGATACAGCAAGCCCGCTCCGGCCAGATGCAGAAACGCCAAGATCCGTTGCGTCGCAAAAAAGCGGTCGGCCAAGATCCCCACGATGAACGGCGAGACCAGTGCTCCGACGGCCGTCGAACCATAAGCCAGTCCGATTTGCCCCCCTTCAAAATGCAAAGTCTGGTCGAGGTACGTCCCCATCGTCACATACCACGCCCCCCACACGAAGTAATGCAGAAAGACCATGATCCACAGCCGGAGAAACAACGTGCGTTGCATGGGGAGTGACGCTTTCTGAGAAGTTGACCATGAGTCGGTGCGAGCTGCACTGAGGCAACACCCTAATCGCAAATGCCCGCCGCGTGAACTCCACGGCGGATTCCTCTCACTCGTGCTCCACGCGCAGGGGTCAGGCACCGCAAAATTCAAAATTGGCGGAAGCTTGCGTTGGAAGTACTCAGGACGTCGCTCCGCCAATTTTGAATTTTGCGGTGCCTGACCCCGGACAAATGCTGCGCGGTTTCCGCCGATAGCCAAGCGCCTTGCGGGCCTGATACAACGGCTCGCCACGAGCTTGTTTTGTGCGGGCAGGTCTATTGTCGCCAATTCAAGTCGATCAGCCCCTTTACTCTTTCGCCAGACAGGGCCGCGATTGCCGGATGAATGGAAATGTCTCACAGGCTGGTCGGTCGCCAATTCAGCGTTCCAGGTTCAGGATTGGTGTGACGGTGTTGCTCGGTTGTGTGCTGATCGGCAGCGTGTGGCAGTTCTGGCCCCGCCATCAGACCGGCGATTCCTTGTCTGGGCTGGCCGACGCGAAGCAGCAACTGGCGGACGGACGACTCGACTTGGCAGAGACTTCTCTGCAATCGCACCTGCAACGATTTCCAAATTCGGCGGAAGCGCTGGAGGAACTGCGGTGGCTGTATTTCAATCAGTTCCGCACACGCGAGATTGAAGAGGTTCTGGAAGCTCACCTCGTTCGATTCCCCGATGATGTTGCCGCAGCGATGGAGCTGCTGAATTGCGAGTTTCGCAAACAACTGCCACGCGAGGGAATTGGCTACTTGCGTGAGGTCGATCAAAAGCAACCGGGACAGGCTGCGGTACAGCTCGCGTTGGGCTACGGTCATTGGCAGATCGGTGAACTCGATGCCGCGCGGACCGCGCTGCAAGCGGCCTTGTCGCAACGTCCCGATCATCGCGAAACCCGTTACATCGTCGCGGAATTCTTGCTGGAGAATGGCGAGACCGAATCGGTCGCCGCGCTTGTCGCGGAAGAGGCCGGTTTGAAGAACGCGACAGATCGAGATGACGAGCGAGTCTGGTTGCTGCGCAGTTTGATCGCCGAGCGGCAAGGAGATGTCGCAGCGGCGTATCAAGCCATTGAGCACGCATCCTCGAAGCGGCCCGGTGAATTGCGGTACGTGCATCGCGAAGGACTGTTGCTTCAACGGCTGGGGCGGACGGAGGAGGCCACACGCAGGCTGCAACGCGCGAATGAGCTGGAAGGTTTTCAATCCGAGCTCAGTGAGATCGTGCTCCGAGGCCGGCACACTGAGCCGACGCCGGAACTTTGCGAGCGGCTGGCCGATCTGCTGCACGAGTTTGGACGTGACGTTCCCTCCCAGTGCTGGCGACGATTTGGCCAACGCCTGGCCGCATCGAAACGGAGACCGTAATGCGCGTGAGCCTCCGTGTGATGATCGCGGTTGTTGGTATCGCCTCGCTGCTGGCGTTCGCGTTTTGGCGTTTGCGGCCGGCTCGCATCGAGCCGATCGCGTCAGACAACATGGCCGACCAACGTCGATTGCTCGTGCAATGGCCGGCCGAAAAGGGGCCTGGTTCGACTGCGGGCTCGCCGATTCGTTTCACGTCTGTCGGCAAAGCGGCGGGGATCGACTTCTCGTACGACGGCGGTCCCAGTCCGCAGCATTTCATGACCGAGCAGAATGGTGGCGGCGTGGCCTTGTTCGACTTCGATCAAGATGGCTGGCTCGACATCTTCTTCACCAACGGTTCGCACTTCGAGAGGCCGGCGGAGCAAGTCGGTCCGACCGCATCGCAACGGTTGTATCGCAACATGACCGGAACCGGCGATGGCGAGATGCGGTTCGAAGATGTCACGGCGACGGCCGGACTGACGGCGTTCGGCTTTGGCATGGGCTGCGCAGCGGGGGATTACGACAACGACGGCTATCCCGATCTGTTTGTCTGCGAGTACGGCCGGCAGCGTCTGTGGCACAACCGTGGGGACGGCACGTTCGACGACGTCACGCAACCAGCCGGTGTGGCGGATTCGTTGTGGTCCGCAAGCGCCGCGTTTGGTGACCTCGATGGAGATGGGAATCTCGATCTGTACGTCGCGAACTATGTGCAATGGTCGCCGAGCGAACCGGCTTGCTACACGCAACATCGGCCGCCGATTCACATCTCCTGCGGACCGCTCGGACGGAAAGGGCAGCCCGATCGGCTGTATCACAACCGGGGCGATGGCGGATTCGACGAAGTGGGCGAAGCGGCCGGCATTGCGATCCCGAATGGGAAGGGGCTGGATGTCGTGCTGGCAGACTTTAATGGAGACCGGAAGTTAGACATCTATGTGGCGAACGACACGGTCGAGAACTATTTGTTTTTGAACCGGGGCGCAATGCAGTTTGACGAAGTGGGTGTGTCGCGCGGCGTAGCCGTGGCCGCTGAAGGGACCGCGATGTCGGGAATGGGGATCGCCTGCGCGGACTACAACGGCGACGGACATTTCGACCTGTCGGTGACGAATTTCGAGAACGAAGTGAATTCGTTTTTTGAAAACTTGGGAGACGCGGCATTTCGGCCGGTGAACTCGCAACTGGGTTTGAACTCGGTGTCGCGTCCGATGCTGGGCTTCGGCACGGTGCTCGCCGATTTTGATCTCGATCATTACCCCGACTTGTTTGTCGCCAATGGGCATGTGTGGGATTTGCGTCCGCTGGCGATGGGCCACGCCTACGAGATGCCGGCCCAAGTGCTGTGGAACGATCATGGGCAGCGCTTCCGCGACGTCTCGCAGCAAGCGGGGGATTACTTCCGTCAGAAGTGGATCGGCCGGGCCGTCGCGACGGGTGACCTCGATAACGACGGCGACACCGATCTCGTGGTGACGCAACTCGGCCATGCGCATTCCGTGCTCCGCAACGACAGCCGCCGCGCGAGCCGCAGCATCCGATTACGGCTCATTGGAACAACGGGCTCGCGCGACGCCTTGGGAGCACGAGTGGAATTTCACATCGCGGGACGCGCGTGGACGCTGCTCGTCCCCGCCGGCGGAGGCTATCAAGCCAGCAGCGACAGTCGTCTGCTGCTGGCGGTTGATGACGGCATCAAGTTCGACCAACTGCGCGTCGTCTGGTCGACGGGGCGTGAAGAATTCTGGGAGCCGATCAATCCCGGCTCCGAAATCATTCTCATTGAAGGCGGCACGCAAGGCCCCGCGGGCAGGGAGTGATGACAAAGAGCGTACGAATTAGAACTCCCCGATCACTTCACCTGACTTCGGTGTCCCCAAGGCTTGCCATGCGGGACCGTTAATACTGCTGGTGACAAATTTCACGGCCCCGTCCATGAACAGGACATGCACTCCGCCGTTGTGATAGCTCCTGGCATTGCTGGCGTTGTAAGCCGGGTATTGCGAGATGGTGCTGTTGGGTGTCGAAAGCGGTCCGACCGAAAAGGTCGTGCTGGCAAACCACGGTTCTCCCCAGCCTCGGCCGATATCGAGGTTGTTCCAAGTGGTCACGGTCAAACCTTGAGCGAATTCCGAGAACGCCATCGTTGTACTCGTCCCATCTTTGATCGACGACATTTTCAGGACAGGATCGGCAGCCGCTCCGGATTCCTCTCGGATTCCCCAGCGGGCCGAAAACACGCCGTTGTTGGTGCTGCTTCCATGTCGCCCACACCAGCCCCAACCATGATGGGAGCCGGCTCCCGGATAGTTGTGCGGTTGCACGGGCTGTCCGTTGGCCGCGTTGCGCGGAGCGCTGCGAACGGCGCTGGGGCAGATGTAGCCAGGAATCACAGTTCTGATCGCTGCCGCATTTAACGCATGACTCCACGGGACATTGAAGTCCATCTTTTTGAAAAGCTGTGCCTGGTCCAGGTACGGCAGGAGCATCGTATGCACCGTGTGCCCATTCACAGACACGGTATCATCCGCCGTGCAGCAACAGTTCAATCCCTGAATGTGAACAGCTCCGCGAGGAAGGGTGTCTTTGGAATTCGACAAGTAGTTGTGCAACCCCAAGCCAATTTGCTTCAGATTGTTGCGGCACTGACTGCGGCGAGCCGCTTCGCGAGCTTGTTGGACCGCCGGCAACAGCAAGGCAATCAAGACCGCGATGATGGCAATGACGACCAACAATTCAATGAGTGTGAACGCCCGGTTTTTCGCTTGTCGCCCATTCATAATCAGGCCCTTTCGGCAAAGTAAAACTCGGAAGGAGTCATGAGCGATCAAGAATCACTCAAACTCAATGAGACAACACCGTCTCTTCCAATTACATGGGCACACTGCCAGGGATGGCCGGTCCGCCGCCGGGTGCTCCTCCGACGCTGGTGGCAGGCAATGCAAAGTCGAATTGAGTCTTCTCGGCAGTCACCTTGGCCCGGAGCGGGCTTCCAGGGCCGTAAGGGGTCAACGGACTCGGGGCTGGCTCAGCACTCTTCGTGGCGTCCATACCTTCCGTGGTCTCCAGCATGACCGTGTATTCGGTGAGATAGACATTTTCGAGCGAGTAGGTGCCATCCGGTTTCAGTTCGGCCGTGATGTTGCGCAGCTCCGCCGGGAGCTTCTTATCGTTCGCGTTAAAAATGATCCGCGCCCGCTCCACGGCCTTACCGCCCAGAGTGACCTTGCCGGTCACGGCAACCGACTTTCCGAACTCGTTGCCGCAGCCTGAGACACTGCACGCGAATAAAAACACAAGCATCCCGGAGAGGTTCCGAAACATGAATCAAACTCCTTAAAGGAACAAGACGTCGACGTGCGAAGGGCCGTCGTTTCTTGTCCGCAAGGGCAGGAAGGCAGGAAGGTAGGAGGGAAGGCAAGCAGGCAAGTGACACAACACAATTTCGTCCGGCACGAGACTTGCGCAATGTTCCGCGATCATGATCACGACAGTCAAGCGGGCAGGAAGGAGTCGCGGTCATCGTGGGGAGAACCACGTATTTTTTCGCCGTAGGTTGGGACAAGCCGTTTCGGCACTGGCCACCAATCCAATTCTGCCGGATCGCCAGACAAGGGACGCCAATTTCAGGACCGAAGCCTACGCCAGAATCTCCGTGGCAACATTGCCGTACACGTCGGTCAGGCGGAAGTCTCGGCCGCCGTAGTTGAACGTCAGGCGTTCGTGATCTAAGCCCAGCAAGTGCAGGATCGTGGCGTGCCAATCGTGGATATGCACGGGCTTTTCGACCGCCTCGTAACCGAACTCGTCGGTGGCTCCGTAAGCGAGACCCGTTTTGACGCCGCCGCCGGCCATCCAAATTGAGTAGCCTTTGTTGTTGTGATCGCGGCCGTTGCCGCTTTGAGCGTAAGGCGTGCGGCCGAACTCGCCGGCCCAGACGACGAGTGTGTCGGGCAAAAGGCCGCGTTGTTTCAGATCGGTCAGCAGTGCGGCAATCGGGCGGTCGGTGGCGAGGGTGCTCTTCGTCAGCTCATCCTTAAGCAGGAAGTGATGGTCCCAGCCGACCGGCGCGGTGATCTCGATGAACCGCACGCCCGCCTCGGCCAGTCGCCGAGCGAGGATGCACTGTCGGCCGAAGCGATCCGTCGGCAGGCCCGAACCGACGCCGTAGAGTTTGAAGATCGACTCCGATTCGGACCGCAGGTCGAGCACGCCGGGAACTTCGTCCTGCATCCGAAACGCCAGCTCGAACGATTCGATGGCCCCTTCGATCTCCGGGTGATGCACGTCCCGTTCAAGTTTGTGCCGATTCAGATTTCGCACGAGGTCAAGCTGAGCGCGTTGCTGCTCGCGCGAGAGGTTTTTGTTTTCGATGTTCTTCAGAGGCGGGCCCGGCTCCTGGTCCTTACGGAAAAGCGCGGCGTAGAACGCGGGAATCTGATTCGTGCCGACTCGCGTCCCTTGGTTGATTGCAGGTAAGAACGCGCTGCCGTAATTCCGCGCGCCGCCGTTGTCCGACGGTGGATTGATCGTGACAAAGCCGGGCAAGTTCGCGTTCTCGGTGCCGAGTCCGTACAGCGTCCATGCTCCGACCGACGGTCGCACGAACTGAAAGCTGCCGCTGTGCATCTGCAAAAACGCCTGCGAGTGATTCGGCAGGTCGGTCTGCATGCTGTTGATGACGCACAACTCATCGGCTTGCTTGCCCAGCTCCGGGAAGACTTCCGACATCCACAACCCTGACTCGCCGTGCCGAGCAAACCGGAACGGCGAACCAAGCAGCTTGGCACCGCCGCGCCCGCGACCGATCGGCGACGCCGCCCCCGATTGCTGATTGAGCGCCGGCTTGTAATCCAGCAGGTCCACATGCGAAGGCCCACCATTCATGCAGAGAAAAATCACACGCTTGGCCCGCGCCGGAAAATGCGTCGTCTGCGGAGCCAGCCCGCCATCGCGAGCCGCGGCCGCCTCGTGAGCCAATCCGGCAAACGCCAAGTAGCCAAATCCCGAAGCGCACGATTTCAAAACGTGCCGCCGTGAGATGAGTGATGCCGAGCGATTCAATGAATGTTGAAGAGTCATGGCGACTAGCTCCTATCCCGATGATTATCCTCGAATCCGATTGGGGCCGTCTCCCCGATGTTCACGCTCGCCGATAGACTGCGAGCGACTCGAACTCGCCAAATTCTTTCCTGCCGAGGTCACCATGAATGCCGACCCGACTCTCGAATCGACCGACATCCCGCTGGAGATCGAAAACCAATACGAAGGGGAATGGATCGCTTGGGATACGATCGCGCGGTTGGTCGTCGGTCACGGAGCGGACTTGGACCAAGTTGTCCAACAGGCACAGCCTGCTCAAGACCAAGGTCACACGATTTACTTCCACCACATCCTTCCGCCCGATGCGATCTTGGTGGGAGGATTTTGAGCCATGAAGTTTCCCACGTTGCTGCGCGGGCCTGTGGCTCGTCCCATCGTTCTGGTGCATCTCGAAGCGGACAACGGACGGCGCATGTACTCGGACGTTTTGATTGACACGGGGTCCGACGTCTCCCTCATGCCGAAGGCCGTCGCCAAGAACTTGAAGATTGATCTCGCTCAGTTTCCTGAAGTGGTCGTGAATTCGGCGATTGGTGGGGAATGCCGTTATCGACGCTGCGATCTGACGCTGGAACTGCGCCGGCCTCCCGAAGTGATCCGATGGCACGCCACGATCGGCTTCACTGAGCGACCGATGTCCTACGGCATCTTGGGAACTCGCGGCTTCTTCGAGTTCTTTCGGCTGGCATACGACGCTCGCGCGGGGTTCCTGACCGTCGAACCCAACGACTCGTTGCCTGCCTGAGAATGACGTTGCCTGCTTGAGCATGAGAGCATCCGCTAGTCGAGATTCCTGAACTCCGCCGTTGCCAGCAGGGCTTGGCAGTAGCTGGCGAAGAGTTTTTGAGATTGCTGATCGTTGTCGCTGTTGACCTGGTTCTGATCGAAGAAGGCTGCGGCGAGTTTGGTTTCTTCGGCGTCGGGAGCGCGGCTGAAGCAGAGCACGAAGGCGTGACGGAGTCGTTGTTCGTGGCCATCGGCTTCGCGCTGCACGCGATTGGCCAGAGCGGTCGCTCGCGATTGCACGAAGGAGCTGTTCATCAAGTAGAGAGCTTGGACCGGGACGTTCGTCGTTTCGCGGTCGCCGGTGACGAGGCTCGGTTCGGCGAAGTCGAACAAGTCCAGCACGTCGGGCAAGCGATCTCGCAGCACGGGGAGATATACCGAGCGATGTTTTGAGCCATCGAGGTCAGCGGGGATGTTCGGATCGAGACCGATGAGTGAGATCGGGCGGTCGCCGATCTTCGTGCCGACCAACGAACCGACCGGCCGCGCGGAGTCGAGTTCTCCAGCGACGACGAGCATCGCGTCTCGAATCGCTTCGGCATCGAGCCGGCGTTTGGACGCTCGCCAAAGTAGCCGGTTTTCGGGATCGGTGCGGAAGGCGTCCTCGCGATACGCCGACGACTGCCGATAGGTGCGTGACAGCACGATCTCGCGCACCAGCTTCTTGATCGACCAGCCATCGGCCATGAATCGGACGGCCAGCGTGTCGAGCAGTTCGGGATGACTCGGCCGTTCGCCGCTGAAGCCGAAGTTGTCCATCGTGCGGACGAGGCCCGCTCCGAACAGGTGCCGCCACACGCGATTCGTCATCACCCGCGCGGTCAGCGGATGATCGGGATGCGTCAGCCAGCGAGCGAACTCCAACCGTCCGCTGTGACGAGCAGGGACTTGCGGTGCGTCGGAAAGCTCGATGACTTGCGGGAAGCGACGCGGTACGGGGCGGCCGGGTTTATTGATCTCGCCTCGTTCCAACAACGGCGAGTTGATGATCCGCTGCCGATCAATCACCCCCATCGCGAGCGGTAACGCTTGGCCCGACTCGTCCACTTTTTCGAGTTGCCCTTCGATGCCGCCCGTCGTCCAGAAGATGCGGAGCGCATCGCGAATCGAAAACTCTTTCTCGGCATCACCGCCGCTCCTGCGAGCTTTCATCGCGGCGGCCAGGCGGTCTTGCTGTTCCTTCTTGAGGGATGCAAGTTGAGTCTTCAATTGCTCGACCCGTTGCTTGCCGATGCTCGGATGCAGAATCGGCGCGTCCGCACCGAGCGGCAGCACCAACGGATCACCGCCGATCCGATTCGATGGCGAGACCGCTGTGCCGAAGTACGTCTTCGTGCTCGCGAAGACGCCCGACAGCGCGTAGTAGTCCTGCATCGAGAACGGATCGAACTTGTGATCGTGACACCGAGCACACGCGACCGAACTGGCCATGACCGCTCGCGTCACCGTGTCGAGCTGCTCGTCCGCGACGTCGGCCACGAATTGAAGCGGATTCATCTCATCGAGATTCTTCGGTCCGATCGCCAGGAACCCGGTGGCGATCAGCAACCTCGCCCGTTCGGCATCGTTGTCGTACGGCAGCAAGTCCCCAGCGATCTGCTCGGCGAGGAAGCGATCAAAGGGCAGGTCGGCATTCACGGCGTCGATGACGTAATCGCGATATCGCCACGCATACGGGAACGAGATGTTCGCCTCCTTGCCGCTCGATTCCGCGAAGCGAGCGACATCCAACCAATGCCGCCCCCAGCGTTCGCCAAACTGCGGCGAGGCGAGCAACGCATCCACCTCCGCAGCCAGCGCCGAGTCGATGCCGTCAGATTCGATCCGCTTTTGAAACGCAGTAATCGCTTCCGGCGACGGCGGTAGTCCGACCAAATCCAAGTGCAATCGCCGCAGCAACGTCGCTGGCTCGGCATCCGCCGACGGACTGAGTCCGCTCTCGTTCAACTTCGCGAGGATGAAATGATCCAGCTCGCGCTTCGCCCAATCCGAATAACCCGCGGCTTTGGCGAGCGGGGTGGCGTTAGCCTCCCGGTTGACCGTCGAAACCACCGGGGGGCTGATGCCCAATGGCACTTACTTTGTCGCATTGGGTTTGGTCTTTCGAGTTCCACTGGTGGATTTTGAACGTTTTGGGAGAGCTTGTCTGGGATAGCTGCGGTGAGGACGGATCGGGAGTTTTTTTTGTTGGGCGATGTTGAGGGTGAGTTGGAACTTGGCGTGCCATTGAGCGGGAGTGAGGTCGATCCACTGGTGGGATTCC
>CAMDPX010000253.1 GCA_945905295.1 Planctomyces sp. SH-PL62 | reverse complement strand
CACGAGAAAAAGACTCCCGACCCCGTCGCTCGGACACATCACTCATGGCCGCTCAATTCATCAGCACTCGCCGCGTGGAATTCGCCGACACTGACATGGCCGGGATCATCCATTTCGCGAACTACTACCGGTACATGGAAGAAGCCGAGCACTCCTTCTTCCGGTCTCTGGGTCTGAGCATCATGCAGCCGCAACCGGATGGTTCCGTCATCGGATGGCCGCGCGTGTCGGCGTCCTGTTCGTTTGAGGCTCCGGCGTACTTCGAGGATCTCTTGGAGGTCCGGCTGAACGTCGTGCGAAAAGGTGTGAAGTCGCTGAATTACGAGATCGAGTTTTGGCGTGGCGAGACGCGGTTGGCTCACGGCCGATTGAAAACCGTCTGCTGCATCTGCCGAGCGGGCCAGCCGCTCGAGTCGATCGTGATCGCCGATGAGTATGCCGACAGAATCGTGGAGTGCCCTGAGTCGTGCTGATCGACCCCTTCGCATTGCGACACGATTGGCAGAGAGTGAGAATTTCGTGAAACCCGGCGTCCGCGCTCACGATTCGTGGACGGGTTGCGTATGATCCGCCGCCCTCGCGGTGGTTTGGCATTGCGGGCAGATCAATTGCTTCCAACCAGCGGTGTGGTGGACTTCGTGAGCGGTGGCGAATCGACAATCTCTTGGAGTTTCCGATGGGCGAAGCGCAAGCTGACGCCCTTTCTCGTCGCCGCGCTGGCTTTGCTCGCTGGACCAACTTGGGGCCACGGCGGAGTGCTGATGCCGCAAGTCGGTTTCGATCGCAACTTCAAAGTGGGGCAGTGGACGCCGATCATTGTCGATGGCGTGTTCCCCAACGCTCGTGCCTGCGAAGTGATCGTCAGCGACCCCGATGGCGTGCGTATCTCGCAACCGTTGATACAGCAAACGACCGGTTCGACATCGCGTTGGGTCGGCGTGTTTCGCAGCGGACGGCTGGACGGCGAGATCGAGGTCCGTGCCTGGGCAGACGGGCCGGAGTCGATCCAACAGAGAAAGCTGCTCCCCAAACGGTCAGACAGCGACGCGGAGGCGTCGGAGGCCACTTTCTTTCTTCCGTTGCGACAATCTCAGCCTGTGTGGTTGGAAGTGGGGACCGCGAAAGAGACCGAGTTGTTGAAGTCCGTCGAATCGTTGCTGGCCGCGAAGTCTGAGAATTGGCCGGATGCGGCCGAGATCCCTTGGGCTTTGGATGGCGTCGATGGCATCTGGGTCACCAGCAGCACAACCTTGGCGGAACCAGCACGGGTGGAACTCGAGCGCTGGCTACGGCGCGGCGGCCATCTGGTCGTAACCGTCGTGACTGGCCCCGATGAGTTTCAGCGCACTCCGTGGGGAGGGTTGCTCCAGGAATTCGTGGAGGCGCGTGAACGGAATCGGACGAACGATCTGAGCGGCCTCGAAAGTTTCGCGATCCATGCTCACAAAATCTTGGGCGCGAATCGCACGGCGGTCACCACCCTGAAGCCGCAGGCGGGGCGGGTGTTGGTTTCGTGCCTCGAAGGACCGCTGGTGACACGCGCCTGTTTCGGATACGGGCAGGTGACGGCCCTCGGAGTCGATCTGACGGTGCCCCCCCTCTCGCGCTGGAATGGACGCACGGCGTTTCTCAAACGCTTGCTGCTGGTCAACGACAAAGAGACGGCCAAGTCGGCGGTCCGATCAACGCTCTCAAAGAGCGGCATCACCGACCTCGCATCGCAGTGGCGCGCGGCGGTCATCCACATGCCCGACGTTTCACGACCGACATTGTGGGGAGCGCTCGGACTGTTGCTGGTGTACTCGGCGGTCATCGGCCCGCTCGATTATTTGCTCGTCCACAAAGTGCTGAAACGTCCGCATTGGACGTGGGCCACGTTGCCGTTGCTGGTTGCAGTGGCCAGCATCGGCACGGTGTGGCTGGCTCACGCGGCGAATGGAGACACCGCCAAGCTCACGCAATTGGATGTCGTGGATATCGACGCTGGCCGACAAGAGGTGACCGCACGTTCGTGGGCGACAACTTATTCGACCGAGAATCGCGTCTGGAAAATCGAGACCTCTCCAACCAGGCTGAACCCCACTCGCCCGCAGACGACGGTCAGTTGGTTGGGCTTTCCGGAGACTTCCTCTGGCGGTCTCTACCGAGAAAGCGGCTTCGATCTCGGTCGCGCCGTCGCGCATTCCGCTGCAGACCGCTCATCGCTGGACGGAGTTCCTTTCTCGCAATGGTCCTCGAAGTCGCTGATCTCGGAATCGTTGTGGATCTCTGAATCGCCGCTCGTCGAATCGCAACTCACAGGCACATCGGCCAACGAATTGGGGGGTCGCATCGTGCATCATCTGCCGTTCGAGTTGCGCGACTGGATCGTGGTCTATGAGAAATGGATCTATCGTCCGCATCCGAAGTTCGGCGAGGCGGCCACCAAATGGCCGGCCGATCAGCCGTGGACTCCGGGCGACGAACGCAACTACGGACGCGAACTCCGAGGCTTCCTGACTCGGACCACCGCCACGAAGCGGCTCGCCAAAAAAGGAGCCACCCAAGAAGACGTGCTGGTCGAACAGGAACGCTACGACCCGTTGAACCTCGAACCGTCCGAAATTCTCCAAATGCTGACGCTGCACGCGGCGGCTGGAGGCAAAAGCTACACGGGCCTGGATCATCACAGCCTGCGAACCTTCGATCTGTCACCGCTCTTGTCGCAGGACCGAGCGGTCGTGATCGCTCGCGTCGCGGAACCGACCACCGAGTGGCGATTCGACGGCACCGCCCGCACTCCGACGCGGCATCACGGCTTCGTCCGCTTTGTGCTGCCCGTCAAACGGATCGGCGATCAATCTGGATTGCGAGTCCTCCCCAAATTCGAAGCCCCTCCAGCCACTCCGCAAAAGCCAGAGACGTCCTCCAAAGACACTCCTCCCAACGAGACCAAGTCGCCGTGATCGAAACCAATCAACTCACGAAACGCTACGGCGACTTGATCGCCGTCAACAACATCAACCTCAAGCTGGTCGAGGGAGATGTCTTCGGCTTCATCGGCCCCAACGGATCGGGCAAAACGACGACGATGCGGATGCTGGCCACGCTGCTCAGCCCCGATTACGGCGAGGCGTATGTCTGCGGCATGTCGATCTACACGCACCCGCAGGAGATTCGCCGCCTGGTCGGCTTCATGCCCGACTTCTTCGGCGTGTACGACGACATGACGGTCATCGAGTACCTCGAATTCTTCGCCGCCGCGTACCGCATCAACGGCCCCGGTCGCCGCAAGGTCTGCGAAGAAAAACTCGAACTCGTGGACATGGCTTTCAAGCGAGACGCGATGGTCAATCAATTGTCGCGCGGCCAAACGCAACGCATCGGTCTGGCTCGCGTGCTACTGCACGAACCGCAAGTGCTGTTGCTCGACGAACCCGCCAGCGGCCTCGACCCGCGCG
The DNA here is from genome assembly GCA_945905295.1 of Planctomyces sp. SH-PL62. Classification (GTDB taxonomy): domain Bacteria; phylum Planctomycetota; class Planctomycetia; order Planctomycetales; family Planctomycetaceae; genus SXKJ01. The sequence continues at coordinate 8,931 of CAMDPX010000253.1, read as the reverse complement.
CCCGCATCGAAATCCGCAACCTGCTGAAGAAGCTCGGCGAGATGAAGAAGACCGTCATCGTCAGCAGCCACATCCTGCCGGAACTGGCCGACGTCTGCACCCGCGTCGGCATGATCGAGAAAGGCCACATGATCGTGGACGGCTACGTCGATGAGGTCATGCGCAAAGCCCGCCGCAGCATCCTGCTGCTGATCCGCGTGAAAGACCGCCTCGATGCCGCCGCCGCTCTGATCGAGCAGCATCCCGGAGTGAAATCGGTCGAGACCAAAAACGGGACCGTCTTCGCCACACTCAACACCGAAGTCCTCGACTACAGCGAACTGCCCACGCTGCTGCTGGAACACGGCTTCAAGTTGACTCTGTTCCGAGAAGAAGAGGTCAACCTCGAAACAGCATTCATGGAATTGACCAAAGGCTTGGTGCAGTAAATCCCCGCCGGTTTTGGGTTCCTGACGTCTTTCCGAACCTCTCATCGCCGGCAGGCACGGTAACGTGGTGACGAACGCGATCGCGTGAGACCGTCTCGGCAGAGCAAGTCTCCATGAGTGACAAGGCCAGCCGTTCGTGCTGCGTGACAGCTTTCGGGAAGGGACAAGCCATGACGTTGACCGCTGAGCAAGTCGATGCCGTGAATGAAGACCGTCCGGTGAAATGTCTGCTCCCGGAAGCTGGTGCCGAACGTGTCATCTTGCGTGCCGATGTCTTCGAGCAACTGCGCGACGAGTACAACGGCTGGACGACTGACGAAGCCGGAGCCGCATTCTGCAAAGTGGCCGGTTCGGCAGGTTGGGATGATCCGGAAATGGACCTCGACAGTCGGTCCTCAAGACGGATGCGCTATCCAATTGAGCGAAGGGTGCGGGACAACAGGATTGGGCCTTGTTAAAGCAAGAGCTTGGAATGTCGCTAAGGATGATCAAAGTCTTGGAACCCGTACCCACTTGGAAACTCCACGATGCGCAGTGGCCTTTGTCCTGTCACGATCGAGCGAATCTCCGGATTTGCGAAAATGAGGCTTGGAAAGTGAAAAACACGATGACGTCAAATTCTGAAATTCGCACACCGGACCTGAATCGCATTTGGCTCATCGCGGTCGCACTCATTTCGCTGAGTCACACACCATTCTTACTCGCTGACGACGGCGTGGTTGATTTCACCAAGCACATCCAACCGCTGCTGGCCAAGAAGTGCGTTTCGTGCCACGGGCCGGAGAAGCAGAAGGCGGGATTGCGGTTGGATCGGAAGGGAACGGCGCTCAAAGGGGGCGATGACTTGGGACCGGCGCTTGTGCCGGGGAAGAGTCGCGAGAGTCCGCTGTTTCGCGTTGTGGCCGGGTTGGAAGAAGGACTCGAAATGCCGGCCGAGGGAGCGAAGCTGACGGCGGCGGAGATTGAGTTGCTCAAGCGGTGGATCGACGGCGGGGCCGAGTGGCCGGATGACGGGAGTGAGAAAGTAGACGTTCTCAAATCGCATTGGGCGTTTCGGCCGCTGGTGAGACCAACGCTGCCGAAATTTCAAATTTCAAATTTCAAATTTCAAAATCCGATCGACGTGTTCATTGCCGCGCGGTTGGAACGCGAAGGTCTCAAACCATCGCCAGAGGCCGATCGCACGACGCTGCTTCGGCGGTTGAAGTTTGATTTGCTCGGATTGTCGCCGTCACCGGAGGAGGTTGAGGAGTTCGTTGCTGACTCGCGTGAGGACGCCTACGAGCGGCTCGTCGATCGTTACCTCGCGTCGCCGCACTTTGGCGAGCGGTGGGCGCGGCATTGGCTCGACGTGGTGCGGTTCGCGGAGAGTCATGGGTTTGAGATGAACAATCCGCGGCCGAATGCTTGGCCGTATCGCGACTACGTCATCCGCAGTTTCAACGAGGACAAGCCGTATGACCAATTCGTCTTCGAGCAACTTGCCGGCGACACCGTTGGGGCGGATGAGGGGACCGGCTTTCTGGTCGGCGGGCCGTGGGATCAAGTCAAAAGCCCGGACCTCGGCCTGACGTTGCAGCAGCGAGCGGACGAACTGCACGACATGGTCAGCACGACCGGCAGCGTGTTCCTCGGCCTGACGATCGGGTGTGCTCGGTGCCACAACCACAAGTTCGATCCGATCTCGCAACTGGATTACTACGGCATGAAGGCTTGCTTCGCCGGAGTGCAGCACGGCGACCGACCGTTGAACGCAGCCGAAGCGAACCGCAGTCAGCCTGGAAAGGCTGACCTGCAGGCGATCCGCGAACAACTTGCCGCGATCGAGGCCGAAATCACTCGGCTTGACCCGCAGGCCAAACGGAACGGAGCGTTGTTCGTCGAACGATTCGCGCCGACGAAAGCTCGCTTCGTGCGGATGACGATTCATGCGACGAACTCGGCTGAGCCGTGCATCGACGAATTGGAAATCTTCACGAGCGGAGCAAAGCCGGAGAACGTCGCTCTGGCCTCGCGCGGCGCGAAGGCCAAGGCATCGGGCAGTTTGTCGGGCTTCGCGATTCACAAGCTGGAACACGTCAACGACGGCCGCTACGGCAACAGTTTTAGTTGGATCTCCAACGAGCCGGGACGAGGCTGGGTCGAATTGGAATTGCCGCAGGACGTCGAGATCGACCGCATCGTCTGGAGCCGCGACCGCGAGCCGGCTCAATACAAAGACCGCACCGCGACGAAATACGTCTTTGAATCGTCGCTCGACCGCACGGCTTGGCAAGTTGTCGCCAGTTTTCCCGAGACCAAGCTCACGACGTTGTCGCCGGAGAATAAAGCCCGCATCGAAAAACTCACTGCGCAGCGCACGGCATTGCAAACAACGCTGACGGAATTGAGTGCCGTGCCGATGGTCTATTCCGGCAGGCTGATGCCTCCCGAAGAAACGTTCCGTCTGCATCGTGGCGACCCGCTGCAAAAGCGAGAGCCAGTTGGTCCGACTGGCTTGGCTTCGTTCGGTTCAACCTGGCGATTGGATTCCAGCACGCCGGAGCGACAGCGCCGCGTCCAACTCGCGAAGTGGATCAACGATCCCACGAACCCGTTGACCGCGCGAGTCATGGTCAATCGCCTCTGGCATTACCACTTCGGCACAGGACTCGTCGAGACCCCCAGCGACTTCGGCCTCAACGGCGGCAAGCCGACGCATCCCGAGTTGCTCGATTGGCTGGCGTGTGAGATTTCAAAATCCAATTTGGAAATCTCAAATCGGAAATCACCGTTGGCTTCCCTGAAACGTCTTCACCGGCTGATCGTCCTCTCGGCGACTTATCGGCAAGCGAGCACGCCGCGCGAGGATGGCCTTTCTGCTGATGCAGGTTCGCGGCTGCTGTGGCGGTTCCCGCCGAAACGATTGGAGGCGGAAGTGCTCCGCGATGCGATTCTCGCAACGTGTGGACAACTCGATCGTCGTATGAATGGGACGGGATTTGATTTGTTTGAACCGAACGCGAACTACGTCCGCGTGTTCAACTCGAAGCAGGAGTTTGTGTCGGCGACAGACTTTCGCCGGATGGTTTACGCACACAAACATCGGATGCAGCTCGATGACACGTTTGGAACGTTCGATTGCCCGGACGGCGGACAAGTCGCGCCGAAGCGGAACTCGTCGAACACACCGTTGCAGGCGCTGAACCTGCTCAACAGCCGCTTCTTGGTTCAGCAAGCCGATCTGTTCGCAGCGCGGATTCACGCGACGTCTGCGAACGAGCCAAAGTCGCAAGCGTCGTTGGCAATTCAATTGGCCTTTGGTCGCTCACCGACCTCGGACGAAACTGCGGCTGCCGTCGCGTTACTCCAAGAACATGGGCTGCCAGCTCTCTGCCGCGCGTTGTTGAACGCCAACGAATTCCTGTTTGTGCGGTGATGAATCGGCCGGAATGCTTCACGCGTGTCCGGGCGTTGTCACCACTCGCCCAGGGTTTCTTTGGCATCGCGCGTCGAGAGGGCGCGGTAAGTGTTGTAGTCGATGTTGTTATTCAAGAACCGCACGTGCCCGTCGGCGAGCAAGAAATAAGCTCCGCCGGGATGCCAGCTTGAAAAGTGAGTCTCAACGCCAGTCCCCGAGACTTGGTTCTTGGCGGGGCTCAGTCCAATTTGGGTACTCAAGTAATGCTCGCATTCGAGCCCACCACAGATCGACCAGCCCCAAGCCAAGTCTCTGGGAATCCCTCGCTCGCCGATGGCCAGTGTCGAGGATGTGCCATCCAGGATGTCTGCCATTCGGATTTTGCTGCGAGTAAAGAACATTCCCCGTCCGGCCGCTGTGTTTCCGCAGCCGCTGTGAACGGCACCGCTCACGCCGAGATAACTGAACGCATACAGTTTGCCGCACGTAAACGTCGGCGTCGGCGGACCGCTCGTCAGCAGAATGTTGCCGCTGGGGTCCGATGGGCAGAACAAGAACGGCAAGGTGACATCCGCGGGATTCGGCTTATTCATCGCTTGCACCGAAAGGAGTTCGGTGCAGCAGTCTTGGTTACGAGTATTGGCCGTCGCAAACAACGCCTTCCGCTCAAACTGCGGCATGAGCGACAGCATCATGCCCCAGCTTCCGACGGACGCAGGGTTGGAGCTTCCCATCGGCAGACACAGGTTCGATTCATGGTAGTTGTGAAGCGCCAAGCCGATCTGCTTCATGTGGTTCTGGCACTGTGATCGCCGAGCCGCCTCGCGTGCCTGCTGCACTGCAGGCAGCAAGAGTGCGATCAAGACGGCAATGATGGCGATGACCACCAGCAATTCGATGAGCGTAAATCCTCGGTGCCTAGATGCCGACATGTGGACCTCCGGAGAATGCAGGATGACCGTTGCCTCATCGCGATCGGATGGTAGTTTTCGTCACTTTGCCTCGATTCGAAAATCCTCAGTCGGCGAACCCGACTCAGGGACTTTGATCTCGAAGTCCCATTGTGTCTGCGGAGCCGGAAGCGTCTGTCGGCGCTTCATGAGTTCATCTTTGGTGAATGAGACAAAGATCGTGACTTTGTAAGGCCCTGGTCCTGGGCCATCTTCGCGTGTGAATTGATAGCGCCCGTCGGTGATGGCCGTGTTCGCGGCGACTCCACGATGTCCCGTCGCCGGCACCAGCGAAATCGAACCTTGCCGGACCGGCTGGTCCGCCTGAGTCACCTTGCCGGAGAGAGCGATCCGCGTCGGGCCATCCGTCCCACCACAGCCGATCAATCCCCAGATAAAGCAGGCCCAAGCCGACCATTTCAGCAGGTCCGTCAGCGATGCAGAAGCGTGCCCGAAGATCTTCGGCATAAGTCTTTGCTCGACGAAAGTGTCAATGAAACACGAATCAACTCGTCATCAACAGGCCCAAGAGTGTGCGAGCAATGTAGGCGGGTCGTTTCCGTCCGCCAAGCAGGCGGGTGACTACGGTTTTTTAATCGTAATCGTCAGTTTGCATTTCGCGGCCGTGTTGGCCCCGAAGTTCGTCACGTTTAAGGTCCAATAGCGATCGCCCTGCTTTTTGATGTCCTCCTGGCTAATGACTGCAGCGACCTTGAGGGGCGGCGAAAGGTGACGGCAGCGCGGGAGAGCTTTATCATTCGCGCCGTAGGCTTTCAAAATTCTCGCAGAGGTAATTCGAGAAATCGCTTCTCGCCGTAGCCTGACTCTCCGAGTCGGGCATTTTGTCGCCGAATGCCCGACTCGAAGAGGCTGTGAAAGAATTGGTAGCTGAACTCGCCAGAGTTCAGTTTTCTCGGCGAATTCTGAAGTCTGGTGACTTCAGCTACCAAAAAGTTCACAGCCTCGGAGAGTCAGGCTACGGACTTATCGGATCGCCTCTCAGTGCCGTGCTTAGGAGACTGCTCGCATGGAAGATCGCATTGTTGCTCGCGGACTCACGTTTGATGACGTGTTGTTGGAACCGGCTTACTCGGAGGTCATGCCGAATGAGGTCGATGTCTCGTCGCGATTGACCCGCAACGTGACGATCAGCATTCCGGTCGTCAGCAGTCCGATGGACACTGTCACCGAAGCGGAGATGGCGATTGCTCTGGCTCAAGAGGGAGGGATCGGCATCGTTCACAAGAACATGACGATCGAGCAGCAATCTTTGCAGGTCGACCGCGTGAAGCGGTCCGAACATGGCGTCATCGTCGATCCGGTGACGCTTCCGCCCGAAACCACGGTCGGCGAGGCTCGGCGGCTGATGGATCAGCGGAACATTGGCGGCGTCCCGATTACGCGCAACGGCAAGCTGGTTGGCATCTTGACGCGACGCGATCTCCGTTTTCTGGAATCCAATGACAAGCTGGTCGAAGACGTGATGACCAAAGGAAAGCTCGTCACGGCGGGCGAACACACCGACTTAGTCACGGCTCAACGGTTACTCCTGGAAAACAAAGTGGAGAAACTGCTCCTGGTTGACGACCTTTACCAATTAAAGGGAATGATCACGATCAGGGACATCGACAAGACCCTGCGCTTTCCGGGAGCGTCGAAGGATGCTCGCGGTCGGTTGCGAGTCGGAGCGGCAATCGGCGTGTTCGATTACGAACGGGCCGCGGCGCTGCTGGACAAGGGCGTGGATTTACTGGTGGTGGATTCGGCTCACGGGCACTCGAGGAACGTCATCGAGACCGTCCGCGAGATCAAACGCCGCTGGAACATCGACGTCGTGGCGGGAAACGTCGCCACCACCGAAGGAGCAAAGGATCTGGTCAAAGCCGGAGCGGATGGCATCAAAGTGGGGATCGGGCCAGGCTCGATCTGCACGACGCGCATCATCTCCGGAGTCGGCGTGCCTCAGCTCACCGCGATCGCCAACGCGGCGAAAGGGGTGGCCGGCACCGATGTCCCGATCATTGCCGACGGCGGCATCCGCTACAGCGGCGATGTGACGAAGGCTCTGGCAGCCGGAGCTCACGTCGTGATGCTGGGTGGATTGCTGGCGGGGCTTGATGAATCACCGGGTGAGATGATCCTGTATCAGGGCCGCAGCTTTAAGCGGTATCGAGGCATGGGATCGCTCGGCGCGATGATGCAGGGATCAGCCGACCGATATCGACAGACGACGAAGAGAGACGATGACGAGAAGACGGCGACAAAGAAACTCGTGCCCGAAGGGGTCGAGGGTCGAGTTGCCTACAGAGGACCGTTGGGAAGTTTCCTTTATCAATTGATCGGCGGCTTGCGAGCCGGCATGGGTTACCTCGGCACAGCGAACATCACCGAGCTCAGGACGAAGACTCGGTTCCTACAAATCTCAGCAGCGACGGTTAGGGAGAACCATCCACATGACATCGCCATTACTCAAGAAGCCCCAAACTACACCGCGGAGCACGCTCCGGATTCTTTCTGAGGGCGCGACGAGCGGTCTGTTGAGCCTCGCATTTGTCTGCGGCGGAGCCGCCGTCAGCGAGGCCGGGGTTCGTGACTTGTTTCCCAAATCCAGCTCGGCATCGAGTTCCGCGAAGACTGTTTTGCCGGCTGCGAGCTCTCGCAGCAGCACGGCCATCAGCAAGTTGGCGGGGAAGCGGAAGCCCAATCAATTGATCGCTCAGGCGGATGAGCCGCTCAATCGGCTCAAGCAGCGCGATGCCGAGCAACGTTTCCGCGACGTCCTGTCCGAGGACGATGATTCGTTCGAGGCGGACACCGGGAAGTCGGCGGCTGTTCCGGCCACGGCCACGCCGAAAGCGAAAAACAACGAGAGCAATCCTGCGAAAGAACTCGCTGAACCCGCTCCCATTCTGCCGCCCGAAGAACAAATTGCCGCGCTGCCTCAGGAACAGCCAGGCGAAGGCCCGCTGCCAGAGCCAGTCACCAGCCCCATGCAGTTGAAACGCATCTCCGAGATCCAACCGTTCTACGACTACAAACCGGCGAGTGCGATTGAAGGCGAAGTTTGTTGGGATCTCTGTCCGCGTCCCGATGGAATGCCCTGTAAGGCCGACAAAGCTGGCAATATGCCGGAATGTCCCAGTGAGTTCCGATTGAGCGATGCCGCGTACTCCAATCGCATGTACTCCGACTGTCTCTATCAGTGGCGAGCTTCGGATCAGTGGTTTAACCCGTTGTACTTTGAAGACCCCGGTCTCGAACGCTACGGCCATGCTCATCACGAATTGGTCCAGCCGTTTGTCTCCGTCGCCCGCTTCGGCGTTCAACTGGTCGGTCTACCGTATCAGATGACGATCGATCCGGTTCGCAAGAAGATGTACAACTTGGGCTACTACCGCGCTGGCGAATGTGCTCCTAAGAAGTACTATCGCATCCCGTGGAATACTCACGCCGCGATCGCCGAGGCGGGTGTCTGGACCGGGTTGGTCTTCATTTTCCCGTAACCCGCTTGTAGTGACCCGATTCATCGGGTCGAACACGAGACCGCATCAAAGCGGTCACTCCGAACGAAACGCCCGACGTTGCCGAAACGCCGGGCGTTTTCTTGCGCGATTCCCGCCATCTTCTGCCGTTACGCTTGCTCGCGCGTCGCGGCTTTGTTCTGTTACCCGCCCGGAAACGAACCTCTCGAGTCACATCATGCCCACCACACCCACACAGACACTCGCTGCCGACCTCCTCAATCGTCTCGATGCGTTGATTCTCGACGCCGATCGGCAAACGAAACCATTGGAGCTTGAACCGTACCGCAGCCAGCTTTTCGAGTTGTTTGTCATCGCTGACGCCAGTGGTCTGATGCGAGACGACTCCGTCCCCGATCTTTCACCGGAAGGACTCAGCCGCGAACTGGGTGAGCGTTGGGGCTTGAAGTCCGCCGCGCAATCCTCGCAGACGATGCTCAACAAACTCTCGCCGGAGCATTTGTCGAAGATGCGGCTGCTCTGGTCGTTCCTGCGAATGTGGATGGAGTGGCAATACGCCTGGAGTCGCTGGGTCGAGTTTCATGACAGTCCCGCGACACCACATCCCGTGTCGTCGGCCGCCGAGTAATCTCGTCGCCGCGTTTCGCCAGAACGCGGGCCGATACGCCATC
>CAMDPX010000252.1 GCA_945905295.1 Planctomyces sp. SH-PL62 | reverse complement strand
ATTCTCAACCGTTTTTAACTGGTCCGATGGCCACCGAAGCGGCGTCCGGCCAGAAACGACAAAACCCTCAGTTTTCAGCAGAAAATGAGGGTTCTGTGCCAATGAAGGCGGTGGGACTCGAACCCACGACCTACGGATTAAAAGTCCGTTGCTCTACCAACTGAGCTACGCCTCCAGCGCCAGGCTTGGACCGGCGAAGGGGGGCGGAGTGTGGTGGTCGAGTTGGTCAGCGTCAAGCAACGGTTGTGACTGCTCGGCGGCGTTTGCGAGCGCCAATGAGCGGGCTATTCTCCGCGCGAATTGCGTGTGCTTGGGGAAGAAGAGTTGGAGGAGGTTGTCGTGAAGTTATCACTGTCAGTGCGCATCGCCGAGGCTCCGTGCAAGACGAAGCTCAACGTGCCGTTTCGGGATTTGCTGCAGTTGGCGGCCGAGTTGGGTTACGGAGCGGTCTGCATGCGAGCCAGCGCGGGAGGGATTGGGACTCCGCGTGCAGAGCTCGAACAGATGCGCGGCGAAGTCGAACGCGCTGGGCTGCGCGTGTCGATGGTCACGGCGGACAGCGATGTGCCGCTGAACAATGAGCACGGCCCGGACAGCCTGCGGAACATCGGGCCGAGTCTTGACGTGGCTGAGGCGTTGGGTTGCGATCTGATTCGCGTCTGTTTGAAGACCGAGGCGGATATCGAACACGCTCGGCGAGCGGCGGAGGAAGCGGCAGAGCGCAACATTCGGCTGGCTCATCAATGTCACACGACGACGTTGTTCGAGACCGTGGATCGTTCGCTGGAAGTGCTCAAGCAAATCCGGCGGCCGAACTTTGGGCTGATTTATGAGCCGGCCAATCTCATGCTGTGCGGCGAGCAATATGGGTTGGAAACGCTGCGTCGGTTGAAGCCCTATTTGATGAACGTCTACGTGCAAAATCATCAGTTCGATCCGCAGGGGCCGGTCGAACTGGAGACGTGGTGCCTGGGGATCCGCCGATTTCGACACATCCCGATTTGGGAGCCGGGAGGGGTCGATTTCCCGGCGGCGATCGGGGCATTGAGAGAGATCGGTTACGGGGGATTCGTCACGATCCACCAAGCCTACGCCGAACTGATGGGGCCGCGCGAGGCGGCGGTGCGAACCGCAACGTACTTGCGCAGCCTCGGTGGCATCGAATGACATTGTGATCGCGTCGAGTAGGATGGGCACTCCTGCGACGCGCTCGTAGTGACCCGATTCATCGGGTCGTGCTGACAATGCCCGATTCATCGAGTCGGACTCGCCCCCATGAATGGGGGCACTACAAGCAAGGAAACCGTTTTGATGCCGCCGCGTGCCATTGTCTTGAATTTAGATCAACTCAGCCGCCGTTGCCTGGGCTGCTATGGGCATGAATGGATCGAGACTCCGAATCTCGATCGGTTGGCGGCGCGCGGCGTGGTATTCGATCATTGCTTCGCCTCACCGGCCGAGGAGCCGCCGTTTGGCGACATGGCCTCGCGTTGGATCGAACAGTTGAAACGCGAAGGCATATCCGTGCGTTGGCTTAGTGAAGCGGACGAAGTGTCGGTTCACGACGCCGAGGAATTGAACAAGACCTCCCTCGCCCAGTTGGTGCATCAGGCCGAGCAGGCTTTGGTGGAATTGAGCCAAGAACCCGTGGCTCCGTGGCTGCTCTGGCTGGAATCGCGCGGGATCGGCTGGCCCGGGCTCGCGGCGTCGCAGTTCGTGGAGCTGTATGCCGACGAGTTAGACGATGTCGCAGCGGACCTGATCGACCTGCGCGAGATCGAAGTTATGTATGCCGCGCTGCTGACGCAGTTCGATCACTTCCTCGGCTGTCTGCTGGCGAGCATCGACCGTCTGTTCGGCGATGCTCCGCCGGTGTTGATTGTCATGGCCCAGCACGGACAGGCGGTGGGAGAAGGAGAGATATTGGCCCCGTTCGCGAATCGTGCGAGCGAATCATCCTCGGACATAGAGACCTTTCGAGACGAACTCGTGCATTCGCCGCTGCTGATTGCCGGAGCCGCGAGCGACTTGCTCGGCAGTCGGCGTTTGGAGTTGGTCACGCCGGCGGACGTCTTACCAACGTTGAGTGACTGGTTCGGCATCGAGTTCACTCCGCTCGCCCATCGAGACGAACGCAGTTTGTTGCCACTGTTGCGAAACAACGAATGCGTGCCGCGATCGGAGTTGTATCTGCGAGATCACGAAGGAGGCGCTGCGGTGCGGACCGGAGAGTTTTTCTTCATTCAACGGGAGTACGCCGCGCAATCCGACGAAGACGATTCGTTCGGCTGGTTATTCCTCAAGCCCGAAGACGTCTGGGAGTTGAACGACGTCGCCGCGCAGTATCCCGAGCAAGTCACGTTGCTGCGAACGGCAATACAGAGTTGGCTGAACGCTCAGAACTTGAAGACGTACTGATTCGAATTTCAAGAATGCCGAGCAAGGGACGGCGAGGGAGGGCGAGGCTCCTGCCGAGCCGGGACGGCCTATCACGCGGCGCTCGTTGAATGGCTCGGCGGGAGCCTCGCCCTCCCTGGCCAGTTCACTGGCCGAAGCAATACAGCCACTCTTGCCGTTTTCCACCGGACGATGTGGCCGTGCGGACAAACATTTGGCCTCCCACAACAGCGGGGCTGGCGAAGCCTTCGTCGCCGAGTTGGTTTTCGGCGACCGATTCATACTTCTGTGGGTTTGGCTTGAAGACGTACCAGGTGCCGCGCTCATTGGGCCAGTAGATGTTTCCGCCGACCAGCACCGGAGACGCACTGGTGGGGCCGGTGAAGAGCCGCTCCTTCCACATTTCCTTTCCGTCACTGGCTTGCCAACAGAACAGAATTCCGCGGTCGTTCAACGCGTAGACATACCCGTTGTGAGTCAGCAGGGATTGCTCGTAGCACTTTTCTTCATTCTTCCACAGCACTTTGTTGCTGCCATCGGCTTTGACCGCGATGGTCTCGGACTTGGGATAGCCACCGCTGGCGATGACGATGTCGCCGTCCCAGACCATCGTGCCGCAGGTCGCGGCGGTGGTGCCGGGTGTGAACCAGAATGATTTGCCGTTGCTCGGATCGTAGCTGGCGACTTGCCCGGCTCCACTGATCAGCAATTGATCTTTTCCGGCGACGTGCGCGACCACCGGCGTCGAAAACGTGATCATGTTCTGCCGCTTCGTGCGCCAGAGTTGCTTGCCCGATTGCCGGTCGAGCGCGGTGATCGCGCTTTCGCCGTCGTACTCGGCCGAGACGATGACCGAGCCGCGATACAGCGTCGGTGACGGAGCGTAGCCATACCGAAACGCTCGCGGATTGAATGGGCCGACGGTCTCTTGCCAGACCTTCTTGCCAGTTAAGTCGAGCGCCGTGCATTGCACGGTCTCGTGATGAAAGAACGTCGCGAACAGTCGCTCACCGTCGCAGGCGACGGTCGGTGTCGCTTCGGTATTCTTCGCATGGTTCTGTTCCGGGAAGCCGCCCGCGCTGACGTCGGTCTTCCAGACCTGCTTGCCCGTCTTACGGTCGAACGCGACGACCGATTGCACCTGCGGCGACTTCGAGGCCGTCGAGAGGATGATCTGATTGCCGACCACGATCGGCGACGAATGTCCGCGTCCGGGCACCGGAGTCTTCCAAACGACGTTCTCGGTATCGCTGAATTTGGTCGGCGCGGTGGGAGACACCGCGACTCCATTCCGAGACGGTCCACGCCACCAGGGCCAGTCCCGCTCGGCCGACAGCTTGGGAAAGTCACCGATGCCGCGATCGGGCGCATCCGCCGTCCAGCCGGTCATCGGACCGACCGACAGAATCGCACACAGAGTCACTAGCCAAACGCGGAAGCTCGAAGCACGCATGTCGTTGGTTCCTTCAACGGAGTTCGGAGGGAGGACAAGAACGTAGACCAGTCACTCCGTGACTGGAATCCTTCGAGTCACGGAGAGACTGTGAAAGAATTGGTAGCTGAACTCGCCAGAGTTCAGTTTTCTCGGCGAATTCTGAAGTCTGGCGACTTCAGCTACCAAAAAGTTCACAGCCTCGGAGTGACTCGTCTACTTGTTGCCGGTCGACTCAGACCATTCGTCGGTGTGCGGTCCCGCGACCGATTAAGGGCGCGGGAGTATATTCCGCTCGCAGCCGAAGTCACGTTACGACAATCGGCTCACTCGCAGAGTGGAGACGGGCATGACGAGAGTTTTGGGAATCGTTTTGATTTTGGCCGCGTTGACTGCCACCGCGCAGGGAGACGAAGCGGACCGTCGCTTCCCATTCTTTCAATATCTGACCGGTCAGCCGACAGCGACGATGGTGACTTACACGCCGTCGCAGTTGGACCCTCGGCAAGAGGTCAATCAGCGGCGACTGACGACGAGTTCGATTCGCGCCGATCTGGAGGCTCTGCGTCCCGCGTTTGACGGACTGATCTTGTACGGCTACCACGAAGCTTGCACGCCGAGAGTGGTCGCGCTCGCCAAAGAGTTGAAGTATCGAGCCGTCTTGCTGGCGATTTGGGACACGAAGTCAGCCGCGGAAGTGGACGGCGTCGCCGAGTTGGCTCGGCTGTACGAATCGGACCTGGCCTTGGGCGTGCTCGTCGGCAACGAGGGGATCACGTTCAAGCGGTATGAAGCGGACGACCTGACAATCGCCGCGGTTCGCTTGCGTCAGAAACTTTCAAAGAAGATCCCGCTGGCGACCAGCGAACCGCTCGTGGGCTATCAGCACGAGTTCATTCGCGACTTCGGCGACTTCCTGGTTCCCAACATTCATCCGGTCTTTGACCGCCCGCAGTTCTTGCCCGAAGCGGGCGCGGCATGGGCGCGAGAAGAAGCATTGAAGTTGGCCAAGCAAACCAAGAAGCCGGTGCTGCTCAAAGAGACGGGCTTCCCACACGACGGCAAGCCCGCGTATTCGCCGACGTCTCAGCAAGCCTTCTGGTCCGCGTACACGCAACCGGGGTTGATCGCGCGGGTCGAGAACTCGCCGCAGGCCTGGGTCTTTCACGGCGTCGGCTTTGAAGCCTTCGACTTGCCTTGGAAAAGCGAGGAGTCGAAGCTCACGATCGAGAAGTCATGGGGGCTGCTCTCTCCGAAACGCGAGCCGTATCCGGCCTTCGATGTCTGGCGTGTTGTTCGTGACCGGACCAAGTAATTCTCAGTGCAAGCTCGCCGCCCGAGAAAGCCAGGGTACGCGAACAATGTAGATGAGTCACTCCGTGACTCGTCGGCTTTGCAATTTGTCGGTGACGGTTTCCGAACGTGGAGCACGTTTTCAACGTGCTCGTCATGGGCACGTTGAAAACGTGCCCCACGTCACAGCGGTTTCGCCGTGCTACACCTTATCGGGCAACTCGTAGCCTTTGCGGCGTGGGCGGTCCAACAACTGATTGGCTTCGTCGTCCCCCAAGAATTTCTCGGCCACGGGATCCCACCGCAGGTTGCGGCCGAGTTGTCTCCCGATGTTGCCCAGATGAAAAATCGTCGCGGTGCGGTGGCCGCATTCGACGTCGGCCACGGGGAGCTTGCCGGATTCGATGCAGTCGAACCAGTTGTTGATGTGGGCGACGGTGTACGACGGACCGTCCGGGAGTTGCACGTTTTCGATCAGCTCCTGCGGATTGGAATGCACGCTCCCTCGGCGGATTTCGACTTTCCCTTTTTCACCGATGAAGATCGCTCCGCTGATCGAGCCGGTGCTCAGTTCCAGGCGTGTGCCGTTGGCGTACTCGAACGCGAGCGACGGGCGGCGGCAGAGTTGCCAGCCACGCTCGCGCGATTCGGGTTCGGTGTAGCGCGGCGGGTCGAGCGGCGGGCCATCGACCAGCACTTTCACCGGGCCGGTCCCGTCCATGCCGAGCGCCCATTGCACTTGATCGAACGCATGGCCGCCCCAGTTTCCTATGTTGCCGGTGCTGAAGTCGCGGCTCTCCATCCAGCCGGGTTTCCCTTCGCACTCGAACAGGTTCGGGTGATACGGCCGCAGCGGCGACGGGCCGCACCACATGTCCCAATCGAGTTCCGCGGGAATCGGTTCGGCCGGCAGATCAACAAACCACGGACTGTTGAGATTCGGCGCGATGACCTGTTGGATGTGCCCGATGCCGCCTCCGCGAATGAACGCGCAGCCGTCGCGGTTCGGGATCGTCGAACGCTGCTGACTGCCTACTTGCACAATGCGCCGATACTTCCGAGCCGCCTCGACCATGCGCCGGCCCTCGACCACGCACAGCGTCAGCGGCTCCTCGACATACACATGCTTGCCCGCCTGACACGCCGCAATCGCAATCAGCGCGTGCCAATGCTCCGGCGTCGCGATCATCACCGCCTCGACGTCCTTGCGGTCGAGCACTCGCCGATAGTCCTGCACCACGTCTTTGATGTTGACCTTGTGAGCGGCCAGCTCCGCTCGCGTCCCGTGTACGTCGCACGCCACGACGATCTGAGTCCGCGGAGGCAACCCAGGGTCGATGTAGCTCTGCCCGCGCCGCCCACAGCCAATCAACGCCACGCCGACGCGATCATTGGCTCCCGGTCGATCGCCCTGTGCCAGAGCGCTGCGCGGGATGAAGAGCGGGGCGGCGGCGAGGCTACTCCGCATGAAATCGCGACGAGTCAGACTGCATTGCATGGGAGCACCTCAATGACGAGTGACGAAGTCCGAGTGACGAATCATTCCCGCACTCGCTCGTGAACTTGGCAATTGCTCGCAATCGTCGTCTGGAGAAACTCGCGAATTGCTGCCTCTGACCTCCACGAGTCAAGTATGGGAATCGCTCTCTTCACAACTGCCGTGACGATCAAAGCGAGTCGCTCGTCGTCATCTCCATTCCATTTCGTGTGACAGAGAATGTCTGACCAATCATCCAGCTATTCAAAAAGCCAAAAAAGACCAAGCGTGATGTCTGCGTCGTAAATCGTGGGGTGCGTTTCCTTGGAAAACTTGCGAAGCACAGCGCACAACCGGACGACCACTTTCTCTTCGGAGACTTGGAAATCAATGAATTGAGTTACCTCCGAATCATGCCGATACCACGTGGCCACTTTGCGAAAGAAATTTCCTGCTTGCATGACCGGTTTTAGGATCTCGATCAGGCGTTCGCGGACTCTGAGATGAGGCATGATTGCCAGTTCATGCGCTTCGGGCTTCTTCATTCGTCCTTCTCTCGTCACTCGGTACTTCGGCATTCGTCAATTGGGCAGCTACTTCCTCTCCACAAACCAAACGTTGCGATAGCGGACTTTGCTGTTGTGGTCTTGCAGGTTGATCGGGCCGGATTCGGGGGCTACGCGGGGCACGAATCGGGTGTTCCGATCGAGCCGGCTCATGATATCATCCGAATCGAAATCAGGAGAAAGAACATGACCGAAGACCCCGAACTGCTGATCGGATTGAGCGACGGCGAATTGGAAGCGTTGGCCGATGGCGTTTTATCGCCCGCAGTCCAGAAACGCCTGGATGAATTGTTGGCCCGCAATGCGGAAGGCCCGCTCTCCGCACCAGAGCAAGCCGAACTTGATCGGCTCTTGGATCGGGTCGATCACCTGACGACCGTCAAGACGCGGGCGAGATATACATTGCACCAAAAGGTCGCCGTGAGTCGCTCATGAGCGTCTACATTCCCGTCGGATTGCAGCGCGAAATTCGCGACCGCTTCGCCAACTGTTGCGCCTATTGCCAGACGCCGAGCAATTATGCGTCGCGATTTTTGAAATCGAGCACATCGTGCCCCGTTCCGCGGGCGGACTGACGGTTTTCGAGAACACCTGTTTGGCTTGTCCGACGTGCAATCGTTTCAAGGCCGATCGCGAAGCGGCGGCCGACCCTGCCACCGGCAACGAGGTTCCGCTCTTTCATCCGCAGCGAGATGACTGGACGGATCACTTTGAATGGAACGACAACGCCTCGGAAATCGTCGCGTTGACACCGATCGGTCGAGCAACCATTGCCGCGTTGCGGATGAACCGACCACAACTGATTCGCGTGCGCCGAATGTGGGTCGCGATGGGTGAGCATCCACCCCATCTGGAGTGAAATCACCGCCCTTCCACAATGGCGGCGAATGTCGTCCGCATGTTTACTTGGAGCGTCCGCGATGCGGCGGGATGGCGTCTTCTAATTTCACGCCCTTGCCACGACGCAGGCTTTTGCGTGCTTGCTCGACCCGTTTCAAAAAGCGTTCGTCGTGTTCGAGCTTGTACTCAAACCAATCGTCTTCCGACGTGAAGCCGACCAGCACACCGGCTGGCTTGCCTCGTCGGGTGAGTACGATCGACTCCTTCTCGGCCTGCCGCAGGAGTTTCGCAAGATCTTTGGCATCAGCCAGGGCGATCTGTTTCATCGAGTTCACCAAATTGTTGGAGCCATTGATCGGCTTCGGATTTTCGAATCACTGCCAAAATCTCGACAGCATCGTCGATAACGTCATAGAAGACTCGGAGATCATCGCCAACTCGCAGCCGATACTGCGGTCGTTTCGTTCCTCGCAGCCGTTTGATCCGACTCTTGCTGACCTTTCGGGGTTCGTGCCGTAAGTGCTGCTCAATCGCGTCTCGCACTTCGGATCGCACATTCGCTTTGAAACCATTGAGGTCTTCGATCGCTTCCGGAGCCAGGATGATTTCGAACTTCATGGCAGTCGAATCGTAACGTGAGTCGCCGGGATCTGATCGACAAAATGACGACCGGGAGTGTCTTTCCCGCCCATCCGATTCTTTTGAGGAACTCAGCGAGCGTCAATGATCGACTACCTCTCCACGAACCAAACATTGCGATAGCGGACTTCGCTGTTGTGGTCTTGCAGGTTGACCGGGCCGGGTTCGGGGCCTTCGAGCAGGAGCGAGGAGGTGGTGGCGTGCGGCTGTTCCACATTGTCGTGGACGACGACTCCGTTGTGCAGCACGGTCATGCGACCGTTCTTCGTCTTCTGGCCGTTGCGGCTCTACCGCGGCACGCTGCTCGCCGCGACCGTGAAAACATCCGCTTGCCCATTACACTGGCCGCGATTCGCCAGCCCGTCATCCTCGCGAGGAAAACATCATGCGTCATCCGTTCCGGCTCGTCGTGTTCGTGGTCCTGGGCCTTGCCGCCCTGAGTCATTCCGCACCAAGCGGCTGCGCTCAGGACGTCTCTCAGCTCGAAAGCTACATTCGCCTGCACTACACGAAGCAGGAGCATCTCGTGCCGATGCGCGATGGCGTGAAGCTCTTCACGGCGGTCTATCTGCCGCGCGACACCAGTCACACCTATCCGATGCTGATGAAGCGCACGCCCTACGCCGTCGGGCCTTATGGAGTCGACAAGTTCGCTACGTCGCTCGGACCCAGCGAGCACTTCGTGAAGGCGGGATACATCTTCGTCAATCAGGATGTGCGCGGCCGGTTCAACTCCGAAGGGGAGTTCATTCAAGTCACGCCGCATGTCGCCAACAAGCAGAAGCCGACCGACGTCGACGAGAGCAGCGACACCTATGACACCATCGAATGGCTGCTGAAGAACATCCCCGGCCACAATGGGAGAGTCGGCCTCTACGGCATTTCGTATCCCGGCTTCTATGCGTCGGCCGGAATGATTGATGCGCATCCCGCGCTCAAAGCGGTGTCTCCGCAGGCTCCAGTCGGGGATTGGTATTTCGATGACTTCCTACACAACGGCGCGTTCTTCTTGGCTCATGCTTTTCGTTGGCTGGCGAACAACGCGACCGAGCGACCGAAGCCGACGACCGACAAACCGAAACCGGTCGAGTATGCCACGCCTGACGGCTACAAGCTGTTTCTCGATGCCGGTTCGATGGAGAACGTCAGCAAGCAGCACTTGAAGGAGACGATCTCGTTTTGGAAAGAGATGATGGCTCACCCGAACCGCGACACGTTCTGGCAGCGGCGCGACATCCTGCCGCATCTGAAGAACGTGGCTCCGGCCGTGATGGTCGTGACTGGCTGGTACGACGCCGAGGATCTTTATGGCTCATTCAAGTCGTATCAGGCGATCGAAAAAATGAACCCGAAGGTCAACAACGTGCTGGTCGTCGGCCCCTGGCATCACGGAGGCTGGGCCAGCGGTGACGGCGACAAGCTGGGAAGCGCGAGGTTCGGATCCAAGACCGCCGCGTTCTATCGCGCCGAGATCGAACTCCCATTCTTCGAGCGTTACCTCAAAGACGGCAAGCACCCCGCGCCGGCCGAGGCCACCGTGTTTGAAACCGGCTCAAACGTCTGGCGGACGTTCGATGCTTGGCCCCCTAAGGCAACGCAGTCGAAGCAGCTCTATCTGCGCGAGAAAGAGCAGCTCGACTTCGCCGCACCGACAACAAAGGACGGCTTCGACGAATACGTCAGCGATCCCGCGAAACCGGTGCCGTACTCGGAAAGCATCACGCCGCGGATGAACATCGAATACATGACCGATGACCAACGCTTCGCGGCGCGGCGGCCCGATGTGCTGGCCTATCAGACGGCGGAGTTCAAGGAAGATCTCGTGTTGGCTGGGCCGATCGACGTGGACCTGTGGGTCTCCACAACCGGCACCGATGCCGACTTTGTCGTGAAGCTGATCGACGTCTTCCCGGACAACTCCGATCCCGCGACGCAGCCGGGTTATCAAATGTTACTCCGCAGCGAAGTCTTCCGAGGCCGCTTCCGCAACAGCTTCGAGCGACCCGAACCGTTCGTCCCCAATCAGCCGACACGGATCAAGTTTGAATTGCTCGACGTGCTGCACCGGTTCGCCAAGGGGCACAGGCTGATGATCCAAATTCAGAGCACCTGGTTCCCACTGGTGGATCGCAATCCGCAGACGTTCGTGCCGAACATCTTTTTGGCGAAGCCAGAAGATTTTCAAAAGGCGACGCAGCGCATCCATCGCTCGGCGGAACACCCGACGACATTCCGTATCGGCGTTCTGCCACAAAGCACGCCGGTCGCCAAATAACCGTCGAAGACCATGCGCCTCATCCCATTCGTCGTCTCCTTTCATTCGTCGGGTGCTTGCCAATTGCCCGACGAATGAAAGGAGACGACGAATGATTCAGTCGGCAATCATTTGCCATCGCCGGAACTGACGGCCTGCTGGCGGCTCAAAATGCTTTTCGAACCCGTCTCATGCCCTTCGCGTCCTCTGCGATCTTCTGTTCAAAAACAAAATCCTCGGTTTGAACAGAAGATCGCAAAGGACGCGAAGGAATTGCAGTGACGGGGTTGCGCGTTTTGAACCAGCTATGTCACCTTCTGTGAGCGACCGGTTTCGGCGGCGCGATAGCAGGCGAAGACCGTTTTCAACGCGTGCAGACTTTCGGCTCCGGTGAGCGTCGGCGGTTCCAGACCTTGAGCGGCTCGGACGCAGGCTCGCACGAGCGGTGTGTAGCTCCCTTGTTCGGCCGGTCCTTCGTGCTTCTTGATCTGTGGCGGCGAGTCTTTCGTGCTGTACCACTGCAACGGCTCGCCGCCGTGTGGGTCGAGTTGCACCCAGCCGTGTGAGCCCCAAATTTTGATGTGCGAGTGATAGCCGCGATCGAGGTAATAACCGCTGGTGATCGTCCCGAAGCTGCCGTTGTCGAATCGCAGCGCCATCGCCGCCGAGTCCTCCGCCTTGAGCGGTTGCCCGCCGACGATGCCGGTGAAGCCGGTCGCCTCCACGATCTTCGATTCGGTCATGAACATGACGAGATCAATCCAATGAATGCCGAGCCACATCAGATGCCCGCCGCCCGACCGTGCGCGATCGGCGAACCACGACTGGTGATAGGTCGGGCTCTTCAGCCGCGTTTGATCGGCGACGATGTGCAGTTCGCAGCCGTAGATTTTTCCGATCTGCCCGGAATGAATCAGCTTCTTCGCCGTCTGCACGGTGCCGAGCAGCCGGTTCGCCAGAGCCAACATCAGATGCCGATGCTTCATGTCGGCCAGAGTCACGAGCGGTTCGAAATCTTCCGCGCGCACGCAGGACGGCTTCTCGGCCAGCACATGGCAGTTGGCTTCCAACGCCGCCTTGATGACTGGCGGAGATTGGACCGCTTCCATCGTCACCAGCGCCATCACGGGCTGATGATCGGCCAGTGCCTTGGCGTGTTCCTTCTCAAAGCTCTTCAACTTCGCGCCGAGCGTCTTACGAGCCGACGCCTCGCTCACGCCGCTGGGGTCAGCGACCACGACGGCTTCCACGTCCCCAATCGCGGCCAGTCCCGCGAGATACGCATCGAGGTGAGCACCACCAACATTGGTCAGCACAGCAACGGTGATTCCAGGCATGAGCGAACTCCAATTACGAAACGAGGAGATTTGCAACACGAGTCACTGACGTCACGCACGGTGTATGAGGTCACAAACCCCTCCGAGCTTGCCTCGGTGGTTTCGGGCCTTTGCACTACGCTGTGATTCACACTCGTAGTG
>CAMDPX010000251.1 GCA_945905295.1 Planctomyces sp. SH-PL62 | reverse complement strand
GAAGCGTGTTCGCGTATAAGCGTCCAAATTGCAGGTCACTTCAAAAAAATGTCATTCGGACGCTTAAAGTGCCAAATTCAAATTAGTGTAAATGTACTGAACAGGGCTTCTTTCCGATTAAACCGACAGGCCCCTTGCCTCGGTGGTTTTCGGGCTTTTGCACTACGCGGGGTTTTATCTCAGGGGAGTTCGCTCGTAGTGCAAAGGCCCGTTTCCACCGAGGCAAGCTCGGTGGGGTTTGTGCCATCCTCTCTCACTCCCGATATAAGCTCGACCAACTCTGACGAGTCATTCAATCCCAACTTTTGAGGTTTCGCGATGGCCAGAACTCTCTTCACTAATGTCAGGATCCTGGATTGCACCGGGGCTGAACCGTATGCGGGCGAGGTGTTTGTCGAGGGAGCACGCATTGCGGCCGTTGTGCGTGGCGAGCAGCATGTGTCGCGCGACAACGGCGCCGTGATCGACGGCGGCGGCGCGACGTTGATGCCGGGGCTGATCGAGTCGCACGCGCATCTGAGCATCGACGACGTGTCCGATCTGGCACAGGTCGGCATGATCTCGCCGGAGGAAACGGTGCTCATCGCGGTGCGCAACGCGCGGTTGTACCTCGACTGTGGCATCACCAGTTGTATTAGCGCGGCGTCGGCGAAGCCGCGGACCGATGTCGTCATTCGCAACGCGATCAACAAGGGAGAGATTCCGGGGCCGCGGTTGCTGGCGGCCAGTCCGTGGCTGACGGTGACCGGCGGACTGGGCGACATGCGGACGCTGACTTCGCCGCACATGACCTCGATGGCGATCACGGCCGATGGGCCGGAGAACTTTCGGCGGGTGACGCGCGAACTGATTCGCGAAGGAGTGGATATCATCAAGCTCGTGATCTCCGGCGACACTTTCGTGCCGCATGCTTCGTCGCACAGCACGGTGATGAGCGAGGCGGAAGTCGCGGCGGCGGCGGAGGTCGTCCATGCTCACGGCAAACGGATGAGCGCACATGCTCGGAGTGCCGGTTCGGTGAAGCTGGCGGTGAAGTACGGGGTGAAGGTGATCTATCACGCCAACTTCGCTGACGAGGAAGCGCTCGATCTGCTGGAAGCGAACAAGGATTGGGTCTTCGTGAGTCCCAACATCGGCTTCACGGCGACGGCCTCGTATGAGGGCGAGAAGTGGTTCACCGAGCAGCAAGTTCAAGAGTTTGGCTTCCGGGAGGAACTGGCCGGTGCCGCGCGAGGACTCAAGGAATTGAAGAAGCGAGGCATTCGCATCCTGGGAGGTGGCGACTACGGCTTCTTCGTGACGCCGCACGGAGAGAACGCACGCGATCTCGATCATCTCATCCGCTACTGTGAGTTCACGCCGATGGAGGCGCTGCTCAGCATGACCAAGCACGGTGGCGCGGCGATGGATTTGCCCAACGAACTGGGACAGATTCAACCAGGATTCTTCGCGGACCTGTTGCTGGTTGCGGGCGATCCGCTGTCCGACCCGAAGGTGTTACTCGACCGCAGCAAGATGCTCGCGGTGATGAAGAATGGCGAGTTCCATCGCCGGTCGGTTTGAACGAGCAGGGGTCAGGCACGAATGGCACTGTCGTCCGTGAAATGACGGCAGGTTGCGCGGACCTTCGGTTGGCGCGTGTCGGAAGTTTGTTTTAGTTTTCCGACAGACGAGGATTGGTCTGGGATTGTTTGGCCGTCCTTGGCTACGGTTGTGAAGCGCCCTTCTTGGTTGGCTTGCGAGACACAGCCAAGGAGGGCCTTTTCATGCGCAACGTAACGGATTCCGGCAGCAGCGCGAGTGGCCAGTTTCAGCAAGTGGTGGCCGCGTTTTTGTCGCAGCCGGGATTGCCGTTCGCCGGATTGCTCTCGGCCGAGCGGGTGCAGCGGGTCTTCGCCAAACACCAAAATCTGTTCGCGATGAACGGTATCTATTCGACCGTGAACGTGCTGTGGGCGTTTCTCGGTCAGGTGCTGCGCGATGGCAAGGAGGCTGCCTGTCAGGCGGCGGTGGCGGCGATCATCGCTCACCGTCTGGCCAGCGGTTTGGCGACGCCGACATCCGACACGGGCGACTATTGCAAGGCGCGGGCGAAGCTGAGGCCCTGAGTCTGATTCACTTCCTGCGAGACCACGGCCAACCGCAGTCCGAATGGCTCAACGCCATCTCCTCCGACCAAACCCTCAGCGCCCCCGTCCGCCAACGCGCCCTGCCATTCGCCCGCGAGTGGAAGCCGTAGGTTGGGACTCCGTCCCGACCGGATTGGATGGTCGAAACGCACGTCCGACGTCGCGATGGCTCGTACGGTCAAGATTCAGGAGAGGGTCGGGACGGAGTCCCAACCTACAGGTGGCGGAAAGGGGTCGCGACGACGCGACTCATTGAATTGGAGTTGAGAAAAGAGAAATCCGAAGGGCGGATCAGTCGGCTTCAGCCGACTGATGACCGACACGGAATGCAGGAAGGGAAAAGGTGCCATTCGTGTCAGGAACCAAAGAATTGCATTTCACCCAGAAACGGCTCCCGACACCTCTGAGCCTTTTCCTCTGCCTCAGATTCTATCAATGGACCACTCGCCTTTGTTTCGCCAAGCATGGCGTAATCGCCTATGCAAAGACGGCTACTTTTCTTTTTCCGCGTCCGCTTTCGCCGCTTCGATTTCCGCGGAGGCTCCGGCGTCGGTCAGCTTCTTTTGCCATTTCTCGGCGTCGGCTTTGGAGAGGTTGCCTTTGATCTCGAACGGCGTGCTGTCGACGAGTTCTTTGGCATCGGTCAGATCGAGTCCGGTGATTTCCATCACGAGCTTGATCACGGCGATCTTCTTGGTGCCTGGCGCGGCCAGGACAAGCTTGAACTTGCCTGTGCTCTCCTCTGATGTTGTTGGTTTGTCATCGGGCATGGTGGGCTTGTCTGATTTTGTGGTCTTTTTCGCGTTCGCTTCGAGCTTGGCCAGCACAGCTTTGTCGATGATGAAACATTCGCGGGCGACGACTTCGACCGTGCTCCAGCCTTCCCATTTGATTTCGACGCCGCCGTTCTCAGGGAGTGACACCACGGTCGCGTCGCTCCAGGTGCGAGCCCATTCCACCTTCAACTTGGTCCCCGCTTCCAGCGGAGTCTCTTGAGTGACCTTCACCGCGTTCTTCGGAAGTTCGAGGGTGATGGGATATTGTCGAGCTGGCGTGAACCGCTTCGGAAAGCCAGTGGCGTTGGGTTCGGCACCCGCCATGACGGCAGCGGCGTGCTCCCGGTGTGCCTTCAGCGGATTCTTGGATTCGATGGTTTTGAGTCGCTCGGCAAACGTCTTTTCGCTGGCGGGCTTCTCCAGATCTTTGAGCGTCGATTTCGCAATCGTGAACTGCCTTCTGGGGAGTTTGGTTTCGTGGACAAACCCGGAATCCGAGACAGCCGAGACCTCGGTGGATTCGTCTTTGACCACGGTCTGTTCCGCACCCATCAACTGCACCGGAGTGCCTGGGTGCAGCTTCACATTGTCCGGCACAACCACGAAGCCCTCCTGCGGTGGCGTCAGGGAGCCCAGCGCCAACTCGACGCTGGGGGCAAACGACTTGGGATCGCTCTTGAGCTTCTTCAAAACGTCGTCAGCCACGGCCACATGAGCTCGAATGACCACTTGATTCCCTGCATGACCTCGCTGGGGCCAGTGCAGGATGACGAATTCAGATGGTCCCCATTGACCAACCCAGCCTTTGGGGAGGTATTGAAAATATCGCGTCGCCGTATTGTTCCGCGGGTCAGACGACTCTTTGAAGACCAACAAGACTTCCGCCACCAGCCAGTCACCTTCAAAGGCACCGAGGACGGGAGTTCCCGGAACGAGAGGCGTCGTCTGGGTTGCGAGAGTGGTTCCCTTGGGAGGTGGCGGTGGCGGTCCCGTTTTCTTCAGGCGCGTTTCGTAGGCTTGCAACTCGGGAGCGCGCATCTCGCGCGCGAAGGTGATGTTCGCGACTTTGCCGCGGGTCGCCGACTTCGACACTTTGAACATCTGGGACTCGGTGCCGGTCGCTTCGGTCAGTTCCACATAGACTTCGATGTCCGCGCCAAACTTGAGTTCGGGACCAGACTCCGGCGGCGGTGCGCTGACGGAGGGCGAACTCGATCGGATCGAGGGACCAAACCGCGATTTCGAACTGTAGGGGACTCGCGTCGGGGTGACCGGGGGAGAAGTCCAGGAATTCCAACCGGCTCTGGTTTCTTCCGCGCAATGCAGCGTTCCCGTCCGTTGCTTCAACGCGTCCGGCTGAACCGCGAACCGATATTGTCGTCCGTCCGTTTTGACGATGAGCGCGATCCGGCCCGTCCATTTCCCTTCGAACGCATAGTCAACGTCCATCGCTTCGCGAAGCGACTTCCCCGCCCGGATGTTGGAGAGTTCAAACCACGGATGGCTCTCGCGCCGGCGAAACGGGTTCGCCAACGGAGCGTCGTTCGCCGACAGCACTTTCTCATTGGCGTTACCGGGAGCCGCGTTGCGATTGGGGGCAGTCGCAGTAGCAGGCTTCAGCGGCGAGACGGAGGTCGTGGTCAGGCCCGGTTCGATGCGATCGTGGATGGTGGTTGTCACGAAACTGCCAGACATCAGCTCGTCGACCATTTCGGGAAACGCGGTGACGAAGACGTCTCGCTTGATGGTTCCGCCGGGGACTTTCAAGTTCGGGAGCATGCGGCCCAAGAGGGCAGACTTCTCCAGCCCTTTCATCAATTGCGCAGTGGTCATTCCAACTTCGGCGGCGGCGAGGTCCGCGTCCATTTCTTCCTCGAACCGTAAGGCGAGCATCACGATCGGCTCGTCGCCGCTGGCCTTGCCGCCGGTCGCGGCCACCGCCTTCGTGAAGAGTTCGGAGTCCTTCTCTAACAACTTCTCGAACTCCTCTTTGGTCTTGTAGAGCTTTTTGACTTGCGCGACTTCCGTTGACGAGAACGCTTTGGGATTCGCGAGCACTGCGGCACGGACTTCGTCCGACTTCCGTTTCAAGCCTTCCGCATGACACGACATGCACGACAAGCCGTTGACGACTTGTTTGTCAGGTCGCCGTGGATCGCTGACGACCGAGATCGGTCCCTTGTCGATCCGCAAACCTTTGTCGTCCACCAGCAGATAAGCCTGCAATCCATTCGGGAGGTTGAAGATCAACTCCCCGCCATCATGCTCGAAGCCTCGTTCGCCGCCGGGGCCGAGCGGCCAAGTGAAAATGTTCTTGTGGCCTTTGTCGTCGCCGAAGTCATAGCTCTTCCAATACGCGCCGCCCGTCAGATCGCAGTCGTGTCTTTCGATCAAACGATTGTGGCTCGAAACGCCTGACCCATTGAACGCGGCACGCGCCGCCTCGCCCGACTCGATGTTGTGCGCGACGTCGACTCGCAGCAGCAGTTCCAGTTCATGAACCGAATTCGGTAGCTCAAGGAGTTCGTGATACAGCGGCGGCACCGCCGCTTTGGCGACAAACCAGTCCGCGCGAATCATCGGCACCTCGGTCTGCGTGGCCGTATAACAAAACTGCAGCGCGGCCGACGTGGATTTCACTCCGTAAGGATAGTGCGTCAAGATCCGCGACCATGTTTTCGGCGACCAGCGATAGTCGGACAAATTGATGCGCATCACAGTCTTCGCCGGATCGATCGGCGTCGGAATGACGATTCGCTTCTTCCACGACAAACTGTTCGCGAGCTTAGCCAACGCCACGCGGTAGCTCTCCAATTCGTCGTCCGACAGCCCCGCGTTGTAGAGGTCCGCGATGGTGAAGTACCGGTAATACATCAGCTTCTCGGCGTCCTCTTTTTCGAGCTTCCGCAGATCATCGCGGATGAAGCCGAGCACCTCCTGTGGCGAAATGAAGGGACGCGATTTGGTCGGCGGATTGAAGTCGTCGGCCCCGGAATCAATCCACGTCTTCAACGTCTCGATCTCATCCTTGGAAAGCGGCTCGGTATCTTTGGGCATCGAGCCCGTTTTGACTTGCCGAAACAGCGGTGACTCGGCCGACTTGCCCGGCAGCACTTTCTTCCGTTTGACAAGCCGGTTGCGGTCCAGCATGAAGTTGATCCCGCCGTCGGCCGAACCCGCTTCTCCGTGGCAGACATAACAGTGCTGTTCCAGAATCGCTTTGGCTTTTTTCGCCGTCTCGGAGACCTCGGCCGCCTGACTCGGTGAGCCGAGACCGAGCCCCCAAACAGCGACGCAGATCAACGCGACGGCGATCCATCGACGACGAGGTCCAGATCCTGGAAAAGTCATCTGAATGCTCCCGAAGAATCGGAGTTCAAGACTCGCTCGTAGTGACCCGATTGATCGGGTCGGCTCGACCCGATCAATCGGGTCACTACGAGCGAAGGCGTGCAGTCGGACTCATTCGATTGGAAACCTGCCGCCTCTCGCCCGTCAGTCATCCGAGTCGAGTGGCGTTTGATGCTAATCACAGGTTGTCTGTCTGAAAACGACAAGACCACCGTTCGGTTGTTTGGCAAAAAGCCGACGGGTTTCTGTCTTCTGCTTTAGGCGGGCGGACTACTACACTCCGCCCCGTTTCCCGCCTGAGTCTGCGTCGGCGATGGCCGGCGTCCTGCCTCGTTCGACCCACCTCGTAAACACTAAGGTCATGGCATGAGGTTTCGCGTTCGCGCCTTGTCTGTTCGCGTCACTGGTGCAGCCGCGCCAGTTTGGTTGTTTGCTCTGCTCGCGCTGTGTCTGTTGTCCGGCTGCCAAAAGCAGGACGAGATCAGCCGCTACACCGTGAAGAAAATGCCGCAGGTGGAGCCCCCCGCGAAGGCTGCCAAATCGCCGGGGATGCCGGCCGGTCATGGGTCGGGGATTAGCGAGCGAATGCTGGGGGCGATTGCCTCGCAGGGGCGGACGGTGTGGGTCTTCAAGGTGGCTGGGCCGAAGGACTCGGTCGCCGAACAGATGCCCAAATTCTTGAGTCTGATTCAGTCGTTGAAGTTCGGCGAAGATGCCGCGTTGCTGCCAAAGTGGACGCTGCCGGAAGGCTGGACCGAACAGACCGAAGACGATCCGCAGGGGATGCGTTTCAAGACGTTGTTGGTGAAGACAGACGGGGAAGACTTGCCGTTGACGATCACTCGTCTGCCGCTGCCGGGAGACCGGCCGATCGACGGGATGCCGTTGATGATCGTCAATCTGTGGTGCGAACAACTTGGAATTCCAGAGAAGACCGCCGCCGATCTGAAGTCGGAAGAGCAGCCGAAAGATGCCGAGGTCCAGCAGCTTGAGGTCTCTGGCAAGCAGATCACGCTGGTCAACTTCTTGGCCGCCGCGAAGCCGGATCGAATGGCTTCGGAGAAGCCAGGCCGTTCCGCCCCTGCGGAAGCGGCGGAAGGTGTCCCGCAATGGAAGGTGCCGGAAGGATGGAAGGCATCCGCTGGCAACCAGTTCTCACTGGCGGCGTTTGCCGTCACGGACGACGGTCGCGAGATCAAGACAACGGTCAGTCGCGCCGGCGGTGATTTGTTGGAGAACCTCAATCGTTGGCGCGGCCAGGTCGGGTTGAAGGCTTGGTCCCCCGAAGAGATGACCAAAGCCGCCAAGAAACTGTCGGTCGATGGTCACGACGGCACGTTCGTGGAGTTCGTCGGCAATGACGCGCGATCGAATAAGCCAAGCTGCATCCTGGGTGTGATCGTGCCGCGCGATGACGAGGCGTGGTTCTTCAAGCTGACCGGCGATGTTGAATTGGCGCAGCGCGAGAAAGAGAACTTCGAGGCGTTCGTGCAATCGGTGAAGTTTGACGTTGCCGCCCCGCAAAGCCCTGCTCGACCTACCCCTGTCCGTCCCGCTCCCGCTCCCGGCCCCATTACAGTCGCGCCGAAAGGGCTGTCGCAATGGAAGGTGCCGGAAGGTTGGCAGCCCGCCGCCGGAAATCAATTTTCACTCGCCGCGTTCGCGGTCAAAGAGGGACCGAATTCGATCCAAACCACGGTCAGCCGCGCCGGCGGAGACTTGTTGGAGAACCTCAATCGTTGGCGCGGTCAGCTTGGATTGGCGGCTTGGTCGCCGCAAGAAATGAAGAAGACCGCCAAGACATTGTCGATCGACGGCCATGATGGCACGCTGGTGGAGCTCGTCGGCAAAGATGCTCGCACGGGAAAGCCAAGCTGCATTCTGGGCCTGATTGTGCCGCGCGATGGCGAATTCGCTTGGTTCTTCAAGCTGACAGGAGATGCGGAACTCGCACAGCGTGAAAAAGAGAACTTCGAGGCGTTCGTGCAATCGGTGAAGTTCGAGTAGTAGTCGTTTCAAACCCGTAGTCGCACTCGCCAGAGTGCGGGTGAACGCACTGAAAACCCGCGTTCTGGCGAACGCGGCTACGACGCTCTCAAGGGAGACCATCATGACGACAGCAGACATTCTCAATGAACGTGTCGGAAGAGACTCGGACATCTCCGTTGGCCCTGCGGTCGCAAAGCTCTTGCGGCCGTTGGCGTCGCTGAAGCTGACGGTCTCGCTGTTGGCGATGGCGGTCGTGCTGGTGATGGCCGGGACGCTGGCTCAAGTCGATAAGGACATCTGGCAGGTCGTCGATGAATATTTTCGTTGTCAGGTTGCCTGGATCGACCTGCAAGTCTTTTTCCCGCCCGCGTTCTTTCCGAATTTTGTGTTCGATCATCAGCCGGACTTGCCGGCTTGGATGGTGATCCCCTTCCCCGGCGGCCGACTGATCGGCACGTTGATGTTTTTGAATCTGGTGGCGGCGCATGGCATCCGGTTCAAAGCGCAGGCGAAGGGGTCTGAGTTATGGGCCGGCGTCGGAGTCATCGGGCTAGGAATGCTGACGACCTGGCTGGTCGTGGTGAGCGGTTCCAGTGCGGACGGCTTGCAAGGCAAGAGTTGGGTCTCGTGGGAGACATTGTGGACGTTTTTCAAATTGGGGCTGACGGTGCTGTGGGGCGGATCGGTCTATGGTGCGATCCAGTTGTCGCGGTTCAGTCCCGGTGATTCGGTCGCCAAGATGAAGTTCTGGGCGGCGGACATCCTCTGCGTGGCACTTGGCTTGATCGTCGCCGGGTTATGGATGAAGGGGGACGCCGCTCGGCTGGACGATTCGTCGATGCGCATCCTGTGGCAATTGTTGAAAGCGACTTTTGCCGGCGTCGTGATGCTGATCGGCTGCGTGATGGTCTTCAAGAAACGAGCCGGCATCGTGCTGTTGCACGGCGGCATCGGGTTGATGATGTTCAGCGAATTGCTCGTCGGGCTGACGGCGGTCGAGGCTCAGATTTCTTTGGAGGAAGGGCAGACGTCGAACTTCGCCAGCGATCATCGGTCGAGCGAGTTGGCGTTTGTCGAAGCCTCCGGTACGGATTCGGAAACGCACGTCGTCGTGCAAGGTTCGCGACTGAAAAGCAGCGTCGGTAAGGGCAAGATCACGAACGAACTGCTGCCGTTCGACATCGAGGTGCTGAAGTATTACGGCAACGCACGCCTTCGCCCGCCAACGGAAGAACACAAAATTGAAGCGACGCACGGCATTGGCAAGACGAATGCACTGGTGCCCGTTGGTGGTTCAACGGGCGTCGATACCGACTCCAAAGTAGACATGCCAGGTGCCATCGTCCGCCTGACGAAGCGCGGTAGCGGCGAAGAGATCGGCACTTATCTGACCGCTGTGCTGCTCGCGATGCAGGACCGAGCCGAGTCGGTGGAGGTCGATGGCAAGAAGTACGATCTCTCGCTGCGCTTCCGCCGTGACTACAAGCCTTACACGATCGAACTGATCGACGTGGACGGCACGAATTACGTCGGCACGAGCACCGCCCGGAATTATTCCTCGGACATTCGCGTATCGGATTACTCGCATCTGAAAGAGGACGGCTCGCCATCGGTCTTCGAGCATCACGTCTGGATGAACAACCCGCTGCGGTATGCCGGCGAGACCTTCTATCAAAGCGGCTACACGCAAGCGGGCACCAAGGAGTATTCGACGCTGCAAGTCGTCACGAACAGCGGTTGGATGATTCCGTATGTGGCCTGCATGATCGTGGCGGTCGGGATGCTGTTTCAGTTTTCGGTGACGCTGCTGCGGTTCCTGGATCGCCGCGCCCGCGAGATCAAAGTCATCCAGCAGTCTACGGTCGATGGAGCGGCCCGCTGGGTGCCCATCGTGACGTTTGCGTTCCTGGCATTGTGGGTCGTCAGTAAAACGAAACCTCCGGCGACTCCGGAGAAGGCATTCGACTATGCGGCTGTCGGGCACTTGCCCATCGTCGCGGATGGCCGCGTGAAGCCGCTCGACACGTATGCTCGCAACCTGTTGCGGGTCATCTCCGGCACCGAGACGTTCAAGCTCGAATACCAGGAAGACGGCAAGACCAAGACCCGCACCGAGCCGGCGATTCGCTGGTTGATGGACCTGTTCGCTCGGCCGAATGAGGCCAAGCATCACAAGGTTCTCCGCATCGAAAACCTGGAAGTGCTCAAGGCGCTGAATCTGGAGCCGCGCAAAGGCTATCGGTACTCGATGGCCGAAGTCGTCGAGCAGCCGGACGAGAAGGACAAACCGTTCCGCGAGCGGCGGTTCGTGAAGCTCGGCGAGAAGACCGATGAGGCGCGCAAGAAGGGTGCTCGCAACATGAGCGTCGAAGATCGCAAGGCGATCGAGTTCGAGCGCAAGTTCGGGTTGTACGAAACGCTGTCGCGCTTCGGCGAGAATCCCGGCATCGAGGCGCGCGCACCGATGGAACGCGTGCAGCGAGCAGTCGGCTTTGAAGCTGCGTTGCGCGAAACGAAGCTCGCACGAGTGATCCCGCCGGCCAACGACACGAACGACTACTGGGACTTCCTCACGCTGGCCGAACTTCTGCAACCGCTCGACGAGCAACCGGAACATCGCCTGATCGTGAAATTCGCCATGACTCAAATTGGCGAAGTCCTCTCGGACGAACAACAACGCCTTTCGATGGAGGATAGTGCCCAGCTCACCGAGTCTCGGAACTGGCTGAAGCGACGGTATCCCGACGTCGAGAAGATGGATGTGAAGGACATGGACGGGCTGACGAAGGGAGGTGCTCGCAAAGCCTCTCCGGCGGTTGCCGCCTGGCGAACGATTCTGACCGACTATGAAGCGGGCAATGTGTCAGGCTTCAATAACGCAGTGGCTGGCTATCGCGATTCGTTGAAGAGCGAGTCGTTCGATGGCGTGGGAATGTCCCGGATCGGCTTCGAGTGGAAGTTCAATTCGTTCCAGCCGTTCCTGCTGGCGTCGATGATCTACTTCCTGGGGCTGTTGCTGGCGTTCGGGGCGATGCTCGGCTGGACGCGCACTCTGAACCGGACGGTGTTTGGGATTTGTCTCTTCACGTTCGGTCTGCACACGCTCGCCTTGATTGCCCGCATCGTCATTTCCGGCCGGCCGCCGGTGACGAACTTGTATACGACGGCGGTGTTCATCGGCTGGGGCATCGTGGCGCTGGGGTTGGTGCTGGAGAAGGTCTACAAGATCGGGATCGGCAACGTGGTCGCGTCCGGTGCGGGTTTCGCGACGCTGTTGATCGCTCACTTCCTGAGCGGCGACGGCGATACCTTCAAGGTGCTGGTCGCGGTGCTCGACACGCAGTTCTGGCTGGCGACGCATGTCACCACGATCAACATGGGCTACGCGATGACGTTCCTGTCGGGCATGCTGGGACTGATGTATGTCGCCCTCCGCAAGCCGCTGCCGTTCGCGTTCGCGATGTCGGCGTTGCTCGCAGTCGTCTGCTATCAACTTCCCAGTCCGGTGGCCGAGATGTTTGAAACGCTCGGCGACATCTCCATCTCATCCGAGTCGGTGAAATGGCTCGGCATCATCGGCGGCATGTTCGGTGTGGGCGCCACCGCGTGGGCGTTCATGCAGGCGGAATATCGCGAGGCCGAACCGCTGACTCCCGAACTGGAGAAGAACTTGTCGCGAATGATTTACGGGACGCTCTGCTTCGGCATCTTTTTCAGCTTTGTGGGAACGGTGCTGGGGGGCTTATGGGCCGATGACAGTTGGGGCCGCTTCTGGGGCTGGGATCCGAAAGAGAACGGCGCGCTGATCATCGTGCTGTGGAACGCGGTCGTTCTGCACGCGCGCTGGGGCGGCATGGTCAGCGGACGCGGCATGGCGGTGCTGGCCATCGCCGGCAACATCTTCACTGGCTGGTCGTGGTTCGGTGTGAATGAACTCGGCGTCGGCCTGCACAGCTACGGCTTCACCGAAGGGGTACTGCTGGCCCTGGGGCTGTTCGCGTTCAGCCAATTGGTCATCATCGGCATCGGCTGCTTGCCGAAGCGCCGTGGTGGAAGCCATCTGGCGGAAGGCGCGGCCTGACAGCACCGAGAATGAGACAGGCGAGCGGGGCGGCGTCAGCCCCCCGGTTATGCGGCGAGCGCACCGGGGGGCTGAC
>CAMDPX010000250.1 GCA_945905295.1 Planctomyces sp. SH-PL62 | reverse complement strand
CCGTTAGGGAGCGGCCTGTCTTCGCCATCGCGGGCCGCTCCCTAACGGTCGCGGTACGGTTTTGAAATCACTGCTAAGAGGGCGAATAGAGCACGATTTGGCTGGGGTTGAGAAACGTCCGTCCGAATCCCCGTTGCCGCATTCGATCGTGCAGGATGACGTGTTCGCAGTCGGAGCCGCCGTACTCGGCCGACTGGATCGCTGGCATCCGATAAACACCGAGGCCGCCGAAGCAGGATGAGACCGGCAACAGTGGCTCGCCCCGCTCCAGGATCATCGAATTCACTTCGACGTTCGCATGCGCCTGCGGATGCCCCTGGGCGCGGAAGGCCCAGGCGTCAAAGTGAATCAGCTCGGAACCGTGATCGGAACTCGTTCGCACCAGTCCGCAGGAGCCGACGAAATCCCAGTCCTCATGGCTGAAAGTGTTCGCGACGCCGTCGTCGCTCCAGCCGCCGCCAAGGTCGGTGTCGATCACGATCAGGTTGTCGAAATCGCCGAAGTGTTCGAGAGCATATTCGCGGTACCGATTGCGATACTCGGCCATGCGTGCGGCTCGTTCGCGGCTGCGGATTTGTGGAAAGCGGACCGTCCCCAGCCGATCGGACAGCACATGCACGCGGTTGTTGTGCTTCTTCCAATCGGTCAAGAACTCCAGCGTCGCGTCGGTCGAATCGTTCTCGAAGAGCACGACGCGGTAATCGCCAAACATCGCACCGAGCAGTTCTGTGCGCGCGGCGAACTTCGGCAAAAAGTGTCGCACGTTGCGACACAGTCCGCAGATCACGACGCGGCGCTGTGACATTCGTTCGCGACCGATTTCGAGGCGTCGCGAATAGTCTGGTTGAAGTTCGGCACGGCATCGAAACTGGTGCTCCGGGAAATCGGCCAGGCGATCGTCGCGAGCGAACGGCGTTTCCAAATCGCCGGCAAACCAGTCGGCTCGGCGGAAGCCCTGATTGTTGAGGTTCGACCAGATGCAACTGGTGTTGCCAACGTGTTGCACCAGGCTCGGACAGGGGTAATGCACCGCATGGCCGCGTGCCGTCGTCCATTCTCCGATGAGCACGTCCACATGGCTGAGACCGTTCTGTGGATGGGACCAGCGATGCGCCATCACTTCCGGGTCCGTCAAGAACTCGCGAGCCAACTCGCGCGGGAACACGAACGCGAGTGCTCCCCAAATCCATTGTCGCGATAACGCTCGCCAACCCGGCTCCAGCACCGTGTAGGCTTGCGAGCAGTACAACGACACGAGGCTCGGCTTGTCACCGGGCCACAGCGCCGACTCCAAGTACTCGCGGAGATTTCCTCGGTCGTACAACACCGCATCATCTTGCAGCATCAGGTAGGCATCGGCCTCCGGCTGGCTTTGCACCAGTTCGGCCAGCGCGAGCCACGAATTCGGCCACGCTCCCACCGGCTGTTCGTGCCAGGTGATCGGCAGGTGATCGTAGCGCGATGGAATGCGAACTAAACCATCGACAAACAAATGCGGCCGTTCCCAGCCCGCGCGAACAAGGC
Organism: Planctomyces sp. SH-PL62; assembly: GCA_945905295.1. Classification (GTDB taxonomy): domain Bacteria; phylum Planctomycetota; class Planctomycetia; order Planctomycetales; family Planctomycetaceae; genus SXKJ01. The sequence goes on along the minus strand of CAMDPX010000250.1, from coordinate 10,901 downwards.
TGTCGAGACACCATTCCAACGTTGCTTCGCGCCGCGGCGCGGTCAACACGCCGACCGCCCACTTCCGCACCGGAGGCCCGCACTGCGGCGATGGCGGAACCATTTCTCGCGGTGTCAGAGGTCGCGAGATTGCTGGCAGCGAACTCCAATCGCGGCACAGTCGGCAGTGATCCGCAGTCGTGACGTGATGGCTCGGATGATGGCATTGCCACTCGCCCTGCGTTGGGTTCTCTGCATTGGTTGGGAGTCGCTCGCCGAGAAACCTGCATTGGCCAGACACCCGCGCCGGCACGATCGCTTGCCCCAAGCCCGCCTCCACTTCGAGTGCCGCGTGTACTTTGGAATGCAGCGTTCGAGCGGCCTCGGTGGAACACCCCTCGATGCCGCCCCGCGTCACTACCTGATCTGTCAGGTCGAACAACAGCGACGCAATCACGGGATTCCAGCGATTGGCCGCCGGAGGAAACGATTCGCAGCAGGCTCGGCAGGCATCCGGTTGAACTTCACACCATGAGCCGACTGTCGCGCCGCTGATGGTCCGCAGCAAGTCACACTCAAACCGAGCGGCATCCTCTGCCACGCATCGTCGATGCGGGCAGGTCTCAACCGTCGGCAAGACCAACTTGCCCAGCGAAGTTTGCGGCGGCATTGTCACTCGGTCCTTTCCCCGTTGGGGGATTCGTTGACGATCCATTGGAGCATTTGCGAGCGAGTCTGTTTCCAGGAATGTTCGCGTTCCACGAATTGGCGAGCCGCTCGGCTGGCCTGCGAGATGTCCCGGCCGAACCACGCGGCCAGAGTTACGGCCACATCGTCGGGATTGACTCGCGGTGCGGCAATCCAACGGCGCGGCCACAACTCCAAGAGTTCGTGATCCACGACGGGGACAACGGCCACAGGCTGATGCTCGTTCATCGGGGCTTCGTCGATCGTGATCAACGGCATCCCCGCCGCCTGACACTCCAAGAGCGGCAAGCCCAGTCCTTCCCAGCGGCTCAATTGCAGGCAGACATCGCCGTCCCGATACAAGTCCGCATTCATGGCGGTGGAGCGTCGGACTTCCACATTCTCCGGCACGTCAAACAGTTCATCCGTTTGACTCCACACGAGGAATGGAATCTGTGGCAAGCGCCACGCGGCTGCGATCAGCCACTCCAGTCCCTTGCGCCGCACTTCCGTCGGAGAACCGTCGAGGCGTAATGGATGGCGTTGATCCGTGCCGTTGACGAAGACGTAGCGACGGCAAACATCTCGCTGCCGAAACGGAATGGCCTCGATGTCGATTGGCCACGGACAACATTGAAGCTCCCAACGGAAGCCAAATCGCTCGCGCCACTCCGACAGCATTGCGAACGTTCGCCGAGTCGGGCAGATCATCAGATCGACATCGTGCAGCCAGCTCAGCCCCGGATGCAGCCATTCCCAATTCGGCACGCAGACCACGCGCAGGCCCAACTTCCGAGCCTGTCGCGGCAGTCCCTCAAAAAACGGCGTCTCGATAAACAGCAGCACATCCACACGCCGCAGAAACCGGTCAATCCGGCGAGCCTGACGCATCGAAAGAAACTCGGCCGCAGTTGCGAGCGATTCCGGAGTCAGCCATTCCGCGATCGGCAGCGACTTCATCAGATCGCGGTTTTGATGCCCCAAGCCTTTTAGATTGTTCGGCCCGATCAATCCGATGCGCGGCCGCATGCGCCATGTCCGCCGCCAGAGATTCTGAAACCATCGACGACCGGCGTGCCCCTTTTCGAGCACATCTTCGACAGCGATCGGCGAATCGGTTGTCTCCAAGAATTGTTCGATCCACGTCAGTCGCTCCGCCGCGCGGACCTGTTGGTGGGGGGGCTCGCTCGTTGCGATCTGACGCGCAATTGCACCATGAGCCAGAGACGCCACCACCGGATTGGGACTCCGCTCCGTTGGCTCCGACATGCGGCAACAGACGGCGCACGTATCCAACTCGACCGTCCCAACGTCTGACGTCTTCGATTCCGAAATCGCGCAAACCAACTCGCAACATGCCCGGCCGAGCGAACCAGGCACGCGAAAACGACAGGTGTCGGGAGTTCGTGGAGGCAAGCGGATGTTCTCGTCTGGGCCACAGTGATAATCGTGGTCCGCGATGGCCGAGTTCGCTTGGCCAGTCTCCCAGCCAAGCGATCAGCAAACGACACGCTGCGACTTGTTCGCCGCGAGAGAGTCGATGGGGCAAGCAGTCACTTCGCGAAGCGCGTTCACCGGCGAGTGCATTCCGACTTCACTCGCTGCCCGACGAACGAACCTTGGAAAGCTGGCTGCTTGCGTGCTTCGAAACCGGCAGGCACGGAGCCGGATTGCAATTCCCAACTCGTTCCCCGCCAGCACCAGATGGCGAAAGCACCGTTTCCCGAGGGACGCGGACTGGCGTAAGGGTAGAAGAGGGCTGCCTGCGGACTGGAGTAAGGATAGAAGAGGGCGGCCTGCGGACTGGAGTAAGGGTAGAAGTTGGCTGGCGGCGCACCGACGCCCCGCTTCGGTTGGCTTTTCAACAGTTCACACACGACGCGAATCTGTTGCAGGATGGTCACCGCAACCCACAACAACGCGGCTTGAATCACGATCATCACGAATACCATCGCGGTCATGTGACACCCTTTTCAATGAGGCGGAAATCACCCAGTTGCTCACTTTGAGGATACCGTGCGAACCAGCCGAAATCCAAGGAAGCTGTACCGGCCGTCGCTGTCGAAGAATTGTCGAAAGGCCACTCGGAATGGCCGTCCGTGCGACCGATAAGTCGCTCCACGAAACATGAACGTGGAGGCCTTGAGGACCGGCAATGAATCATCCACGGTCCCGCTCGGCAGATCGGAGATGGGGTAATCCTGCCTGGCTGGCAAAACCCATTCGTGGAGATTTCCCTCGACATCGAACAGCCCAAACGCATTCGGTCGCAGCAGGCCGACCGGCCAAGTTCGATCTTCGCTGTTGTTGAGCCACCAGCCGAATTCCGAGAGATGCCGTTCGTCTTCACCGAAGAAATACCGCGTCGCCACGCTGCCGCCGCGAGCGAAGTACTCCCATTCCGCTTCCGTCGGCAGGCGATAACCGGTGCGCGAGAGTTGATTCGCAGGCAAGTCCATCTCCAAACGGATCTGATCGAGCGGCGGGAAACACATCTGATCTTCGGGAATCTTTTCCTGTTCGCTCAGCCAGCGGCAGTACTTCGCGCAGTCCAACCACGACACGAAACTGGCGGGGCAATCGGGAGTCACGCAGATATTTGGGTCGAAAGAAAAACCGGGTTGATACCGGCGAAACTGCTCCGACGTGACTTCATGCACACCGACCGCGAAGCTGCGGTCGATGCGGCGGCGATGTTGCCGCTCATTGCCGTCGCGGCGGGGTTCGTTGTCCGGCGAACCCATCAAAAATTCGACCGGCCCGCGAATCTCCAAGAACTCCTGTCCCTGTGAGTTCACCGACCAATCGCTGCCGGCCGGCGGAGTCCGCGACGCCGCTTCATTCAATAACTTCGACAACCCAGACTTCCGAGCCAACCAGGCCATGCCCGCTCGTTCCGCTTGATGCGTCACCTGCGGCCAGCGCGATTGAATGCGGCGGGAGACTTCGTCTTTTTCGGCGGCCGACAGCTCGATCCCGGTGCCGACGAGGCTTTGCCAGATCGCTTGCCGAATCACCGGATCAGGCACGGCCTCTTCCCCGCGCAGCAGCGCTTCCACCGAAACGCCAAACGACCGCATCGTCAACATCAACTCGGTGCGCAGCGACGGATCGGCCGATCCCGACAACAGCGGCCAGACGAGTTCCTCGTGGCCAAGCAAAACGATCGCGACCGCCGCCGTTCGCTGCCGAGCCACCAGCTTCAGCCGATCGTCGATACTCGTGGCCGGCGGTTTTTCTGCCAGCAGCGGTCCCAGAAACGCCACTGCCGATTCTCGATCTTTCATGAGCGGATGCAGCAGCCACGAAAACTGAACGACATCCGCTTCAGGCAACAACCGGCACAGCACTTCGGTCGAACCGAGTCGCGACAGTAATTGAGCCGCATTCAAACGCGGCGTTGAAGTCGCCGAGTTTTTTAGAAACTCAACCGCCAGCGCCGGAGACAAACGCTCGTGAATCGGCATCAACAACCCGGCCCAAGCCATCGCGTCGACATTGGCGTCATGGACCAACGTGCCCGCGACTGACGTTGCCAACAGCGGCCACGATTCATTGGCCTGCGGATCAAACTCCGCCAGCAGCGCGGCCAGCCGTAGCCGAGCCGCTCCCGATTGATCCGGCAAGTTCGCCAACTCCCACAACGCAGTCGCCGTGGGCCGAGCCGACTTCGCCAACCAGTTGCGGGCCACATGCAGCGTCGCCGGATCGACCTCCCGGCACAGTTTCAAAATGTCCGCCGTTCGCTGGGGGGCGTGCGTGACGAGTGCCAACTCCGCCCGTAAACGATCGCTCGCCGCCGCGTCCGATTGCGCGGCCAACGTACGCATCCGCGCGGTCCACAGTTCGCGAGTCGCTGCCATGTCATTCAGGACCGGGATCACGCGGTCGATCTCGGCGACCAGCAATTGATCGCCGAGGGCATCGGCCATTCGCTGCCGTTGTGAGAGCCGATACTCGCGCTGCCAGGCCACGGCCCCGAGCGTCGTACACAACAACAGCAACCCGATCATCAACAGACGCCGCCCGTGCCAGCGCTGAGCTTGTCGCATCATGTTCGCTTGCGACGGCGTCCAGTTCGACGATGTCGTGCCGAACGAAATCTGTAATGTCTCCCACAACGACGGCAACTGCCTTCGCTCCGGGCGTGAACTCCACAATCCGGCTCGTTCCGCAAGTCGCAACTCGCAGCGGCCGCGTCAGGTCTCACGCTGCTTGCGAGTCAGCCATTCGCGAATCGACGGGACCAAATAATCGTGCGTCAGTTGATACGCCCGCGAGTTCGCAGGTCCGCAGCCGTCATCGCTCCGCGTGACGAGCCGATTGCCCCCTGCGTCTGCGACCTTATCCGGCTTCACAGTCGGTGAAGCACTCGGCTCGTCACGCGGAGCGGTGACGGCGACGTTCGGCGCATCGACTGGCGTGAGCAGCCGAGTCTCCTCTTCCAGAATGCTGAGCAACTGCCGGAACTCTTCCGAGCCGACAGCACACCGCGAGGCGGCAGCCAGTTCCTCGGCCGTTTGCGTGCAGGCTTTGATGTCCGTTCCTGGAGCCGGCAACAACGCGCGCAAGATCTCGCGAATCGCCACTTGATGAACGCGGTACGTCAACGGGGCTGATGTCGCACCGAAGGTCTCTTCCAAGTACCGAATTCCGACGCCGCGCGCACCGCCGATTGCCGTCAGCGTTTCCGGAACCCACGGCCGGTTCCGAACCATTTGAGCGAACAACGCCAGTCGAACGCAGATGACCCGGTCATCTTCGGCCAGTTCCGCGATCACGCGGTCCAGAAACTCGCGCTGCTCCGGAGACAAATCATCCGTCCGCTCCGGCAAGGCTTCGTAGGCGTGGCCGAAAGCATGTAACACACGCCGCGCATGACGCGTGTCAAATAAATCAACCGCCGCGCAGTTCTCACGTTCGGCCAGACGCACGTCCAACTCGCGGAAGAAGCGATGCACCGACATCCAAAAGTCATCGCGGACAATCAGCAGGCAGGCCACATGCTCGCCATCACATTGCCGCAACGCCTGGACGAAGTCGGAGTCCGCCGAATTGGGATTCGCATGCAGCCACTGCTCGAACTGGTCAATCACGATCAACACTTTTCGGTTGATCGACCGGCCGCGGCGAAGTTGTTGCATCGCCTCCACCAGCCCGGTCGCCGGCCGATTCAACAAGGGACGCAATTCCTCCAACAACCGGGCCTCGGTGGACTGAGTCGTCGCCGTCACAATCAGCGGATGCACTGTTGATGACAGCCGCGGCAGCAACCCCGCTCGAACCAAGGACGACTTGCCGCAGCCAGACGGGCCGTAGACCACGCCGATCCGCAGCGGGTTCGCAGAGGACGGCTCTTCAATGCGCGTCTTCCAAAACCGGAGGTTCTGAGGCAACCGGTCGCGATCGTGTGGCCCCGGCAGCAGTCCCAGAAAGAAGTCGCTGTCCGATTCATCGAAGGCTCGCAGTCCTTTGGGGACGACGGTCAGCAATGTGGTCATCGACAACGCCGATCGCGAATCGTGATGCAGCTTGCTGGACGGCAGTTCTTCACTCCGAATGTTTGGAGTCCGTTCGACCGAAAGACGCGACTCCGCACCTTCCAGGAAGGCTTTCAAATCATCGGCAAAATCTTGGGCGGTCGAGTAGCGCTCCGACGCACGCTTCGCCATGGCATGAACGCAAATTCGATCCAGCTCGCGGGGAATGTGTTCGTTGCGCTGCCGCAACGGACGCGGATCGTGGCTCGTCACGGCACGCAGGACGTCTGAGTAGGTCCGCCCGTTAAATGGTCGCGTTCCCGTCAGCAGTTCGTACAACACGACGCCCAGGCTGAAGATGTCCGCGCGGCCATCCACCAGATGGCCTTCGCCGCGAGCCTGCTCCGGACTCATGTATTGAAGCGTTCCGAGCATGCGATCGTCTTGGGTTCCATATTGCTCTTCACGCAACGCCAAGCCGAAGTCGTTGAGATAGGCGTGCCCCTCTTTGTCGAGCATGACGTTGCCCGGCTTCACATCGCGATGCACCAATCCGCGCGTGTGGGCGTAATGCAACGCCTCAGCCATCGCGATGACGATCCGCACCGACTCGCCGATCGGCAACCGCTGCTTAGCCACTGCGTCGGACAAGGAACTGCCGTCGATCAGCTTGGAAACAATGTACGCCGGGCATTCCGGATTCGATCCGACATCGTAAACCGGAACGATATGAGGATGATCCAGGCTGGCGACGATGCGCGCTTCCGCCAACCAGTCGTCGCGCGAAAACTCCGCCTTCGTGAGCCGCTCATAGGGAACCTTGACCGCGACCTGTCGCAGCAGTTGTTCGTCGAGGGCGAGATAGACGATTCCAAAACCGCCGTGTCCCAACTCACGGATGATCTGGTAGCGACCGATCCGAGACGGCATGGCAATAGCCGCCGTATCGCGCCTCGGCGTCGCGTTATAGCTGGCGGTTGGCAGATCGAAGTCAAAAGGCATCCGGCATCCCATGCAGCCAATCAAAGTTGGTTTGCGACAGCATCATGACGCCGCACTTTCACCGCTGCAATCGCCGGTCGATTTGTGTGGCGCATCAAACTTCCGGCAGCACCCACGGCTTGCGCCATTCGGTGCGGCCGCGCAGTGCGTTCGCTTCCGCATCTCCAACGAATGTTTCCGTTGTCGCGTCGAGCGTCAGCTTGCGACCGACTCGCGCGGAAATGTTGCCCGAGTGACACAGCACCGACGCCGGATGGCCGATCGTTTCCAGATCGCAGTACGGTTTCGCTCGTGATTTGATGCACTCGATAAAATTCTGGACGTGCGGACCTTCGTGGCTGTCCCCTTCACCCTTCGCGAGCACTTGGCCTCCCTTGTCGTAAGCCGCCCAGCGCGTGTTGCCGAGCACGATGTAGCCTTGATCGCCGAACAGTGCCGAGCCTTCCGATTCGCCGAGATAGTTGTACGGAGCCCACACACGCATCTCGTAAGTCAGCAGCTTGGGATGCTTGCCGTCTTTGACATTGCCGGAACCGAACTCGTAGTTGACCTGCATCGTGTCCGGAAACTCTTGAGCGTCGTTGAAGTACCACTTGCCGCCGTTCGCGAAGACCGATGTGGGCAGGCCGAGCGGTTCGTCCTTCTGCACCTCGCACGCCGCCGCGAGCACCGCGACCGCCATGTCCAACCGATGCACACCATCGTTGCCGAGATCGCCGGTGCCGTAGTCGTACAGCCAACGCCAGCGGCCATGAAACCGATTGATGTTGAACGGCCGCTTCGGAGCCGACCCCATCCACATCTCATAATCGACACCGGCTGGCGGAGTCCCATCCGGTGGAAATCCAATCGGCCCTTGCTTGGAACTCTCCCACGCCTTCGCCACCACGCAACGGCCGAGCTTGCCCGTTTTCACGAACTCAATCGCCGACTGCATCCGCGTGGTCGAGCGATGTTGCGATCCCATTTGCACGACTCGCTTGTGCTTTCGCATCGCCGCGACCATCCGCATCCCTTCGATGATGTTGTGGCTGTCCGGCTTTTCGACATACACGTCCTTGCCATTCTGACACGCCAGGATCGTCGGAATCGCATGCCAATGATCCGGCGTCCCGATGACGATCGCGTCGATCGACTTGTCATCAATCAACTTCCGAAAGTCACTCTCCCCGCGCGGCCTCTTTCCCTGCAACTTCTCCGCGGATTCGAGTCCTTTCGGCAACTTGTTCGCATCGAGGTCGGCAATCGCGACCACCTCCACCGACTTGTTCGCTGCGAAGGACGCAATCAGCGACGCCGCCCGCCCACCGGCCCCCATGATCCCGACACGAACCCGTTCGCTAGCCTGAGCCTTCGCGACTTGGTCCAGATGCGAGAGTAATACTCCCGAAGCGACGGCTACTGACGAACCCTGCAAGAACGAGCGACGAGTTTGCGAAGTCATGGCTGCTCCTTGTGGTATGAAATGGCTACCTGGCGGCGAATCGTTGAAGTTCCGCCACCCGGTCGAAATCGGTGTCTTCGCTGGCGATCAGATTCAAACCGAGTTCCCGCATCACCGCAACCACGATGGCGTCGTTGGTCAGCAAACCTTCGGCAGCGCTGATTCCCGTTGCGTCGGAGAGGTTCGCCAAGGTGACTTCATGAATTGCTACTGGCGAATCGCTGATTTCGCGAACGCAATCTTGAAAGACGTGCAGCTTTTCAATGGCATCGGGATGTTGCCGCAGTCGTTGAGCGATTCCGGCATAAGGCCAGCCGAGCGTCTGCATGGCTTCAATGGTCATCAAGCGGTGCAGGACTTCCGCAAGAATATGTGTGGTGGTAACACCGCGAAGTTCGCCGCTTTCAATGCGACGCAACAAGTCGCGAGCGGGTGGGCTCAGGTCAGGGTCGCGGACGAAGTAATGGATGAAGACATTGGCATCCAGAAAGACCATCTCGCCCGCGGGGATGTCGCCGAAAGTCATGCTGACTCCAACGGATCAAGTTCGGGATCGAGAGCCGCCTTCCTCAATGTCGCCGGATCGCCGGTCCATTCCAACATGCCGTAGGTACGATCGACCCAGCTTTCTTGCGGTTCAATCGTCACTTTGACTCGCGCGTGGTCGCGGAGCGGAAGCCGACCATCCACAACCAGCTTGCCGTCTTCGTAGGTCGCTTCGACAACGATTGGTTGAGACATGGCCTGACTCCCTTTTTGATGTCGATCCAGATTAGCAACTTCGCGACACGAATCGTAATGGCCTTCACGCCAACTGTAACAGTTGAATCGAACGCTGACCGCTGCTTCGGAATTGTTGTTTTGCACCCGCACAATTGCGTCGTCGGCCGAGTTGATGCCTTGTGTCACTTCGCCGCCAGTGGGATTTCCGGACTGGTCGGCTCTGGCTGGCGTCTCAGCAGTTCGCTGAGCTGGAACGAGAAGTATTTTTGATCGGCGGCGGGCTTCTTGTCTTTGGTCGCGTTGGCAACCCAGAGCTTCGTCGACTTGGGCTCGAACAAGACGTTGTGCAGGTTGGACTTCATCGCGACGGGACGCGACATCAATTCAATGGCGGACTCAGAAGTGAATTGGCCGTGGCCGGCTTGGGCGCGTTCGACCAGTTTCTTGTAACGGTCGCCGGCTGAGAGCAGGACGCAATCCTTCACGGGGGTGGGGAGCAGCGGGTGTGACTCCCCTTGCTTGATGAGCGAGAAGACTCCGAAGGACGCCTCCATGCCGACCGCTTCGTTCGTCTTGCCGTCGGCGACGACGTAGAAGTACTGGCAGGTGCGTCGATTGTCTCGGAAGACGCTGATGGCGGTTTCGAGGTCTTTGCCCTTTTCTAGCACCTCCCGGACGAGAAACGCCATCGGCATGCCAGCCCAGAAGCCGAGTCCGCCGCCCCCCATCTCGCCGACACTGACGTGTTCGGCGTTCATGCCCGTCACCGAGCCAATGAAGCCGGCGTAGGTGACGTTGACGAACGGGATGCCTCCGTCCGGTTCGGCGACCATCAGCACGGCGTGCTCTTGCAGGCTCCAGTCGATGGCGTAGTCGAGCACTCGGCCGTGATACAGCGTGCCGTCTTTCGTGGCTGAGTTCGCGATTGCGAAACCGCTGCAATGGAACAACTCGGGAAGAAAGTTGCCGGCTCGCGCGTCGGCGACTGACAGGCCGGAACCCTCGGCGAGTCCCTCCAATTCTTCAAAGTACTTTTTCGGGACGTACGGTTCTTGGATTCCGACGATCAAGTCGATGCCTTGCCTCGGCTTGACCTTCAGCGGCCCGACTTGGACGAGAGTTTTCTCTCCCTGCACCTCCAGGATGTTGTGCATGTTCGAGCGGACTTTGTCCCGAAGCAGCGCCCCGTGTTGGAAGCCCATCTCGCGCGGCGTCCCTTTCAGGTGCAGCACCGGGTAGCCGTCGACCAGTTCCAACCAGCCTTTCCCGCAGCGGGCCACCGTCTGAGCGGGCAGGCGTTCCGCCAAGAGCAAACAAACCACGCCGACGAACGCGACACGAAAGAGACGCTGAACTCGCTGAGATGGCATCGTGAACTCCTAATAAAGAGATTCAGGCGAGCGGGGCGGCGTCAGCCCCCCGGTGCATTCGCCGCTGGACCGGGGGGCTGACGCCCAATGGCACTTACTTTGTCGCATTGGGTTTGGTCTTTCGAGTTCCACTGGTGGATTTTGAACGTTTTGGGAGAGCTTGTCTGGGATAGCTGCGGTGAGGACGGATCGGGAGTTTTTTTTGTTGGGCGATGT
>CAMDPX010000249.1 GCA_945905295.1 Planctomyces sp. SH-PL62 | reverse complement strand
CCCCCCCCCCCCTCCCCATTGCGATCGCGGCTTACGCGGCTTCAATCTGGTCGGCTTCGAGGCAGGCCATCGTGTAGAGCAGGCGTTGCTCTTCGCAGCGTTTGAGATAGTCCGGCGGCATGGCGGCGACGACCGCGTCATCGAACTCGACGATAAATTTCTGCTTCGGCTTCTTGCCGCTGAGCTCCATGACCGTTGCGGTCCAGCCTGCAAAAGAGACCTCGGTGAAGTCGGGCGAGGTAACTCCCTCCTTCACGCGAACGCGTGAGCCAATTGTCAGTTTGCTGGTCGAAGAGTTGCTCATGCGGACTCGTGCGCTCCTGGCTCGCAAAGTTCGTCGTGTCATCCCGGCCGCAGCCGAGCGGGGCGAGACTATAGTTACCGGCTCGTGGAGCGCAAAGCGATTGGCCGAGTAGCTGCTGCCGGAGACATCCTTGACGCTGGAATGCGTCGCCGGGATGCTCCGTCGTAATGATGCGACGAGTGGATTCGTCGCCAGTTCGCGCGGTTGCACTCACGGCGATGGAGAACTCTCATGTCCGAAACTTCCGCTGCTTCTGGTCGTTGTTGGGTTGGCTTTGATCTCGGCGGCACCAAGATGTTGGCCGTCATCACGGACGAAAAGTTTCAGCCCATCGTGCGCAAGCGGCGGAAGACGCACAGCGAAGAAGACAACTCAACCGGCATGGGCCGAGTCATCAGCACCATCGAGAAAGCTCTGGAAGAAGGGGGCATCTCCAAAGACCGGCTGGCCGGGATCGGCATCGGCTGTCCCGGAATGCTCGATCTGGATCGGGGCATCGTGGTCGAGGCGGCGAATCTCGGCTGGGAAAACGAGCCTGTGCAGGACAAGCTTGAGAAAGCGTTCGGCTGCCCGGCCGTGATCCTCAACGACGTCGATGCCGGCGTGTATGGCGAGTATCGGCTCGGTGCGGCGCAGGGAGCGCGCACTGTGCTCGGCGTTTTTCCAGGCACTGGCGTTGGTGGTGGTTTGGTTTATGAGGGCACCATCTTTCGCGGCAAGAATTTTTCCTGTCTGGAAGTCGGCCACATGCAAGCGATCCCCAATGGGCCGCGCTGCGCCTGCGGTCGTCTCGGTTGCCTGGAGGCGGTCAGCAGTCGCCTGGCGATCGCGGCAGCGTCGGCTCAGGCGGTCTTCCGTGGCCATGCTCCTATCCTGGCCCAGTTGGCCGGCAGTGACTTGTCGAATATCCGCAGCGGCGTGTTGGCGGAAGCGGTCAAGAAGGGGGACAAGGCGATCGAACAGATCATCCGAGACGCGGCTAATCACATCGGCACGGCGATTGGCGGATTGGTGCATCTACTCGCGCCGGATGTGGTGGTGCTCGGCGGCGGCTTGGTCGAGGCCATGCCTGACTTATACGTCGAGCAAGTTTCGATCGCCGCCAAGAAGTGGGTCCGCCCGACCTACGCCAAGACCTACGAGATCGTCGCCACGAAGTTAGGGGACGATGCGTCTGCGCTTGGAGCCGCGGCTTGGGCTGAGGCGACGTTCGCGAAGAAGTAGTTGCTTACTTGGCTGGATAGAACGGCTCGTTCTTGACCGTGAGATACTTCTTCGCGCTGTCGGTGGTCGTTTCGGGAAAACTGAAATCCGCTTGAGGATTCATGCAATCCACGATCAGCGTTTTCTCGTCGGTAAGAATTAGCTCGTTCCAGACATGTCCGGCGGTTTTTTTTCCAGTCGCGTAATTGCCTCGCACCAGCGCGACATTCAGTCCCGCTTCGTCTCCCAGGACTTTGAACAACAGCGCGCGATGCCGACAGACTCCCGTCCCGCCAGATCGTCCCAGAAGAAACTCACGTTCCTGGTATTCCGACTCGACCAACGCGAGCTTTGCGAGTGACGCATTGCGTCCCTCGGGCGAAGAACACTGCGCGTCGACATACTTCGCCAGCGATCGAGCTCGCAGCAACAGCGGTAATTCCCTGATGTCTTTCGATCCGGCGAAGGCGAGATGCTTCTTCAAATTCGGGTCACGAGTACGATCCACGACGATCACTTCGCGGATGGATTTGACATGCTCGCTCGGTCCAAAATCCGCCTCGCGACCGCCGTCAACGTATCCATTCGGGATCTTGCGGTCTGCGGATAGGTAATGCGTTTCCCGATACCTCTCAGTGATCTCCCGAGCGGTGGAGTCCAGCTTCGCGAGTCGCGGTTCTTCGCCGTCGCGGTAGCCTTTCAACTGCACATCGAAAACCAGATCGCTGCTGACGGCATTGTATTGATGCACTTCGACGGCAAGCGTGTTCTGCCCAGCAACGAGCGACGCCGCCGGCACGAAATGCCGCAAGTACTTCCCTTCGTCGTGGCCCTCAATTCTCCGCTGCGCGGCTGTCTTCGAGTTGGCAGGACCAGCGGCCATTTGCTCGCGGACCAATTCTTTGCCATTGAGATAAACAATCGCCCCATCGTCGATCCGCAACAGGATCACCAACTGCGTGAATTCGTGCGCGGGATCGACTTTGAACCCATGCCGGAAGTAGCTCGTGACGTGTTTCGCTTTGGGGTTGCCACCAAAGCTCAGTTCTGTGGCCAACCCCGGTTCGCCGTAACCGAGCGGTGCGCGGCCCGCTTTCCATTTCGAATCGTCAAACGCAGGCTGTTCCCAATTCGCGGGCGGCTCGGATCCGTCATCGACGAATTTCCAAACGGTCTTGCTTCCGGCTTCGACCAAGACGGTCGCGCCCCAACTCGACGTCGGGACCAACAGCAGAACGATAACCAGACAACAGAAAGTGTCTCGCGACGCGGCCACCAATTTGCGGATTTGGTTCGTCATGCTTCGAGTTCTCGATATCACCACGCCACACAGCAGAACCAATTCAGTTGCGAGGCAATTGAGGATCGCGTCTGGACGAATGCCACACAGTCAGAATGCGAATTCGCTTCTTGGCGGGATAGACGCGATAGAAAATGCGGTAGTTGCCTACAACCATGTGCCGTGTATTTTCATCACGACTCGGTTCATATTCAGGAAACCCAAACGGCATCGTTTCGAGAAGATCGACACGAGCCTCAATCTCTTGAATGACTCGCTTGGCGGCGGCGGGATTGTCCGCAGCGATGTAGTCCTAGATTTCGCGTAGCTCGGCTCGTGCGGGGCCAGTCCAGACTACTTTGAAAACCATGAGGCGATCTCCTGTTTGACCTCCTCGTGCGAATATTCATCGCCAGCATCAGCGGCTTCATCGGCTCGTCGAATCGCGGCCAGGATTTCCAATTCTTCAATGGCTTCGTCGAACGAGATCGCATCAGGCATCTTGTTCACGGCGTTCCGAATCAAGTCTTTCACGGGCATGGCACACCTCAGATTTCAAGAACGTGATCGCCGCAGTACCGCGAGCGTTAGGGAGCGGCCGCTCACTCAAGCTCGCGGTACTGCGAGATCGTCAGGCGACTTTATCCCAAATTCACCGTCACCGTTTTCGACTCGGTGTAGTTGGCCAGCGCTGCGGCTCCGAGTTCTCGGCCCATGCCGCTCATCTTGAAGCCGCCGAAGGGGGCGGCGGCGTCGAAGACGTCGTAGCAGTTCACCCACACCGTGCCGGCGCGGACGCTAGCGGCGAAGCGGTGAGCTTTCTGGACGTCCTTCGTCCAGACGGCGGCGGCGAGGCCGTAGTGCGTGCTGTTCGCGCGAGTGATGATCTCGTCCATGCCTTTGAACGGCAGGATGCTCATCACCGGGCCGAAGATTTCGTCCTTCGCGATCGCCATCTCGTCGGTCACGCCGGTGAAGATGGTCGGTTCGATGAAGTAGCCCTTGTTGCCGAATCGGTTGCCGCCGGTCAGGCACTTCGCTCCTTCCGACTTGCCCTTGTCGATGTACGACATGATTTTGTTGAACTGGTCCGAATCGACCTGCGGGCCTTGCGTCGTGTTCGGATCGAATGGGTCGCCGAGCCGTCGGGCCCTCGCACTGGTGAGCATCTTGTCGACAAACTTGTCGTGGACTGATTGCTCGACGAACAACCGCGAGCCGGCACAGCAGCACTGGCCTTGATTGAAGAACAAACCGAACTCGGCACCGGCGACGGCCGCATCGAGATCGGCGTCGGCGAAGACGACGTTCGGGCTTTTGCCACCCAACTCAAACGTCAGCCGCTTCAGCGTGGTGGAGGCATCGACCATGATCTTCTGAGCGGTTTCGTAGTGGCCAGTGAAGGCGATCTTGTCGATCGCCGGATGCTTCACCATTGCGGCTCCGGTCGCTCCGAAGCCGGGAATGACGTTGATGACTCCATCGGGGATGCCCGCCTCTTGAGCCAGTTCGGCCAGTCGCAAACAAGTGAGCGGCGTTTGCTCGGCCGGCTTCATGATGATCGTGCAGCCGGCGGCCAGAGCTGGTCCCCACTTCCAGGCCGCCATCAACAGCGGAAAATTCCACGGGATGATTTGGCCAACGACGCCCACTGGTTCGCGGCGCGTGTAGCAGAAATAGTTGCCGCGAATCGGAATCGTGTCCCCTGTGAGCTTGTCGGCCCAGCCGGCGTAATAGCGGATGCAGTCGATCGACAGCGGCAAATCGGCGGCTCGCGCGTCGCTGATCGGCTTGCCGTTGTCGAGCGATTCCAGCGCGGCCAACTCATCGAGATTCGCTTCCATCAAGTCGGCCAGCTTGTTCATCAAGCGGCCTCGGTCGCGAGCGTCCATCTTGGACCACGGCCCGGATTCAAACGCGGCTCGCGCGGCTTTCACGGCGGCATCGACGTCGGCGGGATCACCTTCGGCCACTTCTGCGATCACGGTTTCGTTGACCGGGTTGATCGTCTTGAACCGCTTGCCGCTACGGGACTCAACCCACTTGCCGTTGATCAGCATGTTGGTTTGACGAATTTTCGGTGGAGCAAATTTGGCGTCAGCAGTCGCGACCATGATTGGGTCTCCTGGGACGAGAGTGGTGAGAGGAAGCTCAACGTAAACAAGGCTAACAACGGAGTAGAGCGGATTCAAAACCGGTCATGTGCCTAAGTCGCTGACAGCTCAGACGGCTGGTTACAAGCGGCTGACAGAAAAAAGGGGGGCAGAAAAAAAGGCAGCTCATTTCTGAGACAATTGAAAACTGACCTCTTTTTTCTGCCCCCCTTTTTTCTGTCAGAGTTCCCTTTCTCAAGAACCAGTCCGTCGGCTTCAGCAAGAACTCTCCGAAATTCATTTTCACTTCGGCGGCTCGACTTGGAGCAGCGTGTACGGCACGAGGGCCAACGAGTAGATGGTTCCGTCACTCGTTTGAGCGCAGCCGAGGTTGACGTACTTGGTCGTCGTTGTCCCGTCGGGAAGTTTGACGATGCCGTAGTGCATTGGCAGCGGCTTGCCGTCCTTGTCGACGAACTCGGTGTAGTTCGGGTTCTTGATCGAGACCGGGCCGAGATCGACGGGGCCGGAACTTCCCGGTCGATAGCGGATGTTGTGCAGCAGATTCATGCCGGGCGCTTCCTTCTCGAAGCGGCTTCCTTCGGTGACAGCGGCGCAGACCTCGCCGGTGGGGCCGACACACATGGCTCGGCAGTCGACGGTCTTCGCGCCGGGGACAAGTGTGCCGAGGCTCTTGCCGGGCAGCGTGTCGCCGGTGGCCGTCAGGTCGTAGGCAAAGAGTTGGTTGGTACTCATCGGCAGGCAGTACAGCGTCTTGCCGTCGGGGGAGATGTCCCAATTGATCGGGTGCCCTGTCGTCGGAAGTGCGAGGTTCGATTCTTTGGTCGGCGGTTGTCCGTCAATCGTCTGCTTCAGCCGTTCGAGCTTGTCGGTGTTGGGGGCGTACCGAGCGATCTCGCCGCCGAGGATCGGGTGGTACGCTCGGCCGAGATGGTCGATCGAGATGAACGCGAAGACGTGGTGGCAGTCCATCAGATCGCGGTACGTCCCTTTCTCCAGATTCAGAATCATGAAGTGCGAGTCTTCCGGTTGCTTGTCCGCGCACGTCGAGATGTAAGCGATACCGCGCGACTCGTCGGGCGTGATGCTGATGATGCCGTGATGCGGAATGGGAATCGGATAGACGCGCGTCTTGCCGGTCATCGGGTCGTAGACCATCGGATAGCCACCGGGGTAGTCCTCCCACTTCTCATTCTTGTCTTTCTCTGGATATCCCTGTTTGGTGCCGAAGTAGATTTTGCCGCTGGCTCCGACGTTATTCCGTGTGTGGATCTTCGACTGCGCCGCGAAGCCGGTGGCCGTCGTTCCGATCTCTTTGTGCGTATCGACGACGACTTTCATTTGCTTGGTGGCCGGATCGAACTCGACGAGATACGAGCCGACGCCGTACTTCGCCGTGCCGATGTAGAGCCGCCCGTTCTTGCCGGCGACGATCGAGAAATAGCCGCTGCCTTGATTGGTCGTCTCTTTGGGAATCGCGTAGGCGGTGGCTGGCAACCAATTCAGTTTCGCTTCCTCGGCGAAGGCCGATGAGAGTCCAAAGACACCAAACAAGCACCAGCCAAAAACTCGCTGTCGGATCTTTGTGAACATAAAAGTGCTCCTTCAAAAAGTCGGATTGATGAATGGCGTGGCCGAATGCCGAGAGCCGAGAGCCGTTATCACAACAACAAGAAAGTGTGATAACGGCTGTCGGCTTTCAGCAAACGGCTGTCGGCCGGAGGCGAGGGGCAATTGCCGGTGATGGCGATTCGCTGATTGGCAGACACGTCACGGCGTTCCCGCTTGCCGCGACCGTGAGGGAGGATGACTTCGATGTCGCATTTGTCGATCGCTCCGAGACCGAACCGCTGGCTCGGCCGAGGACTCGCAGCGCGGGTTGCTCATCGAGCGTGAACTTGCCGCGCACGTTGCGAAACAACTGATTCGGCTTCGAGTCATACGGATGCCCGCCGAACGTCGAGACGTACAAGTCGGGCCAGCCATCTCCGTCGATGTCCCCCCACGCCGCCGAATGCCCCGCGATCTTGCTGACGTGCGGAAACAATCCCGCTTCGTCGCCGACATCGCGAAAGACAAACTGGGCTTCGGCGAAATTCGTCGTGCCGATCAGCCAGAGCCAACTGCCGACCAGCGGCAGCCAGAATCGAGACCAGTCCGTTCTCACGCTCATCACGCACGCTCCTTTCGGAAGACGTCGGGCTTCGTGGAGACGCGGACAAGCTAGCAAGCGGTCATGCTCTGCTCCAGCAAGCCAAACGATGTCATTTGGCAAAGTGTGTTTGGATCACAATCGCTGGTCACGTTAGGATGATCGCCGAGTTCCATTTCCCGCCAGGGCTTTGTCATGTTGAATCTCTCCGGTTCGCGGCCTTCGTTCTGTGATGGAATGACTCGCCGCAACTTTCTCAAAGCGGGTGCGCTGGGACTGGGTGGCCTCGGACTGGCCGACCTGCTGCGGCTGCGCGGAGAAGCTGGCAATTCGGCAAACATTCCAAAGTCGGTCATACTCATCTGTTTGCCCGGTGGTCCTAGTCACGTCGACATGTATGACATGAAGCCGAACGCTCCCGTCGAATACCGCGGTGAGTTCCGGCCAATCCCCACAAATCTTCCGGGGCTGGAGATCTGCGAGCACATGCCGTTGCAGGCGACGATCGCCGACAAGCTCGCGGTCGTTCGCAATCTGACATTCACTCAGGGTGACCACCAGATGCAGGAGGTTTACACGGCCTTCCCTGCGGCTCCGAACGCGCCATTTCTGTCGCCGCCGATTCGTCCGGCGGTCGGCTCGATCATCAGCAAGTTGCGCAGCGGTCAGCGTTCGCTGTTGCCGAACTACATCAGTTTGGGCGGGAGTGACTTCTACAACGTCGCCGCTGCGGAGGTGCCGATGTACCTCGGCCCGGCGCATGCCCCGTTTGAGCCCAAGGGAGAGATCGTCGGGAACTTGGAATTGAAGAAAGAAGTGGGACTGAGCCGACTCAGTGATCGTCAGTCATTGCGTCGCACCTTCGATCAACTGCGTCACGATCTGGATGCCACGAATCAGTTGGAGGCGGTCGATTACTACAACGCGAAGGCCGTTGACATGCTGACGTCCCCCGCGGTTCGCAACGCGTTCGACATCGAACAGGAGTCGTCCGAGACGCGAGCGCTCTACGGACCCGACACGAAATTCAAGTGGAGCTACCAGGCTGGTCACACCTGGCATGCCTCGCGGTTCCTGCTCGCCCGGCGGCTGGCTGAAGCGGGCGTGCCGTTCATCACGCTGACCGAGGGAGGCTGGGACGATCACGGAAAGGTCAACGACGCCTCGCCAACAGGAAACGTCTTCGAGCGGCTGCGTGAGAAGCTCCCCGTGTATGACCGGTCGATCTACGCGTTGATCACCGACCTCTATCAGCGCGGATTGGACAAAGACGTGGCGGTTGTCGTGTGGGGGGAATTCGGCCGCACACCCCGAATCAACTTCGCGGGCGGACGGGACCATTGGCCGCGTGCCGGCTTCGCTCTCTTTTCCGGAGGCGGCTTCCGCACGGGGCAGGTCATCGGCCAGACCGATGCTCGCGCGGAACGCCCGGTGGGCAAGGCGTACAACCCGCAGAACGTCTTCGCCACGCTCTACCATTTCCTCGGCATCGATCCAGACCAATCGACTTACCGCCACCCCAGCGGCCGACCGATGCACCTGCTGGACGACACCGATCGGATTTCCGAGTTGGCATAGCGACAACTCCACGAATCCGTCTGGTCCAAGCGACCCGCTCCTGTGGCCAACCTCACCGAGACGATGCTCGAATCGTCAGTCCATGGGCTCGCCAATTTCAAACTTGCAATTTGCAATTCAGAAAACCCAACCATACGGGACGACTATCGCCACGCCCCGGGTTTTCTCGCATCAGAACTTGTTGATTCTGCCGATCTCAGTGAGAATAACTGCTCGCATGGCTTGGCCGCAGGGCACAATAGCTGGCCAGCGACAACAGTCTGCCACATCCCCCACCGACTCAAGAGGAGTTCCGCGATGCTGACTTTCTTCGGCGAACGAAATCGATTGTGCGATTCAGTGTCTCGACGTTCGTTCTTGCAAATCGGTGCGGCCGGAGTCGGCGGACTCACGCTGGCGGACTTGTTGCGACTCGAAAGCCAAGCCGCAACGGGCGGCGCGAAGAAGTCGATCATTAACATTTTTTTGAGCGGTGGGCCTTCGCATCACGACACATTTGATTTGAAGCCGGAAGCCCCGTCCGAAATTCGTGGCGAGTTCAAGCCGATCGCGACCAACTGCCCCGGCTTCGACATCTCCGAACATTTCCCGAAGCTCGCACAAGTCGCCGACAAGTTTTCGGTGATCCGCTCGCTGACCGGCATCAGCGAAGAGCACACCAACGTCCAATCGGACACCGGCTGGCCGGAGAACACGTTGCGGTCGATTGGCGGGCATCCGAGCATCGGCTCGATCATGTCGAAAGTGTGGGGACCGGCACAGTTCACCGCGCAAGGTTCCGCCCCAACGTTTGTGGACCTGACACAAACCTCGAAGCCCGGATTTCTCGGCCAAGTTCATGCCCCATTCGTGCCAGACGGAGTCGGACGACAAAACCTCTCGCTCAATCAGCAGGTCACGCTTGACCGGTTGGGTGATCGCAAGGCGTTGCTCTCAGGTCTGAACAATGCTCGGCAGGGAGTTGACTCGCGCGGCATGATGACCGCCCTCGACAGCTTCACCGAACGAGCGGTCAATCTCATCACCTCCGGCGAAGTCGCGAAGGCGCTCGACCTGCGAAAGGAAGACCCGCGGTTGCTCGAACGCTACGGCGTCGAGAAGGATCAGCAGAACCAACGCATGATTCTGGCTCGGCGACTGATTCAAGCGGGGACGCGCTGCGTCTCGTTCTCATGGGGCGGCTGGGACACGCACGGCAATAACTTCGGCCATCTCAAGACGCAGTTGCCGAACCTCGACAACGGCCTGAGCACATTGATTCAAGACCTCGACGCTCATGGCCTGCTCAACGACACGATCATCCTGATGTCGGGCGAGTTCGGCCGCACGCCGCGTATCAACGGCGGAGCGGGCCGCGACCACTGGGCACGCGCCGGATTCTTCTTCGTCGCCGGCGGCGGTTTCCGACACGGCCAAGCGATCGGCTCGACCAACCGCCTGGGTGAGGTGCCGACGACTCGGCCGATCCATCTGCAAAACATCTTCGCGACCGTTTACAAGCAACTCGGCATCGACCCCGACACGACCACGCTCATCGACCCCAACGGCCGCCCGCAGTACCTCGTCGACGAACGCAAGCTCGTCACCGAACTGTAGCCCGTTTGGAGTGCGGAGAGTCATCGCCGCTTTGGCTCGCGACACTGTCTCGTGGATTCAACCACCGATTGAAACAGCCAATGGATGAAGCCGAATTCCTCGATGTTGATCCGCTAATTTTGCACTTGCCAAATTCGCGGCAGTTCGGGGCTGATCCAGGGAAGTTACAGCGGCAGATTGCGAGATTCGGAAAGTCCACCGTGGCGATGCCGGCGATTTGGGTTTACCGTGGTTCGGATGGTGCGTTATTGGTTTCCAACGGCGTCACGCGAGCCACTCGTGTTGCCAAGTTGCTTCCGGGCGAGACGGTTCGAGTTGAGGTGATCGGTACTCTTCGCAGACCATTCAGCCACCTCCCAACCATTGGAGATCGTTTGCCATGACCAACGAATTGAGACAACAAGTCCTCGCGGCGTTGGAAGACCTGAGCGAAACATATCCTGATTGGCGGTTCGGCCAGATGATCGCCAATCTGGCGACGATCGCTCGCGGCCCGGAGAACGAATCAGTGTGGGACATGGAAGACGACGAGCTTCTCGCGGCGATTCGCTGGCAGTTGGAGCAACGCCGCGAAGCCTTGGTGTCCGCGAGTTGAACGCGATTCAATTCCAACAGAATGCTCAGAGCATCTGCCAACCGAGAGGATAAGAATCGTGCCCACCACATTGACCTGCACGGCGGATGCCGACGCGCGAATCAAGCTGCCTAAGAAATTCGCCAATGCGAAAGTCGTGGTGCAAATCCAGCCAGCGAAAACTTCGGTTACGCCGACTCGCAAGGGCGCAGCGAAAAGTCGGTTTGTCGAAGAGTTGATCACGCGGCTGTCCGACGCGGATCGTGACCGCTTTTTGCAACTCTTGGATTCGCCGCCGAAGCCCAATGCGGCCTTGAAAAAGGCGATGGCCAAGTACCGAGCCTCACATGGCTGAGATTCGGATTGAGCCGTTCAACAAGGCCAAGCACGACCGGTCGAGCTTTTCCTGTGGCCAGCCAAGTTTGGACGCTTTCCTCCGCACGCTCGTCACGCAGTACGAGAAACGCCGGTTGGGTCGCACGTTCGTGGCAGCGCGGCCGGATGGTCGAGTGTTGGGCGATTTCACATTGGCATCGAGTGCGATCGCCTTTGAGAACATGCCGCCGGACGAGTCTCAGAAGTTGCCGAAGCATCCGGTGCCCACCATCTTGCTCGGAAGGCTGGCGGTGGATCGAACCCAGCAGGGGCAAGGCTTGGGCGAAACCCTGTTGATGAGCGCTCTTGCCAAATCACTGGACCTGACCAGCGACTCATTCCGCACCAATTCTCGGATGGAATTGCTCGATTCCTGGTATGGTGAAGGCGGGCGAGTCCTCCGCCCATTCCATTCGTTCTGTAGAGCTGCGAATGGCCGGGGCACTGTAAACGTAACGAAGATCATAGATGTCGTAGAGACTTCCAAAGAATCGCTCGAACCGAATCACACTCTCGGTTGATGGAAATGTCTCCATCACTTCGCCGCGCCTTCCCATTTGGGTATCGACCAGTGCCAGGCAAACCGCCTCGTATCGACTAACCTCGTTTCGTACGTCTCGCCGTCCGGTCAATCGAACCATGGCGTCGTGGTAACGATTGAAGCCGTCGACAACTTTGCCAGCGGCGTCGATCGCGACGTCATTCATCTTTGAAACGTCTTCCGCGCGATTTGCTTTTAGGACATGAAAGAAACCGTAAACCAAATTGGGATAGGCGATGTGAATGTTGGTGCAATCGCCTGCTGCTTCTTCCATTCGGTTGGTCAGATTTCGAAAGGCATTCTGTGATCCCTTCACCGAGATAACGACGCATGGTCCAGTGGTGCGTTGCGTCACGACGACATCGACGGTCTTGGTTTTTAGTCCGCCGAGGATCGTCAGTTCCCTGCCGTCTGCCACGTCCGGCGCGTAGATCAACCTGTTTCTTGCCGTTCGGCGATTATTAGTCGGCTCAATTCGAAAGGGCGGATGCGGGACGACGTGATCGGGATTGAAACCGCCTTCAATGACCAACCGCTGTGCGATGTGGCTATGGATCAGCTTGATGTGCGACTGGCTTTGAGTCTCGTCAGAGTCAATGAAGTTGGTGAGCGCAGCTCGGAGTCCGATGAGTTGGTCAGACATGTCAGTGTGCGCACTCCAGGACCATGCCTTAAGTTGGGCCGGTCGTGGCGGCTCGGCGTTCAGCTCGGCGGGCGGTTTTTCGGGCGTAGCGGTCGCGGCGTTCTTCGCGGCGGTATTCGCGGATGGCTTCGGGATGCGCGGCGGGATGCG
>CAMDPX010000248.1 GCA_945905295.1 Planctomyces sp. SH-PL62 | reverse complement strand
TTCTCGATTGCGCTGATTTGAGCGACGTCGTGCGGCATGAAAAAGACTCCCGACCCCTTCTCAGCGGAAATGCTTTCGCAGGAATTGGGCTTCCAGCGGGTACGCATTGTCGATTGCTCGATGACCTTCGGACGGGCCGACGACCAATTCGACTGGAGCGACCTTCATCTCCGGCTTCAGCTTACGAGTCGCCGTCACCAGATTGCGAGCCAATCGAACGCAATCATCCGTGCTGACGCGCGCGTCATCGTTGCCGATGCTCAGCCAGACGATTCGTCCGGCCAACCGATCGGTCAGGCTGTCGATGTTGATCGACTTCGCTTGCTCTTCCGTGACCCCTTTGAATTCCGACAGCGCCAACGGATTTGTCACCGGAGCCACTCCCGTCACCGCCCGAACGCGCGGTTCCGCAGCCGCGAAATGCAGGGCACAAAAGCCACCACGCGAAGTTCCCGATGCCGCCACTCGTGCCGGATCGGTGTAGCCCTCGGCAATCAGATGATCGAGCACCGACGTGCAACGCTTCACGAACGGCCCCATCAGATCTTGCCCCGCCTTCACACGATGAGCCCAGCCCTGCAATGCGGCTGGCTCGCCGTCTTTTTGGTCGTATCCGTGACACGGAGCATCGAGCACGACGTAGACCCAACCATCTTTCGCCAAGTCCCGCCCGGTCTGCGTGTAGTAGCGAGCCGGATCGTTTCCCATCTCGTCGATGCCGCTCGCGAAGATAAACAACGTTGCCGCCGGAGCCGCCGGCTTCTCGCTGAACAGGCCGAAGCGCGTGCCGTCCGCAGTCTTCAACAACCGCATTGGAGGAAAGGTTGGCTTGGCATCCTCGGCCAAGACTGGCGACTTCGTGGTTGTTTCCGCAGCGAGCCACAGCAACAGTGTGCCGAGAAGTGATGTTAGGCGTTGATTGATCATGGTCATCCCCGTCGTTGATGCGTGGTTTGGGCTACGACTTTTGATTGCACCGCTCGTCTGTTGCTCCGCTGAGCATGTGCGACGCGCCTCTTTTCATCCAGTCGCACGCTCGCGCGTCGGGCGAGTGTCGGCCCACGACGAACCCCAGCTATACTACCGCCGCGAACAGCCGTAAGAATCCCATCGCGACTCATTGAAACTGCGGAGACATGATGCCAGCCAGCGATCGAAAACCAACGAACCTGCAACAACTGCGTGAGAGTGGCTGGGTCTCGAAGACCGTCAAGCAAGAGATTCAGGACAACTTCCTGCGGATGCTGGCGGCGGGGGACGAGCTCTTTCCGGGGATGGTCGGCTACGAGAGCACCGTCATTCCGGAAACAAACATCGCCATCATCGCCGGACACGACATGCTGTTTCTCGGCGAGAAAGGGCAAGGCAAGAGCCGGCTGATGCGGACGCTGGTCCGGTTTCTCGACGACGAGATTCCTTACCTCGTCCACCCGGAAGCTCCGGTGCATGACGACCCGTATCGGCCGATTACCAGCGTCTGCCGCGAACTCGTCGCCAGCGTCCCGCCCAGCGAAGTTCCGATTGCATGGTGGCCGCGTGCTGACCGGTATGTCGAGCGGCTCGCGCCCGGCACCAAGTTCGCCGACATCATCGGCGAGATCGACCCGGCCAAGCTGGCCGGTGGAGTCAGCATGTCGGCCGAGGCGGCGTTGCACTTCGGGTTGATCCCGCGCATGCACCGCGGCATCTTCGCGATGAACGAGTTGCCGGAACTCGATGAACTGGTGCAGGTCGGACTGTTCAACATCCTCGAAGAGCGCGACGTGCAGATTCGTGGCTACCCGGTGCGGTTCGACATCGACGTGCTGATTTTGTTCTCGGCGAACCCGGCGACGTACAACCGCAGCGGCAAGGTGATTCCGCAGCTCAAAGACCGTATTGGCTCGGTGATCCACACGCACTATCCGAAAGAACGCGACCAGGGGATCGAGATTCTCGAACAGGAAGCGGCCATCAACCTCGGCGAGCCGTTCCCGGTGATCGTTCCCCGGTTCATGAAAGAGATCATCGAAGAGCTGAGCATCGCGGCTCGCAAATCGAAGTACATCGACCAGGCTTCCGGCGTGAGCGCTCGGTTCAGCATCGCCAATTATCGGACAATGATTGCCAGCGCCCGGCAGCGCGGAGCGCGTCTTGGAGAACGCCCGGCCGTGCCGCGGATCAGCGACCTCGGCCACCTGTATTCGTCATCGCTGGGCAAACTGGAGTTGGACCTGATGGGGAGCCATCAGATGTCCGAACGACAGATTCTCGACTCGCTTCTGGCCGAAGCGATCCACACCGTCTTCAACGAATACGTCGCCGAGCACGGCCTGGAAGAGATCGCCAAGATCTTTGCCGAGGGAGTGAAGATCGAAGTCGGCGACCTGCTGCCGTCGTCGTACTACGCCGAGCGATTGAAGCGCGTCCCGCCCGCGTGGGACAAAGCGTTCGAGGTCAATGCCGCGACTGACGTGGCGGTACGAGCCTCGTGTGTCGAATTCGTTCTGGCCGGGCTGTACTCGACCGATCGAGTCTCGCGGTCGCAAACAAACGGCCAAATCCGGTACGAGCTGTGATAGACTCAATCCGTCCGGAAGGGGTCGGGAGTCTTTTTCATGCCGCACAATGCGAGTCAAAGAACCGGAACACTCTCGACTGCGGCATGAAAAAGACTCCCGACCCCGTCATTGACCACACCGAGCCGCAATCATGTCCGATCAAAACTCATCCGGCGAAACATCGCTGCCTTACAGCCTGGACTATCCGCCTCCGGACTTCTTTGATCCCGTCATCGAGGTCTACAAGAAGGACGTCGATCGCACGATCATCCGCGAGAATCTCAAGCTGACCGTCGAAGAGCGTTTGCGGAAGTATCAGTCGTTTCAAAAATCCCGCGCGGCTTGGCAGGGCGCGGCCACACAGGCCGCTACGGTTCCTGCGGATCAACCAGCGCACGGAGACGGGCGATGACCGCGATGCTGGATGAAGTCGTGAAACTGCTCAACGCTCATGGCGTCGATTTCATTGTGATTGGTGGATGGGCAGCCGCTCTGCACGGCTCGGATCGTTCCACTTCGGATGTGGATGTCGTCTATTCACGCACTCCCGACAACGTGCGGCGGCTGGCCTCCGCCTTAAAAGATCATCGGCCATATCTTCGCGGAGCACCGCTCGGTCTGCCATTTCATTGGGATGAGCCCACGATCTTGGCGGGGTTGAATTTCACGCTGACGACCGACTTGGGCTTCATCGACTTCCTCGGCGAAGTTGCCGGTGGCGGCACCTATCAACAACTTTTGCCTTCGACGCAGGAGGTGACTGCGTTAGGTGTCACTTGCCGCTGTGTGACGCTGGATCGGCTGATTCAACTGAAGCGGGCCGCCGGACGCGTGAAAGACTTGGAGGCGATCGCCGAACTTCAAGCCATTCTCGACGAACGCAATCGAGCGTCGCAGTCGTGAGCGGCACGGCACTAGCCGCCGGTGTTGGCGGCAATAACGTGGGCAAACACCGACGGCTAGCGCCTTGTCGCTCACGAAAGTCAGCCCCAGAAGCGTTCGCCGTGCCAGTTATGAGTCGGCGTGGTTTCGACTTCGACATCGCCATTCACCTGGCAGCGGCAGGAGAGTCTGAGCTTCTTTTCATTGCCGATCCGCCAGAAGAACAGCAGCGGTCCGGCGAGGATGCGGAAGCGTTCCCACAAGCCGGGCCGGCTGACGTTGTCCTCGCCCTTTGTGATCAGCACGTTGCAACTGCCGCAGTGGCCGAAGCCCATGCAGTTGAACGGGAAATTCTTGTGGAAGCCCCAATACACTTGCACTCCATTTTCCAACGCCGCTTTGCGGAGATTGGTGCCGGAGGCAACTTCGATGGTCTTCTTCTCTTTGACGAACGTGATTTTGGCCATGATGCGTCGGGGTTCGAGATTCGTGGAGGTCGTGAATGGGGCGGGATGATACGAGTCTCCGTCGCGAGTGGCAAACGCGCGGACGCACGATCGTTTTAGCGGTCGTAGGTCCGTTTCGTAGGACGGACAACCCTGGCCGCCCCGCAGTCCAACTGATGCGTTCCCGTTCCCGTCGGACTCTTGAGGTCGCGGCTTGACGTTTGCGAGTGGCTCGCTGATGCTGCTCTCGCGTTAGTCCACTCCCAGAGGATTGTCACCTCGGTTCGTACTCGTCGGCATTCATCATGTTGGACTCCGAGCTTTCTGTGTTGCTCGTGGAGGACAACCCCGCGGAAGCGCGGCGGCTGAGCGATCTGCTCGCGCAAGCCTCGCGGTGCCGGATGCGGGTCAGTTGCGTGGCGAATCTGGCGGAAGCGAAAGCGTCGTTCGCGAAGGCTCCGGCGGATGTCATCCTGCTCGACTGGGTGCTGCCTGACCGCTACGGCGTCGAGGCCCTGCGCGACATGCAAGCGGTCGCGCCGCGAACTCCGGTGCTAATGCTGGTGGGCTGGGATGACGACGAGGCGGCGGTGGCCGCGCTGCGAGCCGGCGCGCAGGATGTGCTGATCAAAGATCGGCTGACCGCCCAGATGCTGGAACGCAGGATTCGTTATTCCGTTGAGCGCAAGCAGACCGAATCCGCGCTGCGGCAGACCGAGGAGATGTACCGTTCGCTGATCGAATCGCTCCCGATCAACGTGTTTCGCAAGGACGCTCAAGGCCATTTCGTCTTTGCCAACCAGCGGTTCTGCGACGAACTGCATAAGCGCCTGGATGAACTGGTCGGCCGCACCGACTTCGCCTTCTTCCCGCCGGAGTTGGCGGAGAAATATCGTCGAGACGACCAGCGCGTTATGCACGATCGGCTTGTCGTCGAAGACATCGAGGCACACCGCCTGCCGGATGGTCAACGGATTCATGTGCAAGTCATGAAGGCTCCGGCGACCGACGCGAAAGGGAACGTCATCGGAACGCAGACGATGTTCTGGGACGTGACCCCGCGCGTGGAAGCCGAAGAGGCGTTGCAGCGCAGTCACTCGCGATTCAAGAAATTGTTCGACGCGAACATTATCGGCATTATGCTGGCCGACTTGTCGGGCCGCGTGCTGGAGGCGAATGACGCCTATCTAACTTTGACCGGTTACACGCGAGAGGATCTCCTGACTGGCCGGTTGCGCTGGGACAAACTCACGCCGCCGGAGTTTCGCGAGCTCGACCTGAAAGCGATTGAATCGTTGAACCGGACAGGGATCTCTCAGCCCTGGGAGAAGCAATACATTCGCAAGGACGGCAGCCGCGTGCCGGTCATGCTGGGCGTGTCGATGCTGGATAACTCGACCAGCGAGTGCATCTGCTTTGTGCTCGATATGACCAAGCAGAAGCAGGCGGAGACGCAGCTTCTGCGCGCGAAAGAAGAGGCGGATTCGGCCAATCAATCCAAGAGCCTGTTCCTGGCGAACATGAGCCATGAAATCCGCACGCCGATGAATGCAATCATCGGGCTGACGGAATTGGTGCTCGATTCGGCGCTCACGCCGCAGCAGCGAGATAATCTGTCGGCGGTGTCGGAATCGGCCGAGTCGCTTCTGTCGCTCATCAATCACATCCTCGATTTTTCCAAGATCGAAGCGGGCAAGCTGGAACTCGATGCGGTCGAGTTCAGCTTGCGAACGATGGTCGCCGGCACGTTAAAGACGCTATCGCTGGCAGCCCATCGCAAAGGCTTGGAGTTGGTCGGTGACATTCGCCCCGACGTGCCCGACCGCTTGATCGGCGACGTGGTCCGGCTGCGGCAGATCGTGATGAATCTGCTGGGCAACGCGATCAAGTTCACCGATTCCGGCGAGGTCGTGTTGCGCGTCGCGGTCTCCTCGCGCGATGCCTCGTCGCTGGAACTGCGGCTCGACGTGAGCGACACCGGCATCGGGATTCCCCAGGACCGGCAACACGCGATCTTCGAGGCGTTCGAGCAAGTTCACACGTCGATCAACCGCAAGTACGGCGGCACGGGCCTGGGATTGTCGATTACGTCGAAGCTCGCGCAGCTCATGGGAGGCCGCGTCTGGCTGACGAGTGAACCGGGACACGGCAGCACGTTCTTCGTGACCAGCCACGTGCAACCATCCCCTTCCGAACTGGCCGCGGCGTCGGCCAGTCCCGCGCCCCTGGATGGGCTGCGAGTCCTCATCGTCGATGACAACGCCACCAGCCGGCAGCAGCTCATGGACTTGTTGTCTTCCTGGAGGTTGCGTCCGATGGTGGTCGCTGGAGCGAAGGAAGCACTGACCGCGCTGAAACGTGTGAAGGGTGCCGACAACGCGTTCGCGTTCACGCTGATCGACGCGCAGATGCCGGAAGTCGATGGATTTGAATTGGCGGAAACGATTCGCGCGGAGTATGCGGGCCGAGCCGGACAATTGCTGATCCTGCTCAGTTCGCCCGATCGCGCGGCGGAGTTGGCTCGGTGCGATCAAGCCGGGCTGACCGCGCCGATCACCAAGCCGGTCAACGAATCGGAATTGCTCGACACACTGATGTCGTTGCGGTTGGGAGCCGGGGACGAAACGGCACCCACCCTTCCCGCGCGACCCGTCGAGATCACCCGCACGCCGTTGCGAGTCCTCTTGGTCGAAGACAGCTTGTTCAATCAAAAGCTGGCAATCGCGTTGTTGCAAAAGCGTGGGCATTCCGTCGTCCTGGCGAACAACGGTCGTGAGGCGGTCGACTTATTCTTCCGCCAGCCGTTTGATCGTGTCTTGATGGACGTGCAAATGCCGGAGATGGACGGCCTCGAAGCGACGCAGTTGATCCGTCAGCGCGAGGCACGCACCGGGTCGCATGTGCCGATCATCGCCATGACCGCTCAGGCGATGTCCGGCGACCGAGAACGTTGTCTGGCCTCTGGCATGGATGAGTACCTGACGAAGCCGATCCGCTCCGATTTGATGTACGAGACGTTGGAAGCGGACTTTCCCAACGCGGTGTTCGTCCGCCACAAAACCGGTGAGCCGGGTGGCGTCAGCCCCCGGACGAGCAACGAGCAGCAGGTCCGGGGGCTAACGCCCTCCGGCTCACCAAACCGTGCTCAGCGCGAGCCTCCCACGCTCGCTGCTCATGCAACCGCCGGTCTCCCGCCCACTCCCACGATCAACGGACAGAAGCCCAATGGGCTCGTGAACTGGGAACTCTCCCTCTCAGTAGCCGGCGGCGACCGGAAGCTGCTGCGCGATGTCGTCGAAGCGTGCTTGGAAGATTGGCCACGTTGGATGCAGGACTTTGAGCGTGGATTAGCTCAACAAGAGGCTCCGGTCTTTCGCCGTGCGGCGCACTCGTTGCGAGGGGCTTGTCGCACGTTTGGGCTGGAACCGCTGGTCGTGCCGGCTCAGGAATTGGAAACGCTCGCCTTGGCCGGTAATCTGACCGTCGCTGGACAACTGCTGGACTCCGTGCGGCCTGTGTTGCAAGCCTGTCAGGCCGAGCTGCAAGAGTACCTGGCGAAGACGTAGCCCAACTCGAAGACGTAGCCCGACTCTCCGAGTCGGGACGGATTGAATGAACCTCCCGACTCGGAGAGTCAGGCTACGAGACGGACAAGCCGCGAGCCCGATCATGACCACAATTTTGGTAGTCGATGATTCCGCCATGGACTGCCGCATTGCCGGTGGTCTGCTGGAGCAGGAACCCGATTGCGAAGTGCTGTATGCCGAGGACGGTGCGGCCGCGCTGAAGTCCGTCGAAGAGAATTTGCCGGATATCGTCGTGACCGACATGGTCATGCCGAATATCGACGGCTTGCAGTTGGTCGAAGCGATGAAGCGCGACTTCCCGCTGATCCCCGTCATCATCATGACCGCCGTGGGGAGCGAAGAGCACGCCGTCCAAGCGTTGAAGCGGGGGGCATCCAGTTACGTGCCCAAGCGGCGGCTGGCTCAAGACCTGCTGGAAACCGTGCGACTGGTGCTGCGTGCCGCCGACGACGACCGCAACGTCTCGCGATTGCTGGTGCATCGGACCGAGCAAGCCGATTTCAAGTTCACCTTGGAAAACGAACTGCCGCTCTTGGCGGCCGTTGTCACGTACATGCAGCAAACCATGCGCGCGATGGGACTCTTTGACGAAGCCGAACGATTGCGGATCGGAGTGGCGCTCGAAGAGGTGCTGCTCAACGGGATGTTCCACGGCAACCTGGAGCTGTCCTCGAAACTGCGAGAAGACGACAAGCCAACGTACCATGAGATCGCTCGCACCCGCGCGAAAGAGTTGCCGTACCGTGACCGCCGGATTTTCTTCGGAGCCTTGCTGTCTCCCGCCGGCGCACAATTCACGATTCGCGACGAGGGTTCGGGGTTCAATCCGAAAGAACTTCCCGACCCGACGGACCCGGCCAATCTCAATCGCGTCTCCGGCCGCGGCCTGCTGTTGATGTACACGTTCATGGACGGCGTGGCCTTCAACGAATCCGGCAACGAAGTGCGGCTGACGAAAAACGCCCGCCGCGTTAATGTCCCGCCCCTCGCGTAAGCCGGATTGCCAGCCGTACAGCGACCGTCAGGGAGCGGCCTGTTCCGATCGCGAAAGGCCGTTCCCTGACGGTCGCGGTACGGTTTGACGAAGCTCTTGTAGGACCAACTCTCCCGATGAAATTCGCTCTCATTATTCCCGACGGCGTTGCCGACGAACCGCAGCCGTCACTCGGCGGGAAGACGCCGTTGCAGGCGGCCCACATCCCGAACATGGACGAGATCGCAAAGCGTGGCATCGTCGGCCGAGCCAACAACGTCCCAGAGGCCCTGCCTTCCGGCAGCGACGTTGGGACGATGAGCCTCTTCGGCTACGACCCGCTCCTCTACCACACAGGCCGAGCGCCGCTCGAAGCCGCCGC
This sequence comes from Planctomyces sp. SH-PL62, assembly GCA_945905295.1. Taxonomy (GTDB): domain Bacteria; phylum Planctomycetota; class Planctomycetia; order Planctomycetales; family Planctomycetaceae; genus SXKJ01. The sequence continues at coordinate 3,789 of CAMDPX010000248.1, read as the reverse complement.
GCAAGGCATCTCGCTCGGCCCGGACGATTGGGCGATCCGCTGCAACTTCGTGACGGTCGCCGACAACCTAATGAAGAGTTTCACTGCCGGTCAAATTCCGAAAGACGTCGGCTTGCAACTCATCGAAGCCTTGCAGCGCTCGGCGTGCGGCGACGCGCATTGGAAATACTTCGCCGGCGTCAGCTACCGCAACCTGCTGATCTATCGTGGCCGGGGCGAGCCGTCGCCATTCGCAGCCGACACAAACACGACTCCGCCGCACGACATCACCGATCAAGTCATCGACCCGTACTTGCCCAGCGGCACCGGCTCGGAATTGCTGCGAGAGTTGATGTCGAAGAGTTGTGAAGTGCTGGCAAGCGTCGAATCGAATCGCATTCGCGGCGAGAACGCCGCCACGCAAACATGGCTGTGGGGCCAAGGCAAAGCTCCTGCACTCACGCCGTTCGTCGAACGCTTTGGCATGCGCGGGGCCGTCATCACGGCCGTCGATCTCTTGCGCGGCATCGGCCGACTGCTCGGCTGGCAAGTTATCGAAGTTCCTGGAGCGACCGGCTATCTCGACACCGACTACGCCGCGAAAGGCCGCTACGCCGTCGCCGCGCTGAAGCGCCCTGAAATCGACTTCATCGTCGTCCACGTCGAAGCGACCGACGAAGCCTCGCACGAAGGCCACGCCGACGCGAAGGTCGCCGCCCTCGAACGGATCGACGCCGACATCGTCGCTCCGATCCACGACTTTCTGCACTCGCAAGGGGACTACCGCATCCTCATCAGCCCCGATCACCCGACGTTTCTCCGCACGAAAACCCATAGCCACGGCTACGTCCCGTTCGCAATCTGCGGCACGGGTGTCGTCTCCGCAGGGTTGCCGACCTACGATGAGGCGGTCGCAGCCGAGTCGCGCGTGTGTTTCGAGAAAGGTTGCGATCTGATGCCGTACTTCATGAAGCGTGGCTGACATCAATCATTGACCGCATGTGAATCTCAAATCTGACATTTCAAATCTCAAATTGGAAATCAGTTCGCCATGAAAGCCATTCAACTCGAAAAGCCCGGCCAGTTTCGTCACATCGAAATCCCCGAACCGAACCGGCCCGGTCCCGGCGAAGCGCTGATCCGAGTGCATCGCGTCGGCATCTGCGGCACCGACATCAGCGGGTATCTCGGCAAGATGCCGTTCTACAGTTACCCGCGCATTCCAGGGCATGAATTGGGCATTGAAGTGGTCGAGGTTGGCTCCGGCGTGAGCAACGTGAAGGCCGGCGACCGTTGCTCGGTCGAGCCATACATGAACTGCGGCGAGTGCTACGCCTGCCGGCGCGGCAACAGCAATTGCTGTGAGAAGCTGCAAGTGCTCGGCGTCCACATCGACGGCGGGCTGCGCCCGCAGTTCGTGCTCCCCGCTCGCAAGCTGCATCCGTCGAGCAAGCTGACGCTGGAACAACTCGCACTGGTCGAGACGCTCGGCATCGGCTGCCACGCAGTCGATCGTGCGAACCCGCAGCCAGGTGAGCATGTGCTCGTCATCGGAGCCGGCCCGATCGGTCTGTCAGTGATTGAATTCGCCAAACTGACCGGCGCGACGATCACGGTGCTCGATATGAATCAGGGCAGGCTCGACTTCTGTCAGAAGACGATGGGAGTCGCGCACACGATCCGCTTCACCGGCGACGGCAGCGAGATGAAAACTCTGAACGAGATCACCAACGGCGCGCTGGCCGCTCACGTGTTCGACGCGACCGGCAGTCCGAAGTCGATGTGCAACGCTTTCAACTACGTCGGCCACACCGGCAAGATCGTGTTCGTGGGGATCGTCACCGACGAGATCAGCTTCCCCGACCCGCTGTTCCACCGTCGCGAGATGACCATCCTCGCTTCGCGCAACTCGCTGCCGAAAGACTTCGGCCGCATCATCAACCTGATCGAAACCGGCCGCATCGACACTCGCCCCTGGATCACGCACCGCACGCCGTTCGAGGGATTGATCGACGTCTTTCCGTCGTACACGAAGCTCGAAACCGGCGTGATCAAGGCAATCGTCGAGGTCGCCTGACGCGACAGTAGACCGGTCACTCCATGACCGGAAATCTTCGAGTCACGGAGTGACTCGTCTACTTTTCAATGCCCGCCACCTTGATCGGCTCCGTGCATCCATTTGACGAGCAGCGGCGAAATGGCCAGCAGGATCACGCTCGAAACAAGCCCCGCGATGGCGATCTGACCGAAGACGTCTCCGTAAACGTGGACCGTTTCGATCGGCGGTGGAATGACGTTTTCCTGGCCATCGCCATGTCCGCCAACTCCGGTGAGGGCGGCGATCATTCCGGCCAGGTAATTCGAGAAGGCGGTCGCCAGGAACCACGCTCCCATGACGGTGCTGACCATTCGCGGCGGAGACAGCTTGGTCACCATCGATAAACCGACGGGGGAAAGACACAACTCGCCGGTCGTGTGCAACAAGTATCCCAACAACAACCAACCGACCGCGACAAATCCGTGAGTCGAACAGTTTTTCGCTCCAAGCCAAACCGCTCCGAATCCCAGGCCGAGTTGCAGCAGTCCCAGCGAAAACTTGATCGCCGTGTTCGGTTCCAATCCGCGATTCCCCAAGAAGGCCCACAACATCGACAGCACCAAGCCGAAGGTCAGGATGCCGACCGGATTAACCGCTTGAAAGATGCTGGCCTTGATCTCGGTTCCAAAGACTTTCATGCCGACCATCTCGTCCGTGACGACCACGGATGGCAACTTGGCGTTGGCGGAGTCTCCGTTGGCCGCGTCACCGTTCTTCTTGGCCGCGTCTTGAGCCGTCTGATTAGCCTTGTCAACCAGCGTCAGGCTCCACTCCTTGCCGTCGATCTTGCGGCCGAAGAAGGCGGAGTTGATCGGCACATCTTTCAGTTCTTTGCCAACATCGGCCGCCGTCAGCACTTGTCCGCCAACGATGCGATCGACATTGCGATCGGCGAAGTTGTTCAACGAGCTTCCGGCTTGCTCGAAGAACGCCCAGAACAGCATCGAGAAAAACATCAGGATCAGAACCACGAACAGTCGCTCTCGCTCGACCTTCGCGGCTCGAACCGCATCTACAAACAGCGTGATCAACGCCAGACCACCGAACACGAGCAAGAGTGCTCCGGCCAGCGTTAGCTTGGTCAGAAATTCGGGCAGCGATGTCAGCTTGGATTCATCGAGTCCAAGCCACTTGACGATCGGGCCGCTTTGCAGAAGCAGCGCGATCACCGGAATGAGGATCGCCGTTCCGAGATAGACCGCATTCGTGCGACTCAGCCAGGGCAATCCGGCCGCTACAGGAGTGGATAGCCCCGCTCGATCGCGAGGTGCTCCCAGTCCTGCGGGCAGGCTTCCGCCGGCGAGCGCGGAAATGGCGACAAAGGCCCCAACGAGCAGCGCCAGTCCAACAGGCGCGTTGACCATGAGCATCAGCTTGTCGCTCCAGCCGATTCGGACCATGCCACCCACGGTGACTAATGCCGTCAGTCCGATGAGCGTTCTGGCCAAACCCTGTGGCGCGACAAAGGTGAACAACCCCGCCAGCATTCCGATCGTCGCCAAGCCGAAACCGTAATGCCATCCGAAGGTCTCTCCGACGTAACCGCACAGCAGCGGCGACATCGCAGCACCGAGGTTGATCCCCATGTAGAAAATCGTGAAGCCGCTGTCCCGTTTCGGATTCCCGGCGGGGTACATGCTGCCGACCATCGTCGAGATGTTCGGTTTGAAGAAACCATTGCCGCAGATCAGTAACGCCAAGGCCGTGAAAAA
>CAMDPX010000247.1 GCA_945905295.1 Planctomyces sp. SH-PL62 | reverse complement strand
CGGCTGATGATGAATGGCAATGCCGGCAACGACACGATCATCGGCAGCCTGGATGGCGACTCGCTGTCCGGCAACGACGGTGACGACGCCATCAATGGCCTGGCCGGCAACGATTCGATCCTGGGAGGTGCCGGTGCCGACATCGTCGCCGGAGGACTGGGCGACGACACGCTCGATGGCGGTGACGGAGCGGACTTCGTGACCGGCAACGCGGGCAACGATCGGATGCGTGGTGGAGCCGACAACGACACGCTGCGTGGCTTTGAAGGTGACGACACGCTCGACGGTCAAGCGGGCGACGACAACTTGAATGGCATGGACGGCAATGACGTGATCCGAGGCGGCGTCGGCAAGGATCAACTCGTCGGAGGTTCTGGCAACGACAGTCTCGACGGCGGACGCAACGACGACTCGATCAACGGCAACACCGGCGACGACAGCATCGTGGGTGATCACGGCAACGACTTCATCAGTGCCGGCGATGGCAATAACACGGTCTACGGTGGTGACGGCAACGACACGATTCTCTCCGAAGGCGGAGACGACATCGTGGTCGCTGGCGACGGAGACGACGTGGTCAGCACCGATGGCGGCAACGACGTGATCCTGGGTGGCGACGGCAGCGACTCCATCCAAGCGGGTGGCGGCAACGACACGATCCTGGGTGGCGACGGTGACGACGTTCTCAACGGACAAGGTGGAAGCGACGTGGTCGCCGGCCAGCAAGGGATCGACGTCATCGCCGACCCGTTCTCGGAGATTGTCGAAGCGTTTTCGCTGACGAACCTGAGTTCCGCGCTGCTCAAGATCCTCGGAGGACCAGCACCCTTCCCGACATAACAGTTTGTGTGCCAGCTTGGCGAGCGGGGTGGCGTCAGCCCCCCGGTGACTCGCGAGCTTGGCAGACAACCGGGGGGCTGACGCCGCCCCGCTCGCCAGAGACGCAAAATTCAGTGTGCCAACTTCGACAAGAGATGACCGGTGGATCAAGGGGCCAGCCCATTCTGTGCCCCAGTGATTCCCCCACGAAGGTGCGGTTCCCCATCGGGCTGCCCCCTTGATCCACCGGTCAACCAGATCGCCAATTTCAGATTTCAGATTTGAGATTTCAGAACAACCAACCTCACAGAGACGCAAAACAAACAGTAGCCGGAGTCGCGAGACTTCGGCCGTTCGAGAACCGCGGATGAATCCGAACTCCGACGAGTTCGGCGACGCAAAAACACAAAGAGGCTGAGCTGTTCTGAACCGCTCGGACTCTCAACCCAAACTTCAGTTTTCGCACTCAGTCCAAGGAGGGACGAATCATGGTACGCACTGGCTGGATTCGCAGTTTTCAAAACACGATGAAGCAAATCCTGCAATCGAAACCTCAGGTTCGCCGAACTCGGCGTGGCAATGCCGACCGGCTCCGTCGAGTTCCCGAGCAAGTGGAACTCCTGGAGCAGCGCAGCCTGTTGTCGGTCTCGACCTTGTTCCTCCAATCGACGGGGGAGCTGAGCATCGAACTGGACAGCAACGAGAGTGTCCGTGTGAGTTCTGTCTCAGGGAATCTCACGGTCGAGACCGCCATCGGGACGGGGCTGTTTTTACCCGCCCCAGCGGTTGGAACGGTGGCGTCCGCGAGCGTCCGGCACATCAATATCCTGGGTGGCGACGAGGCGAACACGATCGACTTGAGTGGCGTGTTTGCGGCGGACTTCACCTCGCTGACAACGATCGTGATCAATGGTCTGAACGGCCACGACAACTTGCTGGGCAGCTTCGATCTGCCGAGCAGCCTGGTCGGCGGCGACGGGGACGACACGCTGCGAGGTGGCAGTGCCATCGACACGCTGCTGGGCAACAACGATAACGATTCGATCATTGCCGGTGCGGGCGACGATCTGATTTTTGCCGGCGACGGTGCCGACTTCGTGACCGACGGCGACATCGTGGTCGCAGGCGTCACAGTGGTCGCTGGCGGCGGGAACGACCTGATCTCGCTGGGCGACGGCGTCGACACCGTATTCGGTGCAGACGGGAACGACACGATCGACGGTGGTGACGGCTTTGACTCGATCGTCGGCGGACTGGGGGACGATTCGCTCAATGGCGGGATGGGGAACGACACGATCGTCGGGAACTTCGGTAACGACTCGATCATCGGTGCCTCTGGTGCGGATCTCATCTTTGGTGACAGCGACGATCCCGCCATCATCGCCACCGGCCTGGAGGGGAACGATACGATCGATGCTGGTGCCGGCAATGACTTCGTCGATGGTGGTGGCGGTGCCGACAATATCGACGGCGGTTCGGGAGACGACAAACTCGAGAGCACGACCTTCACCACCACGACCAACGATCCGCTCCCGATCCCCGTCGCGAATGTGAATGCCGGCAACCCCGTCCCACTCGCAGACGCGCGGCCGACGGGCTTGGCCACGAGCAACGTGGGGACCACGGCCACCATCACCACCGGCAATCTGGATGGAGGTCTGATCGTCACCGTGGATGGGACCGGGAAGTTCGGTGCCTTCAGCGAAGTCGTGCAGCCGAATCCCATCAATACCCAGATCTTCATTCCGCAAACGGTGGGCAATCCGCCGATCGCGGAATTCAAAGGCTGGAGACAAGAGGGAGCGATCTACAACCCGCTGGGCGACGGCCTGGGACTTGTTCCCGATCAGACCACGATTGAATCGGGCGTTTACTTCCGGTTTGGAACAGCGACCGGCATTCCCCGGCAACTGTTGAACGAAGCGGCCAACAACGTCCAAACGCCCATCAACATTCTGGGAACGTCCACCGAAGCGGTCTCGACGTTTAACGTCGGTGCGTTGCGGTTCGATTTGACGCAACAGGTGCAACCGCAGTTTGACCTGGTCTCGAATAACCGCGTGGGAACTCTGCTGACGCAGACCTATGTGGTGACCAATACGGCCGCCGCGGGAACGGCTGCCATCGACTTTGAGCTGGTCCGGTATCTGGATGGCGATTTGAATTTCGATGGTCGCGATGGACTGGGTGGCGTGACCTCCAACAGCACGGGCATTGCGCAGAACGGTGTGCCGGACGGGGCGTCTCCCGATGGCGGCGGGCACCTGATCAACAGGATTACCGGCGATGAGTTCTTGTTTGAAACGGAGCAAGGCGGCCTCTCGTCCAACGGGACGTTTATCGGGATCACCTCGACGCCCAATCCGGCGCTGCCTCCCGCCGTGTTCCCGGCCAATCGGTTCGAGCTGTCGTTGTTCCCCAGCCTGCGCAATCAGATCCGCAATGGCGACGCTTTGAAAAACCAAGTCGCCAACGATGCGAATAGCGATGGTTCGGTGGACCCGGGCCAGGAAGGGAATGTCACGTTCGCTCTCCGAAATGCCTATTCGTTGCTGCCGGGTGCGAGCGCGGTTTACACCACGCACACGGTTTTTGGGAACGGACGTCCGGACCAGATTCAGTTCAACCGCGGCCCAGCGACGGCTCGCGATGGCAATGATCCGGGCGATCTGACGGACAACAGCGTGCCGCCGATCGTCGCACTCAGCAGCGAACCGGTCACGATCGACGTCGTCAAGAATGACGTCGATGTGGATGGCACGATCGATTTCACCTCCGTCCAAATCGACACGCAGCCGTCGAAGGGAACCGTGGAGGTGATCGGCGATGGACGCATTCGCTACACGCCAGACCCGACCTCCACCGGAACGTTCTCGTTCACTTATACGGTGGCCGACAACTTGGGCAGCCGCAGCATTCCCACACTGGTGTTTGTCGTTGTGAATCCAGACCCGCTCAGCGACGTCATCAATGGCGGCGCGGGGAACGATACGCTGGTCGGTGCCGATGGCCGGGACTCGCTGCTCGGCGGCAGCGGCGAGGACTCCATTTTTGGTGGCACGAACCAGGACAACTTGTCGGGTCAAACCGGACACGATTCGATCATCGGCGGCGGCGGCCCGGACACGATCAATGGCGGCGGCGGCAACGATGCGCTGAGCAGCTTGCCGGTCAACGTTCCGTCCTTGTTCATCAATGACGTGACAGTGCTGGAAGGTCTGGTGACTCCCGTGAGTAACGGCAACGTCACCGCGACGTTCGTGATCACGTTGGATCGCCCGATCGAGCAACCGGTCACGTTCCGCTTCACGGTGCTCAGCGGCACGGCGACGGCGGGAGGGATTAACGCGGCGGGAACGGACGTCGTCGCCGCGACCGGCCTGTTGACCATCGAACCGTGCGAAACCACGATCACGCTGCCGGTCCAGATTCTCGGCGATGTGTTAGCCGAGCTGACCGAGACCTACACCGTGGTGCTCTCGAATCTGGTCAACGCCCAAGTGGGCAAGGCGCTGGGACTGGGACAGATTCTGAACAACGGATTGATGTTGGACACGACCGGGGGGCCGAGTCTCGTGAATGCCACCCGTCAGTTCGGCGATCAGAATAACGTGCAGATCGCGATCAATCCGATCGACACCACCAAGGCCGTCCTGGTGACCAACGATCGGTCGGGTTCCTTCTTGAACGCGTTGTTGTTCGGCGGCAATCTCGTCCCCGCACCGGAACTCGGGGTGTTTATCTCGAACGACGGCGGCCGTAGCTGGAATCCCAGCCCGACCATCTTCGACCGGGACTTTGACAGCATCCAAACCAATCCGATTACCCCGGAATCGCGCTACCATGCCTCGGTGGCTTATGACCGTCAGGGAAGCCTGCACATCGCGTATGTCGCGGAAACACCCCTGCCAGCTCCCATTCTCTTGAACACGCTGGCGACAGGGCCGTCGGCCATCATTTACGCCATCAGTCGGGATAACGGGCTGACGTTCCAACCACAAGTTTTGACCGGCCTCGCTGTCGGCACTGATCGGCCCTATGTGGCCGTCGGCCCCGATGCCGTGAATCTCGCTCTCGACGCGGTCTATGTGACCTACAAGACGGGGGTCAATGCGACGTCCCAGATTGAAATGCAAGGTGCTCAAGTGCCACCAGCACTGCCGAACCTGCCGGCAATCCAAACACCGGTCCCACAGTTCGCGGGGAGTACCGTGGTGGTGTCGAACGTCAACGCTCCGAACTTTCCGATCGCGTCCGTTGGTCCCTCCGGAGAGGTGGCCGTGACCTGGCAGACTCCGGTCCTGCAACAGAACACTCAGAGCTTCCAAGGCCCCAGCACGGTGAATTACGCATTCGACAACAATGGCCGGCTCGGAGGATTGTTGTTCCCCTCCATCACGACGATCACCTCCTCCAACGTGGGGAGCCAAGACGCGATTCCCGCGTTGAACCCTTTCGCCCTCAACCTCCCGTTCACGATCAACTTCCTCGCCCCGACGCCACCGGACCAGCAGGCTTATGCCAGCCCGCGCATTGCGTACGACCGCAGCGGTGGTCCCAACGACGGTCGCTTGTATCTGGTCTATGTCGACGAGCAGGCCAATGAGAGCGACAACCTGGATATCTTCCTGCGATTCTCGGACAACGATGGCACGACGTTTAGCGATCCGATCCGGGTCAATGACGACCTGGGATTCAACAGCCAGTTCCATCCGTCGCTGGAAGTCGATCAGAGAATTGGTGTCGTCGTGATTGGCTGGTACGACGCCCGCAATGACTTCTTTGGCGGCACCGCGGATACCGATATCGGCGGCGGGGCCGGGCTGATCGGCAGTCTGACCGGCGTGAATACCGATTTGGAATACTTCGTCACGGCGAGCTACGACGGAGGCGTGACGTATCTGCCGAACGTGCTTGTGAGCGGTGGCTCGACGAACGCCAATCGCAATCTCATTAACACGATCAACGGCTCCTTGATCGGGAACTACACGGGGATCACGGTGGCCAATGGAGTCATCCTCGCCGCTTGGGCGGATAACTCGAATTCGACGGGCGATAACCCGGACGGCAATTTCAACACGGATGTTTATGTCGCCCGCTTGACCGAATCCACGACCGGTTCGGCCTTCGCCTCGGCCTTCACCTCGCAAACCGACCCTGCGGACTTGTTGCTGGGTGGTGACGGCGATGACACCCTGAATGGTGGCGACAGCGGAGACACGCTGAATGGCCAAGAGGGTGCCGATCTCTTGTTCGGTGGTTGCGGGAATGACTCGCTGCTGGGCGGGACGGGAATGGACACCCTCTCGGGCGGCTTTGATGAAGACACCTTGGATGGCCAAGGGAACGCGGACCTGCTCTTCGGGGATCAGGACAACGACACCTTCGTGTGGGGCAGTTCGTCCGGTGGCAATGACACGGTCGTGGGGAACAGCGGTTTCGACACGACTTCAGTGACCGGAACGAACGGTCCAGACTCCTTCGTGATCGGCCAGAGTGCCAAGAATCTCACGATCACCGTGGGGAACAAAGGGACTCTGACAGTCACTCATCCCGCAGCCGCGATGTCCGTCATCGTGAATGCCTTGGGCGGCGACGACCTGATCACGGTTGGCAACATCGACACGATCATTCCGCTGGTGCTCACCGCAGATGGCGGCGACGGCAACGACGTGGTGAACGCGAAGAATGCGCTGATCGGTGGCAACCGATTGGCGCTATCCGGTGGCAACGGCAACGACACCCTCATCGGCAGCAAAGGAAACGACACGCTCCGAGGCGGTGCGGGCAACGACAATCTGAGAAGCGATGACGGCAACGATCTGTTGCTGGGTGGTTCGGGGATCGACGTCATCAACGGGCAAGGAGGCAACGACACGCTCTTCGGCGATGAAATGGCCGACACGGTCAGCGGAGCCAACTCCGGTTCGGGGGACTCCATGAACGGTGGCGACGGCAACGACGTGATGGGCGGCGGCGGTGGCAACGACACCATGAACGGCGACGACGGCGACGACTCGATGCGCGGCAACGACGGTGCCGACATCCTCGGTGGTGGCCTTGGCAACGATGCCCTGTTCGGAGACATCAGCACGGACGTGCTCACCGGCGGTTCGGGTAACGACACGCTGGATGGCGGACGCAACGATGACACTCTGAACGGGAACTCCGGCGACGATCGCATCCTCGGCGATCATGGCAACGACTTCATCAATGGCGGTGACGGCAACAACACGGTCCTGGGTGGCGACGGCAACGACACCATCCGCACCGGATCGGGGAACGACGCGATCTTCGGCGGTGACGGCGACGACCTGATCAACACCGACGGCGGCAACGACACCATCATCGGTGGCGACGGAGCCGACACGATGTTCGGCGGTGCCGGCAACGACGTGCTGCTCGGTCGTGACGGAGCCGACTACATCGACGGCCAGGCGGGCCTCGACACCATCGCCGGCAACGAAGGAGCCGACACGCTGATCGCCGTCGCCGGCGAGATCGACGAGCTGTTTGCTCTGGTCTCGTTGAACAGGTTGCTGCTGGCTTCGCTTGGTATCAGACCGTGATCAGCGCGTAATCTGGCGAGCGGGGCGGCGTCAGCCCCCCGGTCTGACGGTGAGAACACCGGGGACGGATGACGTCCCGCTCGCACTTTGAGCGGAATGGCGCTAGCCACCGGTGTCTTGGAATAGTTTTTCACCGCGAAGACCGGCGGCTAGCGCCGTGCCGCTCACAAAGCGAACACCGGGGGGCTGACGCCGCCCCGCTCGCCTGTACCACAGCTTTCAGGGAGGAAAATCATGTTTCACACGAAATGGCTGAAACGCTTGCAGACAGCGCTGACCGGAAACGGGACACGTCGTACTCCGGCGCGACGCGGTGGCAAACCAGCTCGGCCAATCAGCCAGGCGGCGGAATGCCTGGAGACGCGGGCTCTCTTGTCGAGTTCCGCGATCTTCCTGGCGAGCGGTGAACTCAACATCGCGTTGGGAGCACACGAAAACGTGGCCGTCCAGTCCATCGCGGGGAACGTCGTCGTGACGCTCTCCGACGGAACCGCACCACTGTTGCCAACACCGAGTCTGGGAACGATCCCCGCTTCGGCCGTGCGGTCGCTCGTGATTCAGGGTGGCGATGACGCCAACAGCATCGACCTGAGCAACGTCACGGCGGCGATCTTCTCGGCGCTGCGGACGATCTCGGTCAGAGCGGCCAACGGGAATGACACGATCATCGGCAGTCCCGATCTCGCCGACGATCTGTCCGGCGGTGATGGCGATGACGTGATTCAAGGTCTCGGAGGCGTGGACACACTCAGCGGCGGCGATGGCAGCGACTTGATCACCGGCGGATTGGGCAACGATCAGATCGATGCCGGCGATGGCCGAGACACCGTCTCCGGCGGCGATGGCACCGACTCGATCTTCGGCAGTCACGGCGATGATCTGCTCAGCGGCGACGCGGGCAACGATACGCTCGATGGCGGCCACGGAGCCGATACGCTGATCGGCGGCGACGGCGATGACTTGGCCAACGGGAACTTTGGCAACGATCAAGTCTTCGGAGACAGCGATCTCCCCAACGTGCTGGGGACCGGCAACGATACGCTCTTCGGTGGTTCCAACAACGACATCCTGATCGGCGGCGGCGGCACCGACTTCGCCCAAGGTGACTCCGGCAATGATCTGATTCAAAGTCTGCTGGTGACGCCGTCGGGAACCGTGGGAACCGACTTGCTCGGCGACTCACTGTTCGGAAATGGTGGCGATGACACGCTCATCGGAGACAGCGGCACTGACGCGCTGAACGGTGACTCGGGGCAAGACACAATGATCGGCAACGGTGGCAACGACACCTTGCTGGGTGGATCGGGGAACGACGCGCTGTTCGGTGACGCGACTGATGGAACGGGAACTCAGACCGGCGATGATTCTGTCTTGGGCCAAGGGGGCAACGACACGCTCATCGGCGGTCGCGGTCGCGACGTGCTGGATGGTGGAACGGGGGATGATGTCGTCCGCAGCTTCCTCGACGTGGTGGTCCCGCCACCGGTGGCTCCCCCCGTGCCCGTGCAACCCGTTCCCTCGGGTTTCGTGGCCAGCGGATTCGGCGACGCGGTTGATAGCGGCCTGGGCGTCGACTCCGGCAACCAAAACGTGACGCTCACGGTCGGATCGGGTGACGCGAGTTTGATCCTCCCCACGAGTTCGCTGGGGACTTTTTTCAGCAGCATCTATGACCCACTGGGAAATGTCGCCGCCGCGAATGCCACGTTTGAATCAGACCTCTACTTCCGCGATCTGAACAGCGGATCGATATTGCGGCAGTCCTTGGCAAATCCCACCCTGCCACCCATCGTGCAACCGACGAATATCTCCACGATTCGACTCAACGGTAACACCGAGGCCAATTCGTCCTTCGATCTGGGAACCTTGCACTTCGCACTGACTCAAACCGTGCAACAAACCTTCGACGTCAACAATCTCATCTCCGGAGCGTTGCTCACTCAAAGCTATGTGATCACCAACATGGGGCTGGCGACCGCGAACTTTGAATTGGATCGCTATTACGACGGCGATTTGCAGTTCGACGGCTCGATCTCCGATGGCGGCGGTCGCCTCATCACAAACGCCGGCGATGAAATCCTCTTTGAAACCGACCGCGGAGGCACAACCACCTCGACCACGTTCGTCGGCATCACGGGCAAGGGAGGAACCATCCCCGCCGCAGGCCGGTTTGACATCGACCGGTTTCCTCTGCTGAGGATCAATCTGGCCGCCGGTCGGCCACTGAGAAACCTCGTCACGAACGACACCAACGGCGATCGCTCGATCGACATCCCCTACGACGTGACGCTGGCCCTGGCCAACCTCTTTGACATCCTGCCCGGCGAGAGCTCGACGTATACGACACACACCGTGTTCGGAAACGGTATCCCGGCCAACCTGCGACCACCCAATCAAGTCCCGATCGCGGTCGATGACGTCGGCAGCACCGTCCTGGGAGCACAGATCATTCTGGATATCGTCTCCAATGACACCGACTCCGATGGTGCTCCGATCTACGCGACCGTCCAAATCGTGACGCAACCGGCGAATGGCACGACCATCAATTTCGGCAACGGCCTGGTGGCTTACACTCCGATCCCCGGCTTCTCAGGCATCGATTCCTTCACCTACACCATCGCGGACGATCTGGGTGCCGTCAGCAATCCCGCGACAGTGACCATCAGCGTCGTGGGACTGGATGCCTCTGGCCCCGGCGATCTGATCGTCGGCGGCGATGGCAACGACACGCTGACAGGCAGCACGGGCGACGACACGCTCAATGGAGGTGCCGGCGACGACGTGCAATTCGGCGGCCTCGGAAACGACTTGCTGCTGGGTGGCATCGGCTTGGATACGCTCGACGGCGAGTCCGGCAATGACACACTCAATGGCCAGGGTGGGAACGACTCGCTGATCGGCGGCGATGGCAGCGATGTGTTTCTGCTGGCCGCAGGGGCCAGCGGAGACGATGTCGCCGTCGGCGGACCGGGCTTCAATCAACTCCAGGTCCTGGGAAGCAACTCGGCGGATACGTTCGTCGTTGGTGTGCTGGACAGCAAACTCAGACTGTTTCGCGGAACGGCCTCGCTCACGATCGAATCCCAAATCGACAATGTCCTGGTAAATGGCCTGGGAGGCCCCGATCTCTTCACCGTCAACAATGTGGCCTCGGCTCAAGTGGCGTCCCAAGTGGTGCTCAATGGCGGCGACGGAAACGACATCCTCACTGCGTTGAACGCCAGCCTCGGCAAGGTCCGTTTGGAGCTCAATGGGAACAACGGCAGCGACACGATCACCGGCTCGTTGGGCAACGACTTCATCACCGGCGGCAACGATGTCGATGTGATCAACGGCTCGTCCGGCAACGATTCGATCCTCGGCGACGACGGAGATGACCGGATCAACGGCGGCGTCGGCAACGACACGATTGACGGCGGCAACGGAGCCGATTTTCTCACCGGACAAGAAGGCAATGACAACCTCCGTGGCGGCAACGACGCGGATACGCTCAAAGGCTTCGCGGGCAATGATACGCTCAGCGGCGACAACGGCGACGACTTCATGGAGGGCGCGGAAGGAGACGATTCGATCCTGGGCGGCCTCGGTCGGGACGTGATTTCTGGCAATGACGGAAACGACATTCTCGATGGCGGCCAGCATAATGACACGATCAGTGGCAACGCCGGCAACGACCTGATCCGCGGCTCTGACGGCGACGACGTCATCGACGCCGGAGCCGGAGCCGATACGGTCCTGGCTGGCAACGGCCATGACAACATCATCGGCGGAGACGGTGATGATCTACTGGGCGGCTTCGACGGCAACGACACGATCAACGCCGGAGCCGGCAAAGACACACTGCTCGGCGGCGATGGCGACGACCTGCTGCTGGGTGGCAGCGACAACGACGTGATCCTGGGCGAGGACGGCCAAGACACCATCAACGGCCAAGGAGGCTTCGACACCGTCGCTGGCAATCAAGGCCTCGACGTCATCACCGACCCGTTCGGAGAAATCCAAGAACTCTTCCGCATCGCGGTCGCTCAACAGAATCTCTTGAACGTTCCTTAGAGCGTGTGCTCGCTTCAGTAGGAACCAACGGATCTCCGAGTTGTTCTCGGTGGCAAATGTTGTCGCCATCACGCCAGAATAAGGCACAGCCGTGATTCGTCACCGCCCTGCGCTGGCTCATTGCTCCCGTAGCTCAGTTGGATAGAGCGACGGTTTCCTAAATCAGCCGGTGACATGCAACAAAGTGCCGAAAACACCGGGTTTTGTCGAGCCAAATGCACTTCGCGAATCGCATCAAGTGACGTCACGAAATGCGGAGAAATGAAGGCGAGTGATGGCTTGCGGTTGTAGTTTTGGTTGTAGTCCGCGAGTGACGGTCTAAAGAACCGTTGCTCTAACATCGTCACGATTGACGATGGCGATGGGATGGAAGTCATCGCATGACTTCCAAGGTGAGTCACGCGATGCCTCGCCCTCTCGGCCATGACGGTTGCTGGCGGCTAGTCTCCGCCCGTGATTGAATGTCCGCACGGTGGCCCGCCGTGGCGGCTCTCAACAACCGCCTGGGAATCGAGGGCGGCGTTAGCGAGGCGTGGCCAACAACGCACGCAGCGCGGGCGACTCCACATGTACTCTGTCGGCCCACGCCGTCTCGCCCACGATACGGGCTTCATTCACTTCGGGAGCAAGAGCGATGCGATTCGTCCGCAACGTGCTCTGGTGGATCGGCCGTGCGTGCAACCGAATCTATTGGGCGAAGCACTATTTCATCTTCCCGCCAGACGAGAACGACGCCGAAGAGATGGCGGTCTATAACCGGCGGTTGCCGTGATCTCGGTCGTCAGCAGCGAAAACGACCGCACAGGATCATCCAGGATCGACGCGAGGCCATCGGTCTGACCTGCGACACGTCCAGGAACGGCGAGGCAGAGCGGCACACTCATCGTGCAGCTAGGTCGTGCAGTTCTCCAACGATGTCAGCGATGCGGTCCTGAATTGCTTCCTCGGTCGGTAGCGGGTTGATCGGAAACTCGGCGGCTCGCCAGTTGGCACCCGACGCGACCGCGATCCGTAGCGTCCCTGCTGGCGTTTCCCGAATCGAGAAATCAATTCCCTGTTTGACCAGTAGCGCCACGTCCAGCATCGTCATTGCGTGCCCTGCCACCGATCAGTTCAACGACACCGAGACCGGGTGCCGCCAGCGAGTTCGATGCGGAACCAGAAATTCCAAGTGCCCGTCGCGAGTCGCTTCCATAATGGCGACGATGTTGTCGAAGTCGAGGTCGGTCTCACCAAGAGCTTGAACCAATCGCCGAACAGCTTGTCCGGGCCACGCACCGCCGAACGCGACTTCTGGTGCTCGCTGAACGGGCTT
>CAMDPX010000246.1 GCA_945905295.1 Planctomyces sp. SH-PL62 | reverse complement strand
AATGGCTTGCGGAACGTTTCGTTGAAGATCGTGCGGTCAAAACCGCTGGCGTTGTCTTCATCGCTGAGCAGGCCAATCAAGACCGTCTCGGCGTACTCGGGATTCTTCCGCAGGTTGCCAGCGATCATCAAGGCGTCGCTGCGGCCCATTGCGAAGTCGATGACAACGCAATCAGGATGCAGGCTCTCCGCCTGGATGCCGGCCTCGAATCCGCTCTGAGCCGTCTCGAGTTTGAACTCATCTGAGCCCATCATCTCGTTCAGGCTGCCACGAATCACGGGGTCGGTGCCGACAATCAAGACCTTGCCCATCGCTTCATCTTCCAGCTCTCCCAAGGGCATACCATGCTCTTTGAGGAAGCGAATCAGATGTTCGCGAGGAATGCGTCGGTCCTGCGAGCCGGGAATTCGGTAGCCACGAAGGCGTCCCGAATCAAACCACTTGCTCACCGTACGGGGTGCTACTTTGCAGATCTTTGCTACCTGACCAGTAGTGAAGATCGTTTTCATCGCGGGCTCCAATCACTAACTGTGCCCAGCAGAGATGGTCATCTCCGCTGCGGCACCCCCCGATGCGATGGCAGTTCTAAAAGCCAACAGGTCCTAATCGAGAACCATCGCCAGTTTGGGTTGGGGCTGTCTCAGGGTTTGTTCCAGTGGAGATGGCTCCGCCACCGCCAGTACGACTTAACGCAGAATCTGATTCTGACTCCGTTCCGATCCTGCTGAAAACTCCCTTACGACATCCAGAGGGGTAAGCAGCTCGCGCCACCAAACCGTAATCGCCTACGGCCGGTCGCGACGGGACTATGAGGCTCGCGTTTTCACGCGGGCACAAAGTCCCAAGCAACTAGCCCCCCTAGTGTCGGCGTTTGTTTCAGGAGTCGCAGGACAATCGCTTCCCGCGGCTCGGTGAATCGTTCCGTCGCCAACTGTCTGAACATCATTTTCGGCATACCGAGGCGATGTCCTTTAAGTCCTTTGACTTCTTCGATCAGCGAATCGCTGCGAGCGTCTCTTTCGCTGGACGCCATGCCATGCGGCCGAGTCCATCCACCCGCAAACATGGCAAGCTGCGTAGAACGATCAGCATCATTACATGTCTTACAACCAGAACCTCGGTAAGCCTGGAGAAACGGAGCAACTGCGGCGACTGTTTGGCTCGTGTGAATGATGCGTGAAATTCGTTGAAGTGAATCTCTGCGGAATCAGACGACGGATGCAGGGGTCAGGCACCGCAAAATTCAAAATTGGCGGAGTGGAATCCTGAGGACACACACAACGTTGTTCCGCCAATTTTGAATTTTGCGGTGCCTGACCCCTGACAATTGCTGTGATGCGCGCTCGCATCAGTCCCATCAACGCCTGCGGTTGACCGAGTCGCCACACACTGCCAGCCTACTTGCCGTCAGACTTCTCTTCCGAAAGCGTCCTCCGTGAATCCAGCCGACCACCCAACCAGCGATCCGCGCGAGCAACCCATCTCGCGCTACGAACTCTGGGCCGTCGTCGCCATCACGCTTCTCGGAGCCGCTGTCCGCTTCGCGTTCCCCTCGGCAATGGCCATCGAGCACTTCGACGAAGGGGTCTACGCCTCGAACCTCTTATTCCCCGACCAAGACTACCGCTACCCCGACCGCCACCTCTACGCCCCATCGCTCGTCCCCGCGCTGATTGAGTGGTCGATCATCCTCTTCGGCGACAAAGGCATCGCCCCGATGCTGCCGTCACTGCTCTTCGGCACGCTGACGATCCCGCTGATGTGGTGGGTCGGCCGCCAATGGTTCGGCCCCCTCTCCGGAATCGCCGCCGCGACTCTGCTAAGCCTCAGCGATTTCCATATCGCTTTCAGTCGCAGCGCGCTGACCGACGTGCCGCTCTGCTTCTGGCTGCTCCTCGCGGTTTACTTGTTCGAGCGAACCTTCCGCGACCTCTCCTGGCCCACCGCCATCGCCGCCGGATTCACCACCGGCCTCGCCTGGTGGACCAAGTACAACGGCTGGCTCCCGCTGGCAATCAGCCTCAGCGGCCTCACGGCTTGGTCGTTGTTTGCGCGACGGGATGAACGCCACTTCCTCCGACACTTGGCACTGTGGACCGTCGCCGCTGTGACTGCGGTTCTGGTCTGGTCGCCGTACTGGCTGAGCCTTCCAAACGGCTATGCCGAGGTCGCTCGCAACCACAGTCAATACCTCGTGGGCTTTGCCGGCTGGACCAGTAGCTCGGCCCGTCAGCGGGAAGCCTTGGAAGCATTCAACAGCCCCTGGAGTTGGGGCGGACTGACGATTGTGGCCGTGGGGATTGGAATGTTGTGCGGTTCGAAACTCACGGCTCTCTCCAACCTGCTCGTCGGACGTCCTAGCCCCATTGCTTGGTGTGTCGGAGCATTCTTGCTGATGACAACCGCGATTGCTGCGATCGCTATGACAGCCAATCGCCTTCTGTTGATGATGGCAATCTATGGATTGTTTGTGGGAATCGTGGTGACAGCAATTCTTTGCACCAACAGATGGAGGCACGGAAACTCCGAGTTCACGATCGCCGCCAATCCATACACCGTCCAGTTCATTCAATTCTTTTTCCAACGTGTGGACTGGCTATTAGCGGCCTGGGTCATCGGTTTGAGTGTGAGTATTCCGCTTTACTCGCCCTATCCCCGACTGGCACTGCCGTGGTTAGTCGGTGTTGTGCTCCTGATCTCGCGTTGGTCCGATTTTCGACAAATCGTTGAGCCCACATTGGAAAAGAGAATGCAGATGTGGGTCTTCCTTGTCATGGCGGTAATCGTCGCTCT
This sequence comes from Planctomyces sp. SH-PL62, assembly GCA_945905295.1. Classification (GTDB taxonomy): domain Bacteria; phylum Planctomycetota; class Planctomycetia; order Planctomycetales; family Planctomycetaceae; genus SXKJ01. Next base: position 10,003 of record CAMDPX010000246.1, on the reverse strand, counting down.
TCTGTTTTTTCCTTCGATCCCAATTCCCGCCGACTCCTTCCGATTTCGGTGCTGGGAAACGCGGAGCCAATTCCGTGAGATTGCACGCGATGTCACCGGCGACGCTCTGAAAGCCGCACAAGCCGCCAACCAGAAGCCGATTCAAAACACGCAAGCCGTGCTCTACGTCTATGCCGAGCCGGGCCTCTTCTTTCATCTGCCGGCCGACGGCTTGGCCGTACAGCCGGCCGGGAATCTCAACTTCGTGGACATCGAGGCGACTCGGAAGTTGCCGACGTTTTTGGTGACCGGTCCACACGCTCAGCGGAGCAAAGCGTTCGCGGACGAGTTCGCCAAACGAGCCGATCAGTTTGAGTTGATCGCCAGCTACCCGTATGACGCGAGCGACTTCGTCCGGCTGGACGACGTCAGCGCAACGCAATTGCGTGCTCGCCGCAAGCCGCTCGAAGTGCGGCTCTATCGCGTGCTCGTTCCTGAGTGAGCGGCGATCGTTCCACGTGGAACACGTCTTGCCTCGTTCGCCCGAAGCCGGATAACAACCCGCTCCGATCGCCGTGATCAAGCGGTAGGGTGGGACAAGCTCGCTTCGAGCGCCGGCCCACCATCGGCATGTTCTCGCGATACGCGGTGGGCCTACGAATCGCGCGAGCCAAAATCGAATTCATTATCACGACAAGGAACCAGCCATGGACGGCATGGATGAACGAGTACAGATTCGGCGACGACTCGGACGCGGATTGAATGCGCTGCTCGGCGACGACGTCGCGGCGACCGACATGCCCGACTCGACGGGCAGCGGCGAGACACCAGCTCAACAGGGTGAACTGCGGCAGATGCCAGTCAACGCCATCGAGCGGAACCCGTATCAACCTCGCACGGAGTTTGAAGCGTCCTCGCTCCGCGAACTCAGCGACAGCATTCAGCAGCACGGAGTGCTTCAACCACTGCTGGTCCGAGCCTTACCCAACGGCGGCTGGCAACTCATCGCCGGCGAGCGGCGATTGATGGCCGCCAAGCAAGCGGGACTGGCGACCGTACCCTGCCGAATTCTCGAACTCGAAGAGCAGCAAGTCTGCGAAGTCGCGCTGGAAGAGAACCTCAAACGAAAAGACTTGAACGTTCTGGAAAAGGCCCAAGCGTTCGCGAACTACCTCCAGCAGTTCGGCCGCACGATTGAAGAGCTGTCGAAGCAACTCAGCCTTGATCGCTCGACGGTCTCGAACCTGCTCCGCCTGCTCGACCTCGCCGAGCCGGTTAAGCAATCGCTCCGTTCTGACAAGATCAGCGGCGGTCATGCGCGAGCGCTCCTGTCATTACCCGCCGAGCAGCAGATCACTCTCTGCCAACGCATCGAATCGGAATCCCTATCCGTTCGCGCGACGGAGGCCGCCGTGCGCGAGTTGCTCGCCGAATCGAAATCCAGCATCGAGACCGTTGCCTTCGATCCACAACACAAGGCGAAGCCGACTGCCACTCAGCACGTTTTGTCTCTGCAAGGACAACTGCGCGATCTGCTGGGCGTCCCGGTTGAGATCAAGCTGCGAGGCAAAGAGTCTGGTCAGATCTTGATCACGTTCGGCTCGAACGATGACTTCGAGCGTGTGTTGCGCGTGCTGCGTCGCGCTGCGTGACCATGATCGTTCCACGTGAAACGGCTCGTTGACGGTCTCTCGCGACCCACCTAGACTCCGCCGCACTTTCCACCACCGCACAACGCGGGATGTAGCTCAGCTTGGCTAGAGCGCCTGGTTTGGGACCAGGAAGTCGCAGGTTCAAATCCTGTCATCCCGACTTCTCTTTGTGAACGAGACGCTTGCTGGCGTTCGTTCAAAACAGCTCGGCGATGGGTCTGCCATTGTCGAGCATGTTGGTCGGCCGGCCGGCTTGGTTCGTGTATTGCAAGTCGAGCGGCATGCCGAGGAACTGGAAAAGCGTGGCGAGGAGATCGTTCGGCGAGACCGGATTGGAGAGCGGAACGTCTCCCTTGGTCGTCGATTCGCCGATGAGTTTCCCCATTTGCATTCCGCCGCCGGCCAGAACTTGATTGCCGAGCTGCGGCCAATGTTCGCGGCCGCCGTCCTTGTTGATGTGCGGCGAGCGGCCGAACTCACCAACGATGGCCAGCAGAACTTTCTGGTCCAACCCGCGAGCGTACAGGTCTTCCAAAAAGACGGAGACCGCGTGGTCGAACTCCGGGGCCAGCTTTCGCATCTCTTCTTCGATGGTGCCGTGGTTGACCGCCGGATTGGTGCCGTGCGAATCCCAGCCGCCGTACCAGACAGTGATCATCCCGGTGTTGGCCTCTGCCAGTCGGCGCGCGAGCAGCAGGTTCTCACCCAGCTTCTTATCACCCTTGCCGTATCGCTCGCGCAGCTTGGGATCTTCTCGTGACAGATCGAACGCCTCGCGTGCCTTGCCTCGGATGAGCTCGACGGCGCGGCCTTCGTACTCATCCATCGTGTGCATCATGCCGCTTTGGTCGATCGCTCGATCCATCTGATCGAACGTCTGAAGCAACATGCGGCGATCCTGCAAGCGGTCCAGCGTCAGCCGAGGCATCATGTTGGCCAACGAATTCCCGCGGGCATCAAACGGCGCGTACGAGCCACCCAGCCAAGCCGGGCCCTCCGCGTAAAGATGATCGAGGCCGACGTAGGTCGGCATGCCGCTGGCGGGATGATTCGGGCCGCGATAGCGAGACAGAATCGAACCGATGCTCGGCTGAATCGGGGGAGCACCGTTGCCGGCCGGCGGATGATCGTGTCCGGTCGAGAGCCAGTGCGTCGCCGCCGTGTGATCCGCTGCCGTGTGAGCGAACGAACGAATGATCGAATACTTGTCCGCAAGCTTTGCGAGGTTGGGGAACAGACCACCGATGTGCGTTCCCGGCACGTTTGTCTTGAGCGTTCCGACGGTGCTGCGATACGGCAACGCATTGTCCGGTTTTGGATCAAACGTCTCGAATTGAGTAGGACCTCCGGAAAGAAACAGCCAAATTACGGTCTTGTCGTTGAGGCTCTCGCTCGTCTTTCCCATTGCGGCGCGTGCTCGCAGCAGATCGGGCAGCATCAGGCCGGTCGCGCCCAGCGCGCCGACTTTGAGAACGTCTCGGCGACTGGTGCCGTTGCAGCATCGTGACCGTTGTGGACCCCAAACATTGAGCATCGCTGGCACCTCGTAGGAATGTCGCGGAAAGGGGTCGGGAGTCTTTTTCATGCCGCACAACACGAGTCACACAACCGGAGAACACATTACTGCGGCATGAATAAAGACTCCCGACCCCGTCGCTGGCACGTAGGAATGTCGTCATCGACATCTTAGGCCGAACTTTCTTTGGCGAACAACCTGAGGCCCGTCAAAACGCATGGTCGTGAGCGTGACGGGGTCGGGAGTCTTTTTCATGCCGCATAACGCGACTCAATCATCAGGCCTTCTCTCGACTGCGGCATGAAAAAGACTCCCGACCCCTTTCGAGCCACGAGGATCACTTGGCTTCGGGGAGCGAGAGGTCTTGATCGGTGACGGGAACCGGGAATCCGGTTTTGGGGATGTCACGTTTCAAAGTCCACAGCGTGGCCTGAGCGATGAATCGGCGATACGACTCGTGCTTCCAATTGTCGTGGAAGTGTAGCCCCGTGAATCCGAATGAGCGGCCGTTGTCGGAACGCTCCCAGCACCAAGCGACCGTGCCAGAAGTCTCATCGGTCGGGATGCGCAGCAGCGTGCTGATCGGCGAGTCTTTCTCGGACAGCGTCACCGGTGCGGCGGCATCGCGCGAGGTCATCTTCAATGCGAAGTAGAACTCTTCGCGCACGGCGATCGGACGCACACCGCGCAGGATGGGATGCTCGGCGTTGACCAATTGCGGAGTGATCTCTTCAAACTCTTTGAAGCGGCGATCGGGGCCGCCGTGGCAGGCACCGAAGAGTTGCACGAACGGTGCGATCGATTCGGCGGCTTTGGTGCCGGTCGCCCAGTGCAGCGCGCCGAGTCCTCCACCGCGCTTGGCCAAGTCACGGAAGGCGGCGAGTCGGGCCGCGTCTGCCGACAGCCATTTGCCTCCCTCAGAAACAAAGATGACAGCGGCGTCGGCGCGTTCGAGCAGTTGCGGTCCATCGCTCCAATCGCCGCTCGCGTTGACGACGATGGTCTCCAGGTTTGGTTGATCGCGCAACAGGCGAGCCAGCAGATTGACTCCGGCGAAATACTCGTGCGTCGTCGGCTTGTGTGAGCCATCCGGTCCCTGGCCGATCAGCAGCAATCGCTGCGGGTGAGTTTTCGATTCCGCATCGTCGGCGAATGAGGAACTCAGATGAGTGGCGGTCATCATGACCGCGATCACAACGATCAATTGGCGCAGGGTCGGCATCATGGTTGTCCCGGAATGGAGAGGGAATTATCGGGTCGCTGCGGATTCTTGTACGAAACTTGAGCGAGATTGCCACTATTGAGGGTGTGATTTGGACGTGGGGCACGTTTTCAACGTGCCTCAAGGACGGGCACGTTGAAAACGTGCCCCACGAAAAAAGGTTGATCATGCGTCTGACATTGCGAACACTCATTGCGTACTTGGACGACGAATTGCAGCCGGATCAGGCGAAGGAGATCGGGCAAAAGCTGACCGAGAGCAGCTATGCGACGGCGCTCGTGGACCGGATCAAAGAGGTCATGCGTCGGCGACGTTTGTCGGCTCCAGAGTTGTTCGGCAAGGGGGCGGGGCTCGATCCGAACCTGGTCGCCGAGTATCTCGACAGCGAGCTGACTCCGGCGGAGGTTGTGGATGTCGAGAAGATTTGTCTCGACTCGGACATGCATCTGGCGGAGGTGGCGGCCTGCCATCAAATCCTAACGCTGGTGCTGGGCGATCCGGTGGAAGTGCGGCAGGAGACTCGTTCGCGCATGTATGGCCTGGGGCCGGTCGCGGTGGACGATGTTGTCCGAGCCAATGACTTCATGGGCGCGCTGCCGGCACGTGAGTCCCGTTCGATTCCGATGATCGCGTCGGCCGAACATTCATCGCACAGCGGTGCGACCGATCCAGCGCTGCCGGACTACTTGCAGCCGCAGACCTCGTGGAAACGTTCTGGAATGTTGGCGCTGGTGCTGTTGATTGGCGTCGGCTGGATCAACCTCTTGATGCGCGATCCGACGATGACCGGCCAACTGCGCCCCGGCGTTCGGCCAGAGGGGGAGCGTTTGAGTTCCGACAAGGGGGCCGCGACTGCGGTTGATCCGTCTGGAGCAAACGGGATCAAGCCATCGGTCACACCCGATTCGTCGAAAGATCCGCAGGTCGCGCAATTAGACCCAGCCCTATCGAACAAGCCGCGCAACGTCCGAGTGGCCACGCCGAAAGAGCTCCCAGAAATCGAGCCGGAACTGGTCCCTGCCAAGCCGGTCAAACCCTTGCCGACTCCGCCACAACCTGCCGAGGCTGTGAACAAGCCTGTCGTGGAACCGGAAGAAGCACCGCTCGCGAAAGTGTTGCCGGCACAAAAACTGGCTCGTGTTTCCAAAGACGGAATCTTGCTCCGTTTTGACTCCGAGGCCCACGACTTCATGGTGCTTCCACGAGGAGCGGAGTTGAAGTCGGGTGATCGGCTCGCGTCTCCGGAACCGTTCCGCGCGGACTTGGTGGTTGGAGACGATCTGTGTCTGGTCGCGTTCAACGGCGGCACGGCTGTGCGGTTACTTGGACCGGACGAGCACGCGGGGTTCGGTTTGGACGTCGAGCAGGGATCGTTGTTATTCGAAGCTCGCGGTCTACGGTCGGCCGAAGAGGACGCCGATGCTGCGAAGCCACAAAAGCCATCGCTGCCAATCGCGCTGCTGCTACACGGCCAGCGAACTCGGTTGGAGTTAGCCAGCGACGACGCGGTCTGCGGAATCGAAGTGCATCGCCACGAACCCATGCGGTTCGAGACCGATTTGACTCCTCCGAGTTTCACGGCATCGCTGTATGTCGCGCGCGGTTTGATTCGCTTCATCAACGTTGACGGAAAGGGCGCGACGATCGAAGGGCCGGGATTTCTGCCGATCACATCCGATGCGGCTGCGAACGTGAAAAACAGCGAAATCGGGCGCGCGAGCCAACTGGTTCTCCCCGATTGGCTGGAACCGGACCCGAAGCGTGCGGCCGCCAAGCTCAAACGCCCCTACAACACCGCGTTCGAGAAAGAATTCGACGCCGATCAACCGCTGTTGCTGAGCATGCCGGCGGTCGTCAGCAATCCTCGGCCAGCGATTTCGGAATTGGCCGTGAAGTGTCTCGCTCTGACCGACAGCCACGAACCGCTGGTGAAGGTGCTGTCGCGAGGGGATCACCGCGAGGCTCGTTTGGTGGCGATCACAGGTCTGCGTCATTGGCTGCCGCTCGACCCGCGAAACCGAGCCTTGCTGAAGGCGGAACTCTCCAAGCATTTCCTGCCCAGCGATGCCGATGCCGTGTATCGCTTGCTGTGGGGCTTCGATCAATCCGACGCCAAGGCCCCGGTGACCTCGCGCACGCTGGTCGGTTGGTTGGAGAGCGAACAATTGGCGATCCGCGAACTGGCGTTCTTCCACGTCCAACGCCTGACTGGCTTGAAGCACGAGTACTCGCCGATCAACCCCCCCGGCCAACGCCGAGCCGCCGTCGATCGCTGGTACAGTCATTTGGAGAACAAGGGTGGGGCGCTGGCGCAGGAGTGATGGGAGATGAAATCCCAATTTCCAAATCCCAATGTCCATTGAATGTCCAAGTTGCAAATCCCAATGGTCACCGACCGATTCAATCTCGTTACGTTACAGCAATTGGTCATTGGGTTCTAAGTTTTGGACATTCATTGGACATTGAGTTTTGGACCTTGGAAATTCGCCTTTGAATTGCCCCATCAACGATCGTCGATAACACTGCTGCCCACTTACTCGGTGCGATTTGGTCGCGGGGAGCTTGCTCATGCTCGACATCGTTGGTCGTCCGGTTCGATTGTGCGACGGCATCAACCGCCGCGGGTTCTTGCGAATCGGTGCGCTCGGTGCGGGACTGACGCTGCCCAGCGTATTGAAGTCGCGGCAAGCAAACGCGGCAACGGTGGATCGCAACGACACGGCAATCATTCTGCTGTTTCAAGCCGGAGGCGCTTCGCATATCGACCTGTATGACATGAAGCCCGCGATGCCCGCCGAGGTGCGCGGTCCCTTCAATCCGATCGCCACCAATCAACCCGGTCTCGATGTCTGTGAGTTGATGCCGGGGCATGCGCGGATCGCCGACAAGCTGGCGGTCATTCGTTCGATCAAACACAACCTCGCCGTTCACGATGACGGGACTCACTGGCTGCAAACTGGTTGGCCGTTGTTGAATGCTCGGCAAGCCGGACAGCAACATCCGTCGCAAGGATCGGTGATCTCCGCGCTGGCAGGTGCGCGCAAGAGCGGGATGCCGGCGTATGTCGCGATCCCCGAAGACTACCGCCGACACATGGGCTTCTACGAAGGCCCGTCCTTCTTGAGTTCCCGTCACGCCGCGCTCGATGCCGGGGGCGATCCGAGCCTTGGCAACTATCGGCCTCCCGATTTCAAACTGCCGGCCGAGGTGGTGATGTCGCGACTCGACGAACGTCGCGGGCTGATGCGCGAGTTTGATTCCCTTTCGCGGCAACTCGATCGCGAGCCGGCGTTCCGCAATCTCGATGACGTGCAGCGGCAAGCCCTCGAACTCGTCAGCGGTTCGACCGTGCGGCAAGCGTTCGATCTCTCGCAAGAGTCCAACGAACTGCGTGACAAGTACGGCCGGCACGCCTACGGCCAATCGGCGTTGCTCGCGCGGCGGCTGGTCGAAGCGGGTGTGACGTTCGTCGTCATCAACCTCTATGAAAAAGATGTCGATTGGTGGGACGACCATTACGTCATCGAAAAGAACCTCCGCAAGCGACTGCCGGTTTACGATCAAGCGCTGACCGCGCTGATCGAAGACCTGACCGAGCGTGGCCAGATCGATCGAGTCCTCGTCGCCGCGTTCGGTGAGTTCGGCCGCGCCCCGCGCATCGACCAACACGCCGGCCGAGGCCACTGGCCCGGAGCCGCCTCCGCCGTGCTCGCCGGCGGCGGCATTCGCGGCGGCCAAATCATCGGCTCAACCACGTCCAACGGAGCCGAACCCAAAGACCGCCCGCTTGGCCCCGGCGATCTGTTGGCAAGCCTCTACCGCGTCGTCGGCCTCGACCACCACGCCACCGTCCGCGACCGCCAACAACGACCGATCCAAATCATCGAATCGGGTGAACCAATCGCGGAACTCTTTTGAGCGCTGTTGCCCTCGAAACGTATCCTGCCGTGATGCGGCCTGCGATTAGAAGTCATCGGTCGGATTCTTCTGGTCCGCAATCGAGCGGCCGAAAGGAAGCGGCAAATTGTGGTCGCGAAGGAACCGTTCGTAATCTCGAAAAAGCATCTGCAACATATCCCGGAGCGTGTTCGATTTGGCAACAAGTTCATGCAATTGATCGTTGGATTTCAAGTTCATCCACAACTCAAAACTCCTTCGGTGAATTTCATCCGCTTGTTCAAAACAGGCGCCAATCCAATCGGGTCGTGCCAGCAGCATGGCCGTTGAGAATCGTTCTTCCAAACGGACTAGCGAACAAAATTCGCCACGTCCAAGGATTTCGACCGTCGACTTGTCCGACGTTGGTTGGGGCAAATCGACCGTGACAGATTCATTGGGCGATGACCGAGCTGCAAATTGAATCCGGACAGGTCGAAAAAGTTGGATCGCGATTCCGGGAATCTCGCCGTCCTTGAATCCAACGGCCCAAATTGTGGCTGGCCCGTCAAATTGGGTTGATCCACCATGTTGATGCGCAGCTTTGGACCTCAACGCATCGCGCACCAATGGCCCTTGAATGAGGATCGTTGGCGGCGCTTGCTCATCGGCACACAGGAACGAGACCCAGTGCATTACTCGCAGATACCCGCGCACACAAACCGATTGGTGATATGCTTGGCCCCAATCAGCAATAAACAGCGCCGACATATCGGGGACGGTCATCTCTCGAAACGCGGACTCGTTAAATTCGCTCATCGCACGGACCTCGAAGCACTCAAGCGTTTCGTAGAGGCAATGCCTCTGTCTTCTATGGCCATCTTGATTTCGTTCACGTCAAACTACTCGAATGACATGCCATTCTTCGGCGGCGACGAAGCGAGACAAGTGACCGACGTTGGTCGTAGCGATGACCACTTCGCTGCCCAGTGTGAGAGCTTGGCCTGCCAGCAGAACGTCGGCGTCCAAGGATTGGTCGCTCGCGGTGGGGTGGCCTTGCTGGCGAGCTTCGGCCCAAAGTTCGGCGGCTTTGCGAACGGCGGCGGTCGTGAGTGGAAGATATCCCACCGAACTGGCCAGCGCATCGAGCTTGGCCACGCCGCGCGATTTTTTGGCTCGCAACAACTCGCGGCGGACTTCGTAGTCGGCAATCTCTGGAACGAGCACTCGGATGCCAGCGGCGATCAGTTCTTGCAACCAGCGCGTACACGCGAGATTGGACGGAGACCGATTCGGATTGGTCGCCATTCCCAGCGGACCGGCATCGAGCAAGACGGTACGGCTCACCACGTCACGCCCTTCAATTCAGGTGGAAAGAGTTTGCGATCCGAAAGGCGATCGGCATCGAGCGATTGGATCAGGAGGTCGCCCGTGACCTTCTGGTCGGCCACTTCCGCGTCGTCGGCATCAATCCATGATTGCAGGAGCGCGACCGCATCCGCCTTGCGATCCGAGGGCAAACTTTCGCCGAGGACTTTGACCGCGAATTGCTCAACGCCCAATCCCTGTTTGGCCGCCTCCGCAGCGAGCCGGCGTTCGAGTTCAGGTGGCAATGTCACAGTCATGGAATGCTCCGATCACGAATCGAGTTCTCGCACGATAATAGTCCCGCCGCTGAAAGATCCGCGAGACGAATTCACTCGATGCTGTGGATCGCGTTTACTCCTCAAACAAGCGACCCCACCGAGCTTGTCTCGG
>CAMDPX010000245.1 GCA_945905295.1 Planctomyces sp. SH-PL62 | reverse complement strand
ATCGAGACCCTGCGTGACGAAACCGCCGCCTGGTCAACCGACGTGAACTCGACCCAACGCGGCGTCGACTGGCAAATGAAAATCGACGACGCCCGCTGTAAGCTCACCTCCGTCTACCCGAAGATTAAGCTTTGACGCGGCACTAGCAGGCGGGATGAGTCTTTTGAATGCAAGCGCATACAAAATAAACGGCGGTCGGATTACCTTGCCGCAAATACTCACGATCAGCCGCGACGTGCAGACTCAGTCAAACCACGTCACCACACTGACCGTCAGCATCTCGTGGCCAGAGTTGGGTATGCCTGGAAAGCAGAGAGTTACGACCCCAGTAGCGGGACGAACGTCTCTCGGGAGGAAGGATCAGCAGAGTGACCACCTGAGACGCTGAGGCGGTAAAAGTGATGCCCTTGGGCCACTGCGAAGCTGGCTTGAAGCCGCCTCAGAGCGTGCAGAAGCCCGCCAAATAGGAAACACGACCTAGGAAGCTCCAGACAGCCGCCAACGGCTCCTGAGCGAAATAGGACGCTTCCACGCAGCACGAAAGGTATCACCGAGGGTATCTCCGGCGAACACCACGCAAAAGGTGTCACCGGAGACTGATCACAAACCCCTGTTGTTAATAGCTTTGCGAAGTGGACGATACAGGACTCGAACCTGTGACCTCCACGATGTCAACGTGGCGCTCTAACCAACTGAGCTAATCGTCCTGGGTGAGGGGGGCGAAGGGTAAAAGTCGCTCGGCGCTTCGTCAAGCGGCCTCTGAGCGTGTTCAAGGCGATCGTTCATCGCCGTCGGACGAATGAAATTGTCATCTTCGAAAGATGACCGCCAGTGTGAATTCGTGGTCGAAGAAACGGTGGTTGCCGTCACGGAGCGGCGCGACGTAGCCGGCGCGAATGATGGTCGAGCTGGCGATTTCGGTGTGTAGCGCGAAGGTCAGGTTGACGGCGTCGAGACGACCCGAGTTCGTGCCGAACGTCACGAACTGATTGCGGTCGGTAACGACGTCGGCACTGTTGAACGCGGTCGTGTAATGCAATTCGAGCAGGCTGGCGAGCCCGGTCAGAAGCTCCGCTTCGGGGCCTCGGAACATCCAATAGCCGAACGACGTGTCGAGGTACAGCAGCGTTTGATCGGTCAGTTTGCGATGGTCGGCCGTGTTTGGTCCCAGGTTGCGGACTTGGACCGGATTTGAGTGTACGAGCCAGAGACATCCGCAATTCCTTCCAGCTTTTCCGTCACTCAACCCTGTCATTTCACCGATCGGTGTTCTTCCCGTTTCTATTCTTCACAGTCTGGGTCGCGGTTGCCTTTGATGAAGAATGCGGCTGTGCCGAAGAATGACGACTCGCAGAATGTCAGGATCGCAACGGCCAGACAATCGGAGTCACGCGTTTCACAGGCTGATCCCACGTTTGAAAAGGATTCCCGTTAGCTTGGCGGCAAAAGCTGCCGGCACCGGCTCTTGGCGACTGCGGTGTCTTGAGCAAGAATGCCTGTCGGCGAAGGGTTTTCGCCCGGAGAAGGTCTAACGATCACCACCGGCAGGGCCGCTAAAACTCAGAGCGAAAACGGGTTTCGTACAGCCCAGGCGCTTGTCGGTGGCTTTCTACGTGGGATATTTTGTGTCCCTCGTAGCCCGTGAGAGAGGAAAGTCGGATGGCGGAACTCGTCGTTTGCGGTCCTGAGCCGATGCAACGGTGGCGTCGTCCGATCCCACTCGGCGAAGTCATTCGTGTGGGGCGAGCGCCTCGCAGCGGTTGGGCCGTGCCGTGGGACGCTCTGATTTCTCGCGAGCATGCCGAGGTGCAATTGGTGAATTCGCAACTGCGAGTTCGTCGACTCGATACCGCGCGCAACCCGATCTACTACCAGGATGCGGACAATTCCGATTTTCTGGTGAAGGCGGGGGAGCAGTTCCGCATCGGCCGCACAGTCTTTCAGTTGGTTGCGGCGGAAATGGAAGAGGACGCGCCGTCACCATCCGCCGAGCGTTCATTCCATCCCGACGAACTGCGCAAAGTCGCTTTCCAAAATGCGGACCAGCGTTTGGAAGTGCTCGCCAAGCTACCGAAGGCGATCATGCAAACGACGTCCGACGAGGACTTGGCCAGCCGAGTGGTCAGTCTCGTTCTGGAAGCCATCCCCACGGCCGAAGCAGCCTCGGTTGTCGTGTTCGATGACTTCTCCCCGAATGCGAACCCCAAGATGATCCGCTGGGATAACCGTGGCGATTCGCTGGGGCGATTCACTCCGAGTCGCCGCCTGATGCTCAAAGCGCTTCAGTTGGGACAAGGGCTGCTGCACATCTGGGCTGACCGAGACGAATCGAACCCGGCATTCACGGTCAGCGGATCGCTGGACTGGGCGTTCTGTATGCCGTTCCGGGGTGAGGCGTGTCACGGCTGGTGCTTGTACGTGTCCGGGCAAAAGGATGGCTTGCCCGGCAGTTCGATCGGCGAGGAACAACTCAAGGGAGACTTGCGGTTCGCGGAACTTCTCAGCGAGTTCATCGGGTCCATCCGACAAGTCCGCATGCTCTCGAAACAACAAGCCAGTCTCGGTAGGTTCTTCCCGCCGCAGGTGCTGGAGACATTGCGGAATAGTGATGCAGAACAGCAACTGGAGCCCAGAGAGAGCGACATCACCGTGTTGTTTTGCGACGTGCGCGGCTTTTCGAAGAAGGCAGAGCAGTCGCAAGAAAACCTGCGTGAGTTGCTGAACCGGGTCAGCGATGCGTTGGGAGTCATGACCTGTGGGATCATCAAATATGACGGTGTGATCGCGGACTTTCAGGGAGATGCGGCGCTCGGCTTCTGGGGTTGGCCGGCTCCGCGCGAAGACGATCGGCTGTCGGCGTGTCGGGCCGCGTTGCAAATCCAACAGGAATTCCAAAAAGCGCGGAATACTCCGGGACACACCCTGTCGGGATTTCAAGTGGGGATCGGGATTGCTCATGGCCGAGCGATTGCCGGCAAGATCGGCACGACCGAACAAATCAAAGTTGGCGCATTCGGCCCGACCGTAAACCTCGGCGCGCGGCTGGAAAGTCTGACAAAAACCCTGAATGCGTCGATCTTGATGGACGAGGCGACCGCCGAATACGTGCGAGAGGCTTTACCTCTTTCGGAGGGACGATTGCGTCGTATGGGCCGTTTCCGTCCCGCCGGCATGAACCAAGATATGACGCTCACCCAGTTGTTGCCCCCTTCGGAATTGGATGTCACCGTCACAGATGAAGCGATTGCCCTCTACCAGACTGCTTCAGGATTGTTTGAGGCGGGAAAATGGCGAGCCGCGCTGAATCAACTCACCCGCTTGCCCGAGCAAGACCAGGGGAAGGATTTCCTGTCGGAGTACATCACCCAAAATCATGTTGAGCCGCCACCCAATTGGGATGGCGTTATCGTCATGCAATCGAAATGACGCTTCGCGGCGTCCGTGAGTTCGTCACTATGAAAGTCTACATCGTCCCCTCATCTGTCGGTGGCTCGAATCGCAATCAGATTCTGGCAACGTGCATCGTCAATGACACGGTGGCCATCGACGCCGGCGTGCTGGGCATGCTTTCGCCGCTGGATGCTCAACGCCGCGTGAAGCACGTTTTTCTGTCGCACTCGCATCTCGATCATTTGGCGACGCTGCCGCTATTTGTCGACAACGTCTACGTGCATGGCCCGGAGTGCCCGTCAGTCTGGGGACATCCTCACGCTCTGGAAACTCTGCAACGCGACATCTTCAATGACCGTGTATGGCCCGACATGATCCGCCTCGGTGGCGAGGAATCGCCCTTCTTGCATCTGCACCCCTTGGCGGCGGAGCAGAAAGTCGAAGTCGAAGGCTTACGAATCACGCCCATCGAATTGAAACACGTCGTCCCGGTCTTTGGTCATTTGATCGAGGAGCTGGCGACGGGGGTCTCGGTTCTGTTCGTTTCCGACACCGGCCCATCGGATCGAGTCTGGGAAATCGCCAATCAAACTCCGGGATTGAAATGCCTGTTTTTGGAAGCCAGTTTTCCGAACAATATGACCTGGCTGGCGGAGAAAGCCGCGCATCTCACCCCGGAGTTGTTCCGCAGCGAACTGGCCAAGCTGAAGCGACCGGTCCCCGTGCAGGTCATCCACGTGAAGGTCGCCTTTGAGGCGAAAATCCACGAAGAGATCAAAGCGCTGAAACTCCCCAACCTGACCATTGCGCAACCCGGCACGACGCTGGAATTCAATTGAGCCACTCAACCGCATTTTGGAAACTGTGATCGCGCCCATCGCGACGGCAACTTTTCGAACTGCCGCTCAGTTTAATCGCGCATCGCATCGCAAAACGGCTTCAATGCGAGCCGCTTCTTTCAATCGCTGCCGCACTTGGTCGAGCAGTCCCAGAGCGTCCGCTCGCTCAAAACGTTTCGCGGCTTGCTGGAGCGTCCGGGTCATGCGCGGATACTTGCCTTGCAGCCGATAAAGTTCCGCGAGATTCAATAAGTCGGTCCCGACGCCGAGGTCATCCAGCATGAGCCGATGCAAACGCAAGGACTTGCGCAGCCACCGCGTCCCCGATTCCAAGTCGCCACGTGCCGCCGCCAGCAGGCCCAAGTTTCCGGAATCGGTTGCACAGCCCTCCCACGAGCCTCGCCATTCTTCGATGGCCAACGCTCGCCGCCATAGCGACTCGGCGATGTCCCATTCACGCTTCAAGAACGCATCGCACCCTCGGCCGGTCAGGTCACTCGCCAATCGAGCCAGTTCGTCATCCGATTGCCAAGAGGAATTCACAACCTTTCGCGATCGCCAAGCCAGTGACTGTTGCTGCCAAACTTCGGCGGCGAGCCAATGCCCCGACTGTCGCAAGGCAGTCGCGAGGTTATGGCAGGAGACCTCGGCCAGGACGGCATCGCGGTCTGCTAGCGCGACTTGAAGCAGTCCCCGGAACTGATTCTCGGCGAGGCCGAAGTCGCCGCATGCGAGCGAGCAACACGCCGCTTCAACTTGCTCTGCGAGATGACCTCTCGTGGCTAGGAGCTTGGCCCAGCCAGAGATGTGAGGAAGGTTTTCAACCTGTCCTGAATTGCTCGGCAGGCTCGAAGCCTGCTCCACCGAAATTCCACTTTTATGGTTCACTGGCGTAACGCTCCGCTACGAGGAAGGAAGATGAGAGCGAGCGTGCGTGGCGTTACAAGATCGGCGGCAGGATACAGACTTTGTGGATTGTGTCAATTTTAAGGGTTGCGGCGATTGCGACGAATCGGGACTCAGCAACGCGGCCTGCTTGCAGGCTGACTTCCAGCAGTCGTAATATCCCGCGCCCCAGCCGGTTCGCGGCAGCCAGCTTTTAGTCGATCGAAGGGTGAGCTTATGTTTGACTTAAAGGGCGACATCAACCCTGCGGAAAGCTTCCAAATTAAATGGCAGGACAGTTGTGTCGTCGTGATCCCGGCGGCGAACGTCGAGGGCATGCGTTGGGATCTGATCGAACCGGCAGCGGCGATCATCTTCGGGCCGTTGCGGTCTCAAAACGTGCCGATGGTCATTTTTGATTTGAGCCATGTGAACTACTTCGGCTCGGTCTTTCTGGCTCTGCTCCTGCGCTGCCACAAGCTGGTCAAGAGCCGAGGGGGCGAGTTGGTCTTGTGCGGCCCCAGCGAGATGGCTCGCGAACTTCTGCGGGTTACGTCGCTCGACACGCTCTGGGCGATTTACGATTCGCGCGAAGAAGCGCTGTCTGCATTGGCGGCGTGACGAGACGAGTCCGGACCGGCATCGCCGCTCCGGCGACATGGAAGCAACGGAAGCACACATGACGGATCGACCGAATCCTCCCCACGAATTCGACGCTTCACAGTCCTATCAAGAGATTCTGTCGACTCCGCTCGAAGAACTATTGCGAGCATCCGCGCCTCAGGATTTGGCCGGACGCATGTCCGACGAGATTCCCGATGACGTCTTCGATCCAGACCCGATCGAACTCACTCGCCAACAGCGTGCGCCTGTCACGCTGGAGTCCCTGATCGCGGAAATCAAGCTGAACGCCGACAAGCTTAGCCGTGACAACGCGGCGTTGGGGGACGTCAAGATTATAGCGCGCGCGCTGAAAGAGTTGCGCTACGCATTCAAGATTTTCACGCCCT
Source organism: Planctomyces sp. SH-PL62 (assembly GCA_945905295.1). Lineage (GTDB taxonomy): Bacteria > Planctomycetota > Planctomycetia > Planctomycetales > Planctomycetaceae > SXKJ01. The sequence continues at coordinate 6,728 of CAMDPX010000245.1, read as the reverse complement.
ATCGCCACGTTCGCAAAGTGACCGTGTTCGGTTCGGCGCGGACCAAGCCCGATCATCCCAGTTATCAGCAATCGGTCGAATTTGGCCGCCGCATGGCCGCGCTCGGATGGATGGTCGTCACGGGAGCGGGTGGCGGCATCATGGAGGGGGCTCACGTCGGAGCCGGTCGCGATATGGCGATGGGGGTCAATATCATGCTCCCCTTCGAGCAAGCGGCGAACCCAATCATCGCCAAGGATCACAAGCTCATCAATTTGAAATACTTCTTCACACGCAAGCTGCTGTTCGTGAAAGAGGTCGGTGCGATCGTGTTGTTCCCCGGCGGCTTCGGCACGCAGGACGAATGCTTTGAAACGCTAACTCTGATCCAAACCGGCAAGCACGAGTTGATGCCGATCGTCTGTGTCGATGAACCGAACAACGATTACTGGGGCAAGTGGCGTCGGTATCTGCAAGACGAATTGCTTTCGGAGGGCTGGATCTCGCCGGAGGACTTGTCGCTGTTCAAAGTCACCAACAGCGTCGATGCCGCCGTCGAAGAAATCCTGCACTTCTTCCGGGCGTACCACAGCATGAGATTCGTACGCGGCCAGTTAGTGCTGCGGTTGAATCTCGCCGTCTCGGACGATTTGCTGACGCGGTTGAACGACGAATTCTCCGACCTGCTGGAAGCCGGCCGCATCGAACGAGCGACCGCGCACCGCCTGGAATCTGACGAACCCGACGCCTTCGCACTGCCGCGTCTGAACTTGCAATTCGACCGCAAAAAAGTCGGCCGCTTGCGGCAGATGGTGGATGTGATCAACAACGAAGCCTGAGCGTCGTCTCACTCGAAGTCAGCGGTCACATTTGCGAATCTGTGTCCAAACATCGCCCGCAAAAAGATCAATCATCTCTGCCAGTCCTTCAGCGACGAACTCGGGACCGGACACGAATCGCCCCGGTCGAGTCCACGTTTGCAGCTTCTCCGGATCGATGCCCAGCATTCGGACCAATAGGCTGTCGATGTCCGTCTCCAAGAGCTTGAAGTGCCGCGTCCACTCGGCGGCCTCTTCCAGACGAACTTCTTCCTCGCTTTGCCAGCGAATTGGATGAAACAACAACGTCGAATGCGGCGTGACGAATCTCCGCTCACACGCCGCAAAGGGCAGGATCGACGCCGAGGAACATTCTCCCGCGACGACTCCAATCGCTCGCAGGCCGCGCAGCTTGATCAGCGTTGCCAACGCCAGTCCGCAATAGATGCTGCCGCCGCCGCTGTCGAAGAAGATCGTCCCACGGCTGTTGCGGGGCACTTCCATCAACTGCTGAAACAATTCCGTCTGCTTGTCGGTTAAATCGCCGAAGATGCCGGCTTCCCAATCGGTCTCCTTGGCGGAGGTCGAACGGGACCACGCTCCGGGTGGTGGGTACGGCAACAATTTCGAGAGTTCGGGTTCGGAAGCGGTGCGAGAGTTCTTGCGAGTCATGGATTTACCGGCTGCGAGAATCAAAAGTCGAAGACGATTTCGAGAGCGTTCGGCTTTTAGTCAGCGTTCCTGGGGACCGCAACGCATTGCGGTCTCTCCTCGCGATCTTCGCGGGCGAATTCAGCAATTTCCGAAACTTGTCGCTCAGGCCCTTGTGGCCTGGACGATTCGGGCCAACGAAGGAATCAACCGACCCACGAGGGGTCGGGCTACAGTCAGGTTTGGCGAAGCCTCTCAGCGGCCTGATGGTCTTAACGATTTTTTAGTTTTTCCGATCTCATTAAGTCCTGAAAAACGGAGCAGGTTACGGCGGGACGGCCAGTAATTTGGAGGGTTCACCGAGAAATCATCAGCTTGACAATCCGACCTGCCGATTTATATTTCCGACCCGTCCGATCACTAGATGTGGGGCCTGACCTATCCAACTCCCACAACTAATTGTGTCTCAGCTTGTTTCTCGCCGTTCCGATTTCGCCGACCAAAGTCGCTGTTTTACCGGCAACTCTGTGGCATGAGGCCAGTCAGAGCGGGTCATGACGCCCCGTGGTTCTTTCTTCCTTTCTTCATGGCAAAAGGAGTGCATGATGCACGACGCCAACGCTCTTTTGGATGCTGATTATCTCTCCGCTTCGGCCACTCGTTCGCACAACGCGGGCGGACCAAATGGCAACGGGCAATCTCGCGAGGCGACTCGCGGCACAGCCCAGCCCGGACCACATTTCACTCCCCAAACAACTCCCATGAAGATCGCTCCGCATTTTTGCCCTGCCAACGTCGATCCGTTCTCGACGACGGAATGGGATTACCGCACGGCCGCGATCAAGGACGAGAACGGCAAAGTGCTGTTCGAGCAAACCAACTGCGAAGTTCCGAAGGACTGGTCGCCGCTCGCGACGAACGTTGTGGTCAGCAAGTATTTCTACGGCGAGCCGGGAACTCCGGAACGCGAGACGAGCGTGCGGCAAGTGATTCATCGCGTCTCGCGCACGATGGCCGATTGGGGCATCAAGGACGGCTACTTCGCCACGCCGGCCGACGGCGAGACGTTTTATCGCGAGCTGACTTGGCTGTTGCTGCACCAGCATGGCTGCTTCAACTCGCCGGTGTGGTTCAACGTCGGGCTGTATCACCAGTACGGCGTCAAAGGTTCGCAGGGGAACTATCGCTGGGACGTCGAGACGCAGTCGATCCGCCGGCCCGACACGCCCTACGAATTCCCGCAAGGCTCGGCCTGCTTCATCCAGTCAGTCGAAGACAACATGGAGGACATCATGCGTCTCGCTCGCAGCGAGGCGATGTTGTTCAAGTTCGGCTCTGGCACCGGCACTGACCTGTCCACGATCCGCTCTTCCAAAGAGAAGCTCTCCGGCGGCGGAGTCCCGTCGGGGCCGCTGTCCTTCATGCGCGTCTACGACCAGATCGCGGCGGTCGTGAAGTCGGGCGGGAAGACTCGCCGAGCGGCCAAGATGCAAAGTCTCAAGGACTGGCATCCGGATATCATGGAATTCATCCAGTGCAAGACGAAGGAAGAGAAGAAGGCTCGGCTGCTGATCGACTCGGGCGAGTACGAATCGAACTTCAACGGCGAAGCGTACAGCTCGATCATGTTCCAAAACGCGAACCTGTCGGTCCGCCTCAGCGACGAGTTCATGCAAGCCGCCCTCGAAGGCAAGAAGTGGCGGACGCACTGGGTCACCGATCCCAACAAGGCCGGCCCGGAGTACGACGCGAAATACATGATGCGTGAGATGGCCTCCGGCACTTGGATCTGTGGTGACCCCGGCGTGCAATACGACACGACGATCAACCGCTGGCACACGTGCTCGAATACGGGCCGCATCAACGCCAGTAATCCGTGCTCCGAGTACATGTTCCTCGACGACACGGCCTGCAACCTCGCAAGCATCAACTTGCGAAAATTCTCCCGCGAGGGGAACAAGTTCGACATCGACAGTTTCCGCCGAGCGTGCGCGATCTTCATCACTGCTCAGGAAATCCTCGTCGATCACGCGAGCTATCCGACTCCGGCCATCGCCGAGAACAGCCATCTGTTCCGGCCGCTGGGTCTCGGTTATGCGAACCTCGGCAGCTTGTTGATGTCGTGGGGCATTCCCTACGACAGCGACGCCGGCCGCGGCGTGTGCGGTTCGATCACGGCGTTGCTCAACGGGCAGGCGTATCTCACGTCCAGCCGCATCGCCAGCAGCATCGGCCCGTTTGCCGGATACTCCGAAAATGAGCAACCGATGCTCCGCGTGATGTCGATGCACCGCGAGGCCGCGTATCGCATCGACCCGTGCTGCCCGGATTATCTGCGGCAAGCAGCCCAGCAAGTTTGGGACGAGTGCCTCGAATCGGGTCGCAAGTACGGGTATCGGAATGCTCAGGCAACGGTGCTTGCTCCGACTGGCACAATCGCCTTCATGATGGATTGCGATACGACCGGCATCGAGCCGGACATCGCACTCATCAAGTACAAGCAGCTCGCGGGTGGCGGTATGTTGAAGATCATCAACCGCACGGTCCCGGTCGCGCTCAAGTCGCTCGGCTACGATCAGCCACAGATCGAGGGCATCCTCGATTACGTTGAAAAGCACGACACGATTGAAGGCGCTCCGAACCTGCGGAACGAAGACTTGCCGGTCTTCGACTGTGCCTTCAAGGCGGCGAAGGGATCGCGGACGATCCACTGGCGCGGGCACATCAAGATGATGGCCGCCGCTCAGCCGTTCTTGAGCGGTGCGATCTCGAAGACCGTCAACATGCCGGCGGATTCGACCGTCGAGGACATCGAGAACGCCTACACCGACGGCTGGAAGCTGGGCCTTAAGGCGTTGGCGATCTACCGCGACGGCTCGAAGCAATCGCAACCGCTGAACACGTCGAAGGAGGGTGACAAGAAGAAGGACGGCACAGCCGAGGCGGTTCCCGGGCAACCGGTTCGCCGCCGACTGCCGGCGACGCGCAACTCGCTCACCCACAAGTTCAGCGTCGGCAATCATGACGGCTATATCACGGTGGGCCTGTTCGAAGACAACATGCCCGGCGAGTTGTTCATCACGATGGCCAAAGAAGGGAGCACGATCGGCGGTCTGATGGACGTCATCGGCACGCTGACTTCGATGGGTCTGCAATACGGAGTTCCGGTCCAAGTCTTCGTCGAGAAGTTCTCGCACAGCCGGTTCGAGCCGAGCGGTTGGACGAAGAACCAAGACATCCCGCACGCCAAGTCGGTGGTCGATTACATCTACCGCTGGCTGGGCATGGAGTTCGTCCCCGGCTACCGCGAAGCGAACAGCCCGCGGTTCAACGGCAACAATGGACACGGTCACATGCCGCATTCCGCGCCGTCCGCCGACACCGTCACCAAAGAGCTGGCTGCGTTGATCGAGACGCACGTCAACGGAGCCGGCTCGACTTCCACGAGTCCCCAGTTCGCCAGCGCCAGTTCGGCCTTGGGCGTCCTCCCGGAATCGGGCGACAGCCCCGCAGTTCGCAACTTGCAATTCGCTCGTTTCCAAAGCGACGCGCCGGCCTGCGACAGTTGCGGAGCGATCACCGTCCGCAACGGCAACTGCTACCTCTGCCACAACTGCGGAGCCAGCATGGGCTGTTCGTAGGTCTTGTAGGTTGGGACTCCGTCCCGACCAAACCGCGGGTCGGGACAGAGTCCCAACCTACGATGAGACGCACGGGATGCTGCTGACGGAGCGGCTCGTCCTGGCATCGAGCACCCCGGTCCAAGTTGGAGGGACCGGGGTGCTTTCTTTTGTGGCTGCGTCATTGAGCAACGTGACGTCCAATCTTGCTCGGTGGACGCTACGAATCGTCAGCTTCGGGTTTCTCGGCCAGCAGGCCCAGCGAGCGGAGTTTGTTGCGGAGCGTCATGCGCGAGATGCCCAGTCGTTCGGCGGTTTGCAGTTGGTTGCCATCGAGGTGCCGCATGGTTTCTTCGAGGATCGTGCGATCGACCGCCGCGATGAGTTGTCGGTAGAGATCGGTTTGTCCTGCGGCGAGCAAGCGGCGGGTTAGCTCCGCGATGTCGAGCATCGAGCTGGACGACTCCGGACCAAGGTTGGGCGGCACCACGGTTGAAGGGGACTCCGAGGCATTCGTCACCAGACGTCCTTCACTGTTTGAAGCCGAGTCGCCGTTGGTTTTCGGCCGGCAATTGTCCGGGAGGCAGTCGGGAGTGAGGACATCAGTTGTCGCATGGACCATCGCGAACTTGATCGCGCTTTGGAACTCGCGCACGTTGCCGGGCCAGTCGTGAGACTCCAGGATCGCCCGCGCTTCCGGAGTGACGGTGTGAACGTTCTTGCCCAGTTCGCGATTGCAGACATTGACGAAATGGTTGAGCAATGCGGGGATGTCTTCACGGCGTTCGCGCAAGGCCGGCAGGCGGATCGTGAAGCCGTTCAGGCGATAGAACAGGTCTTGCCGGAATCGGCCATCGGCGACCATCGCAGCAAGATCTTGATTGGTGGCGGCGATGATGCGGACGTCCGTCTGAATCGTGGAGTTGCCGCCGATCCGCTCGAACTGTTGTTGCTGGAGCAATCGCAGTGCTTTGGCCTGAGTCGCGGGACTCATGTCGCCGATCTCGTCGAGGAAGATCGTGCCGCCGTGAACTTGCTCGAACTTGCCGATGCGGCGTTGGTCCGCGCCGGTGAAAGCTCCCTTCTCGTGGCCGAAGAGTTCGCTTTCGAGCAGCGACTCCGACAGCGCCGCGCAGTTCACGGCCAGGAACGGCTTCTGACTGCGTTGGCTGTAGTGATAGATGGCTCGCGCAACCAATTCCTTGCCGGTGCCGCTTTCGCCGAGGATCAGTACCGTCGCGTCTTGCGAAGCGACGCGGCCGACCGTCTTGTAAACCTCCTGCATGGCGGGCGAGAGGCCGATGATCCGCTCGGCGTTGGGATCGTCCTCGTCCGACTCCAGTTCGCCGAGCACCGCCGGGACGTGACTCAAGCGGCTGACTTCGATGGCTCGCTGGACCGCTTGCTTGAGCGCCTGGAAGTCCATCGGCTTGACGAGGTACTCGAACGCTCCGCGCCGCATGGCCTCGATGGCGGTCTCGGTTTTCGCGAACGCGGTCATGATGATGACGGGAATACGCGGGTCGATTTCGTGCATCCGATCGAAAGCATCGAGGCCCGACAGGTCCGGCAATCGGACATCGCAGAGCACGACGTCGGGACGTTGACGACGCAACAGCTCAATCCCTTCGCGCGCCGTACCGGCCGTGAGCACTTGCAG
>CAMDPX010000244.1 GCA_945905295.1 Planctomyces sp. SH-PL62 | reverse complement strand
TGCCACAGATCAGAATTAACCTTCCACCAGAACCATCGCTTGTTGCCTGCTGATCAAAACGTGAAATTCAAACCGATGTTCCCCACGGATGGCATGGCGATACCACGGATAAAACAATGCTTCTCATTCTTCATCCGTGGTATTGCCATGCCATCCGTGGGGATTTTTGGACTCCATGACAGTTCAATTGCGATCTGTGGCACTAGCGACTGAGTTGACGAAACACTGCTGGTAACACTTTCTGGCAGTTGCTACTTTCCGACCCCCGCCCCGACCTCTCGTCCTGTCCCCTCTCTTCGAGAAAAGAGTTCTGTTGATGTCCGCTCCCGAACCGACTCCATCCGCCGACAATCCTTCCACACCGGAACGCTCGCTGAATTTCATCGAGCAGATTGTCGAGGAAGACCTGCGCACCAACCGCAACGGCGGATTGCCCGTGCAGACGCGGTTTCCTCCCGAACCCAACGGCTATCTGCACATCGGACATGCCAAGTCGATCTGCTTGAACTTCGGACTCGCCAAGAAATACGGAGGCAAGTGCAACCTGCGGTTCGACGATACCAATCCCACCACCGAAGAGACCGAATACGTCGATTCGATCCAAGAGGACGTCCGCTGGGTCGGCTTCAACTGGGACGGCCTGTATTACGCCTCGGACTACTTCGAGCAGCTTTACCAATGGGCCGAGCAACTGATCCAAGAAAACCTCGCCTACGTCGATAGCCAATCGGCCGACGAGATGGCAAAGCAACGCGGTTCGGCGACCGTCGCGGGAATCGAAACTCCGTTCCGTAATCGCTCGGTCGAGGAGAACCTCGACCTGTTCCGCCGCATGAAGGCCGGCGAGTTCCCTGACGGGGCACATGTGCTACGCGCGAAGATCGACCTGGCGGAAACGCACCTCATCATGCGCGATCCGGTGCTGTATCGCATCCGGCACGCGCATCATCATCGCACCGGCGACAAGTGGTGCATCTATCCGATGTATGACTACGCTCACGGCCAGTGCGACTCGATCGAAAAAGTCACGCACTCGATCTGCACGCTGGAGTTCGAGACGCACCGCCGCTTGTACGACTGGTGCATCGAGAACCTGCGCATCTTCCCGTCCCGGCAGTACGAGTTCGCTCGGCTGAACCTGACCTACACGGTGCTGAGCAAACGCCGTTTGCTGGAACTGGTGAAGGGCAACCATCTCGCCGGCTGGGACGATCCTCGGATGCCGACGCTCTGTGGCCTGCGCCGCCGCGGCTACACCCCCGAAGCGATCCGCGCGTTCTGCGACCGGATCGGCGTCGCGCGGTTCAACAGCACCATCGAGATGTCGTGGCTGGAAGACGCACTGCGTGACGATCTCAACAAGCGTGCCCCGCGCGCGATGGCGGTGCTCAAGCCGTTGAAGGTCGTCGTTACGAATTGGCCGGCGGGCGAAGTCGATTGGCTCGACGCCGTCAACAACCCGGAAGACGCGAGCGCGGGTTCGCGCAAGGTGCCGTTCTCCGGCACGCTGTACGTCGAGCAAGACGACTTCATGGAGAACCCGCCGAAACAATTCTTCCGATTAGGTCCGGGCCGCGAAGTCCGTCTGCGATACGCCTACCTCATCACTTGCCAAGAGGTCGTGAAGGACGCCAGCGGCAACGTTGTCGAGTTGCGTTGTACCTACGACCCAGCTTCGCGCGGCGGCAACTCACCCGACGGCCGCAAGGTGAAAGCGACTCTGCACTGGGTCTCGGCCGAGCACGCGATTGCCACCGAAGTTCGGCTGTACGATCACCTCTGCCGACAACCCAACCCGAACGATGTCCCCGAAGGAGTCGATTGGAAGACGACGATCAACCCGAACTCGCTGGAGGTCGTGCCACAAGCCATGCTCGAACCGAGCCTAGCGCAAGCCGCGCCCGGCAGTCAGTGGCAATTCGAGCGACTGGGCTACTTCTGCGTGGACAGCGTCGATTCCAAACCGGGCCAGCCAATCTTCAATCGCTCGGTCACGCTGCGAGACAGTTGGGCCAAAGCCCAACAAAAAGCCGGCGGCCAGCGCTCGTAGTGACCCCATTTATGGGGTCAAACGCGCGACGTAGACCCGGTGAATCGGGTCACGACAAGCGGTCTTCCGCGAGTGTCCATGATCGTGCGGTTCGATAAACCGCAGGCACCAAGCCAACAGGACTCCAAACAACAGCGCCAGCGACAACTTCACCCGGTCGTGGTGATGGAAATGGATTTCTGGCAGCAAGTCTCCCAGCGAGATGCAGAGAAAGACTCCCGCCGAAAACGCCAACGCGGCTCCGATGAAGACGCCATCGGCGGTCAGCGCGCGATCCACGGCAAAGAACAACATGATGCCGATCGGACACATCGCGGCGAATGTGGCGTTCGCTCCGAGTCGCCAGCCACGTGACCAACCCGAAGAAGCCATCAGCGCTGTGATCGACATCGCATCGAGCGGCTTGTGCAACGCGATCGCCAGAAACGTTGCGACACCGACAAACCACATCGGCCCGCCGCGTGAGGCTTCATCACGCACGCTGGCGGCCAACGCCATGCCGTCGATCAGCGTGTGAACCGTCAAACCGAAACCGATCCCCACCCAACTCAGTTTGTGAGCGGAGGGTGGTTCATGGTGGTCAGCATGAGCGTGCGACGCATCGTGGTCATGATCGTGCTGATGCCCGTGATCGTGGACCAGACATCCGGAATGCTCGCTCTCGGCATTGATGCCCGGAGCGAGCGACTCATCAGGTTCCAACGACACATGCTGGTGGAAGTGAAACGCTCGGATCAGGAAGAACATCCCCAGCAGGCCAAACATCAGCCAATTGACCGCCGTGTCGATGGAGCGCAGTTTCTCCGCCGCGTGCGGCAGCATGTGGAAGACGGCGACTCCCAACATCAGTCCGGCCACGAAGCTCATCAGCAGATGCAATTGCCGGTGCGTGAACCGCATCATCGCCGGCGCGAGACCTCCGGCCATCGACGCGGTCATGATGAGCACGGCATAAAACGCCAATTGAAATCCAGGAGCCATGTCCGCCTCGCGAGTCGCTCAAAAGGGGCGGTATCTTGCGGAGCGAGCCTCAGAAACACCAGCGACGCTCGCGTGCTTGCGCAAAGTCACCAGTGCGGCGATTCTCCCTCGAATGCCGACACCGAATCGGCGAGACTGCCGTGGACTGATACCACTCTTCGACCCTTTGCGCTCTGGCAGGTTTGGGCTATGTCGCTTCCCAGTTCGGATCACACGCAAGATGGAAATCCTGCTTTCGACGCAGACAAATCGGAGGAGGCGGAACGTGGCAACCCGACGATGATGGAGCAGAGCGCGGAAGCCATGAGTCGGCAAACGCTCGATCCTCAGAGCCTCGTTGCGAACCCCTCGGTTCCGAGCGTCAGCTCAGTCAATCAGGAAGATGTCGGGACGCTGGATTCCGAAGGCCCGATTTCCAATCCATCGGCTTTGAGCGCGGCGGCGTCGGAACAGACTTGTCTGGAGACTCCGGGCAGCGCCGAGTTCGCGAAGACGGGTGAGCGCACGAAAGTTTCAGCGGCGGTTCCCTCGGCCAATCGCAGCGGTGGTCCGCCGCCCGCCACCGAGCGGTATGTGCTGCTGGATAACTTCGCGCATGGTGGATTGGGAAATTTGTGGCGTGCGGAAGACACGGCGATCCGCCGCGAAGTCGCCTACAAGGAACTGTTGCCCAAGGCGCTCAAGAAGCCGATTCATGTCGAGCGTTTTCTGGAAGAGGCGCAGATTTCCGGACAACTGGAGCATCCGGGAATCATTCCGATCTACGACGTCGGGGTTCAGGAAAACGGTGCGCCGTACTACACGATGAAGCTCGTCCGCGGCGGCAACATGGAGGATGCGATTGAAGCATTGCACAAGTTGCCGCGCGGAAGCTCTGAACGGCAACTGGCCTTCAATCGCTTGTTGCGGCAGTTCATCGCCATTTGCCAGGCGGTCGGGTTTGCGCATGAGAAAGGTGTCTTGCACCGTGATCTCAAACCGTTGAACGTGATGGTTGGCGAATTCGGTGAGACGCTGGTGCTCGACTGGGGGCTGGCCAAGTTGATCGACATCCTTGGCGAGCAGTCGATCTCGTCCGATCGCTCGACGCGAACAACGTCGGACGGTCAGGGGTTCGTGGTCGATGGAGAGTCGGAAATTGCCACCATCGTGACGGATGAGTCACAGCATTCCGAGGCGACGAATGATGCGACACACAAATCTGCGCCGAGCGCTGCAAGTCTGGAGGTGACGCTCGCGGACAGATCGATTCCGTTCTCCTCGAAAGCGCCGGCAACGGCGAAGGCCGAGACCAAGTTCGCGGGCAACAAGACTTTCAACGCGGCAACCGCCACCGCGACCGGACAACGGCCGGTCCAGACGGGGCAACGCAGTGCTGGCAGCGAAACTTTGGCGGGACAGGTCATGGGAACGCCGGCCTACATGTCTCCCGAACAAGCGCTGGGCCAGATTGATGAATTGGATGCCCGCACCGACATCTATGCCTTGGGAGGCATCCTCTACAAGTTGCTCTCGAACCAACAACCGGTCGGGCGAGGGAAGATTCAGGAAGTCTTGGCCAAAGTGATCCAGGGCGCGATTCCGCCGCTGCGCACAATCGATCCCACGATTCCGAAGCCTCTGGAAGCGATCTGTCTGAAGGCGATGGCCAAGGACAAGGAGGCTCGATACCCGAAGGCTCTCGATGTGGCGGCCGATGTCGAAGCGTGGTTAGCGGATCAACCGGTCTCGGCCTATCCCGATCCGTGGCACGAGCGTGTTCGCCGTTGGGCGAAGCAGCATCGGACTTTGATTGTCAGTTCGTCCGCCACCTCTCTGGTCTTGATCGTCAGCCTCTTCATTGCCGAGCGGGCCGCGGCCAATCGTTTCAATCGGCTGCGGATCGACGCCAATGCCAAGATCAACGACGCGAAAGTCGCCAGAACCAATTTGAAATTCGATGAGGCCGAGAAGCTGCTCGACGCCGCCCGTGTGATCGTTGATTCCGAACCCAAGCTGGTTGCCGAGCGAAAAGAAATTCAGGTCGAATTCGCCGACGTGACGCAATTGCGAGAGGCTGCGGTCCGCAAGCGAGTCGCCGCGATACGAAGTGAAGTCGAAGTGGAACTCGCCGAGGCGCAGCAGGCGATTCATGAACATCAGGATTTTCCGCGAGCCAAGCTGCTGCTGACGGGGATTGCTGAGCGACTCACTGCGGAACCGTTACTTGCGGAACTCGAACAGACGGCGCGGACGCGACTCAAAGCGGTCGATCAATTTGAAAGCTTTGTCCGAGAAGTCGAGCTGGCTCAGATTCTCGGCGGCAACATCTCCGGAGATGAATCGCTCGATGACATCCGCGAATCGAAGCGACATGCCGTCGCCGCGATGGAGATTTTTGAATTCGACTTTGACCAACCAGACAACGCTAGTCCGCAACTCCGGGTGCTGGGAGAGGTCGCTCTCTCAAAATGGCGAGACAAGATGCAGGAACTTCTCGTCACGGTCGCTTACCTCGAAACGAAGTTGGCGCTGGGGGACAACGCCGCCGAATTCCGCGCCGCGGCGGAACGTGGGCTGGAAGACCTGCGGCGCGCCGAGCGGCTGGGGATGAACTCGAAAGCGATGTGGTACTTGCGAGCCGACTTGTATTCGGGACTCGACCAACGGCCGGAAGCTCAAAAGGCGAAGACGGTCGCGGAGTCGCTTGAGTCCAAGAGCCGCTTGGATTTTTATTTGCTCGGCGAATTGGCTCGCGCCCAAGGACGCTATGCGGATGCGGTCGCGGCGTATCAGGACGCGCTCCGTTTTGATCCGGAGGATTTCTGGTCGTTGAACATGTTGGGACTGTGCAACGTCCAGCTTCACCAACATGAGGCCGCGATCGCCAGCTATACCGCCTGCATCGCTCTGCGTCCCCGTTTCCATTGGCCGTATCTCACGCGCGGTGTCGCCTTCGGCCAGCTCAAGCGGTTTGCGGCGGCGCATCAGGACTTTGCCAAGGCCGAGGAACTCGCCGGCGAGTCTTATCACGTCTGCCTGAACCGAGGCGCGGTTTTGTTTCTGGAACAGAAATATGTGGCCGCTCAAACGGACTTCAAACAGGCGAGCCAACTGAAGCCGGACCAGGCGGCCCCGTACCTCAACCTCGCGTTGGCGCATTACGAACGAGCCGACCAAATCCAAAAGACGTCCAATGAGGTCAACGCGGACGTGCTGGCGAAGGCCGAATATCAACAGGCGCTGGTTGCTTTGACTGCCGCGACGCAACGCTCCGAACGACAAGCGGGAATTTACGCGCTACGCGGGTCTATTCACTTGGCGCTGGGTGATCTCCCTGCGGCTCTGAGCGAACTGGATCGGGCGATTCCGCTGGAGCAAAACGACGTGCGCTGTGCCGCGCATCTCAAGCAGATGGGTTTGATCCATACGCGCGCCGGTCGATCGGCCGAAGCGATCAATGCCTACGATCGATCGCTCGCGAAAAACGGGGACGACTCAGAAGTCATCCGCTGGCGAGCAGAGGCGGCGATGTTGTTGGAACGCTTCGAGGAAGCGGTGCAGGGCTTCACATCGTTCCTCGAAAAGGCCGGGCCGGTCGCCGAGGTTTACCAGTCACGAGCCACCGCTCTGACGAAGCTGGCTCGGTACGGCGAAGCGATCAACGATTACACCATGTTTCTGCAACTCTCTCCCAAGAACGAACAGGCGGCACAATTGCTGGCACTGCGCGGGCGAGCGTATTTGTCAGAAGCGAACAAGCTGGGCAAAGCGGATTTCGAGGAAGCGGTCCGGTTGAATCCGCACAATCCCAACCATTTCCACGGACTCGCCCGGGCGCGGGTGCTTCTGGGGGAACATGCCGAAGGGATCGCCGTTCTGGAAGAGTCCAACAAACTGAATCGGCAAGTCATCGCGCAGGTCGGAGCCAAGTCGTGGCCCTTCTTGTACAACCCGGCCACCATCTACGCACTGGCATCCGGTAAAGTCTTGCTCGATACCAAGCGGCCACTCGAACAACGGGAAGAATTGGCCAAACAATATGCTTTGCGTGCTGTAGAGTTGCTGTTGGAGGCCCACCAACTTGCCGGCCCCCAGTTTCAATCCAAGCTCGCGGAGTATGTGCGTTCGGATTCTGAGCTAGATCCGATCCGGCAAGCTCCCGAATTCCTGGAAGCTCTCAAATCCTTCAACCGCGACACGCCTCAGAAAACCGATGCGCAGAAACCGGACTAATGGGATCGAGAGCCTTCGGCGAGACCACGAGCTTGCGGACTATCGGGATTGCGCCGGTGAGTCGGCGATTCGGCACGCTTCGTGGATAGCCGCGTTCATTGTGACAGACGAGTCTACCGCTCTGGCGAGTGCGGCGACCACGAAACGAGAATGGGCGCAGCATGAGTGGCTGCCGAGAGTCGCTCGGCCGGTCTCACGCTGATCATCCTGGAGGACTTATGCGTATCCACCGCTTCAAAGCTCGACGTCAGCATCGCGTGGCCGCGATTGAGATGCTGGAATCGCGCTGCCTGCTGACCGGTCCGGGAGACATCGTCGGTGATACGATTGTTGACGCGACCAATCTGGGCAACTTGGCTCCGGGGGGATTGCTCTCTCAATTCGGCATCATTGATGTGGCGGGGGATCGTGATGTTTTTCAGTTTCAAGCGGATACTCCCGGTCTTACCGCCGTCCAGTTGAATGCCACGAATTCGAATTCGCTGGATCCGTTTCTCACACTGCTCGATGCTTCGGGAACACCGGTACGGAGCGACGATGACAGCGGTCCAGGCCGGAACAGTTTCCTCACTTTTACCATCGCCGGCGGCCAGCCCTATTACGTCGTTGCCAGCGGATTTGGCACTTCCATCGGTGAGTGCGTCGTCTCCATTTCGCTCCCGAACGTGACGGACCTGGGCGTCTTGTCGGCCACTCAGTCGCTCCAACGCTCGAGCACCATCGGAGTCTCCGGAGAGCGTGAATTCTTTCAATTTCGAGCGGATGCGTCCGGTCTCGCCGAGATTCAATTGAATGCCGCCGATTCCAGTTTTCTGGACCCGTTCGTCTCGCTCTTGGATTTCACGGGAGCGGAGCTTGAGTCGGACGACGATGATGGCGAAGACAACAACAGCTTGCTGACCTATTCCGTCGTCGCCGGCCAGACGTATTTCATCGTGGCAAGTGGCTTCGGATCCACGAGTGGTGATTACGACCTCTCTGTTTCATTGGAGCCGGATTCATTGCCCCAAGACACGGAACTGCTGAATTTGACCGACGCTGAACCACTCCTGCTTCCAGGCAGAATCGATCCCGAAGGAAACCGGGATTTCTTTCGATTCCAGTCGAATACTTCTGGGCTCGTTCTCATTCAGTTGGATCGCGACAACTCAGTGCTAGATCCGCAGGTCCGACTGCTGGATTCCAATGGTGCCACGATCGCAGAGGACGATGACAGCGGTCGAGGCCCGAATAGTTTTCTGACCTATTCCATCGAGAGCGGCCAGACCTATTTCATCGTTGCGAGTGCCTCCGACGACGTTGCGCCCGCCGAACCTGAAGCGATCGGTGACTACGTTCTCATGGTCTCGCTGCCGCAAGTGACCGACCTTGGGACGCTGTCAAGTACTCGGCAGCCGGAAGGAGCCGGCACGATTTCCGAGCCCCTGGAATTTGACTTCTTTCGCTTTCAAGCGCAAGCGACGGGCATTGCGACGGTGGATGTCACTGCCAGCGAATCTTCGGCATTGGACACCCGGCTCACGGTCTTGAGTTCCGACGGCGCGTTTCTGGCTTTTAACGACGACATTGCATACCCCCTCAATACCAACAGCCGCTTGACGATCGACGTGGTTGCCGGCCAGACCTATTTTCTCGAAGTCGATGGCTTTGAATCTACGACGGGCAACTATTCGTTGTCCGTTTCGTCGCCGATGTCGATCCCTTTGGGACTGTTGACAAGCACTCAACCGATCCAGCGAAGCGACGAGATCACAGTCGCGGGCGAGATCGATCGCTATCAGTTTTCGGCGGACAAGGCGGGCCTTCTGGTTCTCACGATGGATCCGACCGATGCCCGAAATCTCGACACGATCGTGACGCTCCGAGATTCCGTGGGTTCCGTCTTGGCCGTCAATGATGATGTCGATTTTCCTACGCGTCGGAACAGCCGATTGGTCTATAGCATTGAGGCTGGCGAGACATACCTCATCGAGGCCGGTGGCTTTGGAATTTCGACGGGGAACTATCGGCTCAATGCTTCGTTGCACACAGATAACGTGGCCCCTCCCAGCCCGCAGATGGCGTTGAATTTGGGAACACTTTCGAGCGTGTCGCCAACGAGGACCAATGCAATTGAGATCCCATTCGACCACGACCTTTTCCAATTCCAGGTCGATACTCCGAGTGTGGTCAGTATTGCACTGAATGCAGAGGATCCCAGCGCGCTCGACACGTTCCTGGAAGTCTTTAACTCTCTGGGAGTGCGAGTGGCCTTCAACGACGACGTCAATTTTCCGGTCGACTCCAATAGCCAGTTGACCTTCATCGCTCAGGCCAATCAGACATTCTTCATTGACGTGAGCGGCGTCGATGATGGCACGGGGTTTTACACGCTGTCAGCGACGGCCGTCACCGCGCCGATTGTTCCATCGCTCGCTTTTCCAACGGCCAATATCTCCACCCGAGCCAACGGAACGATCACCGCGTCGGGCGTCGCTCCGTTTCGGTTGGATTCCGCCACTTCCAATCAAGTGCTCCGAATCGAAGCCAATGCCACGAGTGGTAACCTTGATACTCTGGTGACCGTGCGCGTGATTGAGAACGATTTCGTCGTGCGCACGGTGATCGATGACGACAGCGGCCCAGGCTTGAATAGTTTGGTGTCCCTGCCGGTGACGATCGGCCAAATCCTGGAAATCGACGTGAGCGGATTCGGATCGACTACGGGAGATTTCTCGTTGGCGATTACGGCACCGGAAGCGATTAACGCCGCTGTTTCGCTGGATCCCGATTTGGCTCAAACCAATTTCGCTCTTCGCTCAGGCAATATCAGCTCGTCCTTCGAACGCGATGCCTTTAGCTTTACTGCCGCGAGCGACGGCCAGGTCGTCATCGACCTCGTGACCACCGATGGTTCGTTGGATCCCCTGTTGACGGTCACAAGAGTCTCGAACGGCGTCGAAGTCGGACGGAACGACGATAGTCCATTCAATTTTGGATTACTGAGCATTCCGTTTCGTTCATTGGGTTTTCCGGGGATTGTGCCTGCCAGGATCCCTGTCACCAGTTTGAATAGTCATTTGGAAATCGACGTCACGGCGGGATTCACTTACGACATCGTCGCTCAAGATTTTTCCTTCGGCACAGGCTCCTATTTCCTGGTGGCAACCACGACGGCTCAGACAGACGACTTCAAAGATTCCTTCGATGAATTGGACGCCTTGCGACGGGACACGCCGCGACGGGAAATCCGGTTGAATAATCGTCACGAGTTTGGCTTGTCCTCGCCCGTGACAGGAGAGATTTCTGCAGCCGCGGGTAATCAAAGGACTCAAGATGTTGATCTCTTGGACTTCCAAGCGAATTTCACGGGCGTGCTGGAACTCAGTCTGGATCTCGATCAAGACTTGGCGGTGTCTATCTTCCGTGACGTCCGACTCGCCGGAGCCGCCAATGGAGATTACGAATTGATTGATGTGCTGTCGCAGGATGACAGGCGGCCGAGGATCTCGACACTCTCCTTTCCTGTGGACGAACTGGGCGTCTACGTCGTCCGGATTGCCGGCGCGACGGGAGCCGGCAGTTACCAACTGTCTGGCCGCGATGCCAATTTCATCCGAAACACCGTCGATCAGGTTCCCGATTCAATCGCCAATGCGACACCGCTGGCATTCAATGTCGCCACCACATCGGCGATCGACTTTCGATTTGATCGGGATGTTTATCGATTTGTCGCACCACAGGACGGATTAGTGGCGGTGAGCCTGGATCGCGTGAGCGGCAGTAATCTCGACACGGTCTTGGTCATCTACGACGACAAGGGGATGCCGATCGCGTCCAATGACGACGTCAATTTCGCGACCGGCCTGATTGACAGCCTCGTGACATTCCACGCAACCGCCGGAGCCGAGTACTACGTGGAGGCCACCGGGCTAGGTCCGATCCCCAATGCCCGTGAACGCGATTTTTCCACGGGCGCATACCGGGTGCTGGTCGCACCGGCGAATCGTGCGGCGGATTCGGTTCGTCCCGTCGGAGGCTCAACAGCCGAACGCGCGCTGCTCGAAGCGGCCACGGTGGGCTTGGTCTCCATCGCGAATGGCGCGGGGATGATGGGCGACCGAAATCCAGTCGCCATCCGCAATGCCGTTGTCGAAGCGATCGCCACTTTGGCCAAGCAAGGCAAACTCGATCAGGACTATCTCGTGTTGATTCTGGATGACGCCCCCGATGCGGGGTTTGTCCTCACGAGCCCCAATGGTGCAGCGACAACAGTCAGCCCCGGTTCTGGTGTCACCAATTTGCCAATGGGCGGATTCGTGAACTCTGGTCAGTTTGCGGCCGTCGCCATCGTGCCGACTACGGGCGGAGGTGTTCCAACTTTGCAGGTTTCTGGATACGGCAGCAATTTGGGAAATAGCTTTCAAGCCTCGATGGTCACACGCTCGGGTGAATCGCAATCGCTGCCTCCGCAACAAATCTCACGCAGCGGTTCGACGCCGGACGGCAAGGTGCAACTGACCTTCGCTCTGGGTTTCGAAGCGATCGCCAACCGGAGTGTGCCGGCCGGCCAAACGCCCTCGTTCTTCTTGGCGACGAATCCCTCCATCAAGGGGGCCGATCGAATTGATGATGTCCATGATTCCGCCGTCGCTTTCGCGAACACCGAGATCGAAGAGAAACTGCGAACAACGCTTTCCTTTAATCCACTCGACCCCGAAGCCTGGCAGGGGCTGTTTGAAGGTGTGCTCCAGAGTTTGCAGCTTGAAGGCTTGCCGCGGACAGCGTTGGAAGATGTTTTGAATCGCGTCAGCGTCAGCGAGAACAATCTCCCTGCAGAAGTCCTGATGAAGTCGCCAGTCGTGCGCTCGGTCAAGGCGGTGTACGAAGTCTTGAAGCAAGGGGCCGATTGGATGGGCAACGGGCAACGGAAGACGCCCGCACCAAATTCCAAGCCGAGAGTTTCGTCGCCTAAGAATACTCAAGCGACTCCGTCACCGAAGAATCCGCGTCAGGCGCAATCCGCGCCGAGAAAGATCTCGCCATTGGGCGGTTGAATGATTGCGGAGTCAACAGGCCGTCGCGTCGCTCGCATCGCGCAATCGGTGCCTGGGATCTTTCGGCGACGGATTCACGACGCGGCCAAGCCGCAACCAAACGCAGGACGGACAATCCTGTCCGTCATCAAGACTTCGCGACGGACAGGATTGTCCGTCCTACAAATTGCGTGCGGCTCGATACGAAGTCGAATCGTCGTACTACAATTCGTGAGGCGACTCGTTCGTTCGCGAAATCGCCGAAGCCGCGATTCTCCCTCGAATGCGAACGCCGAATCCGCGAGACTCTTGCTGTCGCTCACAGCTCTTCTACTTCTTCGGTACTGGCAGACTCGGCCATGTCACTTCCCAATTCGGATCACACTCAAGGCGAGAATCGTTCGGTCGAAGCGGAGGATTCCGCCGGAATGGAGGCCAGCAATCCAACGATCGTCGAACACCACGCGGAGGTCGTGAGTCACGCGGAGGCCGTGAGTCACGCGGAGGCCGTGAGTCAGGAGAGTCTGCAAACGCTTGATCCCGAGAGCTTCGCTTCGAGTTCCGCGATTCCACAGGAGAGTCTGCCAACGCTCGATCCCGATAGTCTCGCTTCGAAGCTCTCGGTTCCGAGCGGGAGTTATGCCAACCAGGAACAC
>CAMDPX010000243.1 GCA_945905295.1 Planctomyces sp. SH-PL62 | reverse complement strand
CCCGAAACCCCCGCGTTACCGTGCTTGACCATGCCAGAATGACCTCCGTGAGGAAATCTGACAGCTACGCGCAAACCCCATGCCGTGGTCCGGACAATTCCAACGCAAAATCAAAGTCAGCACCATTGGGCGTCAGCCCCCCGGTGATCGTGATGACCGCCGAACACCGGGGGGCTGACGCCGCCCCGCTCGCCTGAGAGTCGACTTGATTCCGGCTTGTGCGAATTTCAGCCGTTACGCCTGCTGTTCGGCGGCGAGTTGGGCCATGCGGATCGCCGGTTCGACGATACGCTCCCAGTTGTCGCGGAGGTAATCGGGCGGGCCCCCCTTCGCGGCGACGTATTGAGCAACCTTGATGGTCGGGAGCATCTCGATGGCGTCCCACGGGCAGACGGTGAGCTCATACGGGTCCGACTTCTTGGTCGGGATGTGGACGCAGACTTCGCAGCCGACGCAGCGTTCGACGTCGATCTCGCAGAAACTTTGCAGACATCCGATCGTCGCGCCCGGCACCTTCACGATGCAGTCAACGGGGCAGACTTCCAAGCACGATTCGCAGCCCGTGCAATTGTCGGCGTTGATGACGGCGACTTCTTTCGGCAGTTTCTTGCGTGAACCCGCTTTAGCCATGTTGTCAAACCTGTGGTCGGTGGAAGTACCTCGCCCGATCATCGGCCTGGTGGCCTCGGCGAGGCGAATTCTTTTCGGCGGAATTCTCGTCCGCCGCGAGGTCGCGTATTCTGTGAAGCCAACGGATTTCGAGCAAGTCGCTTCTCAGCGATGAATCGCTGACTTCCGATGGCTGAATTCCAGCCTTCTCAAAACAAGGAAACTCGCGTGGTTGCCTCCTCTGAAACAAAGCCTTTCGGGCTCGCCGATCTGCAAGCGTTGATCGCCAAGATGTACTCCAGCAAGGATGAGGCTCGCGGCGTGGACGGCACGTTCATGTGGCTGATGGAGGAAGTGGGCGAACTGGCCGCCGCATTGCGCGAGGGATCGAAGGAAGAGCTGGCTCTGGAGTTCGCGGACGTCCTCGCGTGGTTGGCCACGATTGCCAACGTCACCGGCGTGGATCTGCAGGCAGCCGTTCTGAAGAAGTATGGCAACGGCTGCCCCGGCTGCGGCCAGATGGTGTGTGCCTGCGGATTGGAAGAAAAACCATGAACGGCGAAATCCCAAATCTCAAATCTCAAATCTCAAATCCCAAAACGACCGACTTGCCTCGCCTGCGTCTCGGCCCGATTGAACTCGACTTCCCGGTCGTGCAGGCGGCGCTCAGCGGTTACAGCGATTGGCCGATGCGAGTCATCGCCAAACGCTTCGGTGCGTCGTACTCGCTGTGCGAAGTGCTGCTCGACAAATTCTTGATCGAGCTGAAAGACCGGCATCGCACGCGACGGTTTCTGAAGGTCAGCGACGAAGAGCATCCAGTCGGCGGCCAGTTGATGGGCGCGGTGCCGGAAGACTTCGGCCCGGCGTCCTTGAAGCTGGTTGAAGCGGGCTTTGATGTCATCGACATCAACTTTGGTTGCCCGGTGAAGAAAGTGCTCGGCCGCTGCCGAGGGGGCTTCTTGCTCAGTCAACCGGAGACTGCGTTGGAGATTGTCAGTCGCGTGCGAGACGCGGTACCGCCGCATGTTCCCGTGACGGTCAAAATGCGGCGGGCGATCGACGATGAAGCGGAGAGTCGCGACAAGTTCTATGAGATCTTCGACGGCGCGTACGAACGGGGAGTCGCCGCGATCACCGTTCACGGCCGGACGGTCGAGCAACGCTACAACGGGCCGAGCAACTGGGACATCCTCCGTGAAATCAAACAGCACGCGGGGAGCCGAGTGGTGCTCGGCAGCGGCGACTTGTTCACGGCTCAGGCGTGTCTGGACATGATCCGTCAGACCGGCGTCGATGGCGTGACGGCCGCACGGGGAGCGATCGGCAATCCGTGGATCTTTCGCGAAGCCCGAGCACTCGCGGCCGGCTTGCCGCTGCCCGAACCGCCGTCGTTGTACGAGCAACGCGACGCGTTGCGCGAGCACTTCCGTTTGGCGATGGAAGTCTACGACGAAAATCGCGCGGCGATCATGCTCCGAAAATTCGGCATCAAGTATTCGGAACTGCATCCGCAGTTCGAGCAACTTCGCGAGGCGTTTGTCGTCGTCAGCAGCTTGGCCGAATGGGACGCGGTGCTCGCGACCTGGTATCGCGATGATTTACCGGGGCGGCGGCGGGTGATCGACGAAGACTCACCGATCTTTTCGGAAACCTGCGAGGCGGCGTAGCAACGGACGTGAAATCGGAAACTTCTCACCGAAGCCGCCAACCCCATCAGCCGGAACGCGCTAGCGTCCGGTTCGAAACGACTCCAGCAACAAACCGGACGCTAGCGCGTTCCGGCTGATGTGTCGCTCAATGGATCTGGCGTCGCGCTCGTACTTCAACGATCACGCCAACTCGCGGAGCGGTGAGCCACCATTGGCGAGCACGAAGTGCGGTCGGCCTCGGTTGTCGAGGTATTGCACATCGAGCGGCACGCCGAAGTGATGGAAGATCGTCGCGGCGAGATCGCCCGGCGTGACGGGCCGCTCGCGGATCGTTCCCCCATCCGGTTCGCTCGCGCCGATGACTTGGCCGTGTCGAAAGCCGCCGCCGGCGAGGCACATCGACATGATGTTCGGCCAGTGATTGCGGCCGTCTGTGCTGTCCTGAGTTCCCATTTGTGGAGTGCGGCCGAACTCACCCATCGCGATGACCAACGTGTTGTCGAGCAACCCGCGCTCATCAAGATCGCTGACCAGCGTGGTGATGAGATGATCGAACAACGGCAACAACGGGCCGAGTCCCTTGCTGATGCCGCCATACGGCGGGATGTTGTCGCCGTGCGTGTCCCACGTGCCGGAGGCGGTGTGATAGCTCAGATCGAGCGTCACGAACGCCACGCCCGCTTCAACAAGCCGTCGCGCGATCAATGCCTGCTGACACCACAAATGTTTTCCGAAACGTTCGCGAATCTCGGCTGGCTCACGTTCAATGTCGAATGCGACTTGTGCTCGGCGGCCGAGGACCATGTCGACCGCTTGCTGCTGATACGAATCCATCGCGGCCAGCGAGCCCCCTTGATCGACGTCGCGTCGGAGTCGATCAAACGAACCGACCAACGATCGCCGTTCTGACAAACGGTCGAGCGATAGTCCCAGCGGCAACTGGAACGCCGCCGCTTGAGACATCTGCCCCGTGTCTTTGCCAACGAGATCATAGATCGGCAACCGCGTTGCCTGGCTGGCGAGGAATGGGTCGTACTGTTTGCCGAGATAGCCCGCGAACGCCAGATGTGATCGCGATCGCATGAAGGCGACATACGGCGGCATCGACGGATCATTCGCCCCGTGGTGTTTGGCGACGACTGACGCGAGAGCTGGATACTTCTCGGCTTCTTTGTTGACGCGCGGCTCGTTGGCAAGGTTTGCCGTCTGCATGACCATGTTCGGTTCGTGGTTCGAGTGCTTGCAATCGACCGACCGAAGGATCGTGAACTTATCGAGCATCGCCGCTTGCTTCGGCAGGTGCTCGCAAATGATCGTGCCCGGCAGCTTTGTTTGCGTGACTCCGAACGGGCCGCGATTCATGTAGGGGCGATCCGGTTTTGGATCCCAGGTGTCAATATGACTAGGCCCACCAGCCATCCAGAGGAGGATCACGCTCTTGCCGGACTTCGCTCCACCACCGGCCTTGGCCTGAGCTTTCAGCAACTCTGGCAAGCTCAACCCGGCGAGGCCCGCCACGCTGGCCTTCAACATGCTGCGGCGATCGGTCAGCGTCAGCCCTTCGCGGGCGGTGCCGTGATAATTCTCAAAAGCGTGCGCCTGATGGGCCGCCGTTCCACAACCGAGAGGCAAATTCACGAGGCCACCTCTTCCAATTCCTGGGTCACTGTTTGCTGTGAATCGAGCATCCCCTCGTAAAACGCCAATTCCGCTTGAAGCCGGGAAATACGTTTGCGGACGCCGCACCGTACCAACCCATTTTCAGTGAGCGGGCCTTCTTCCTTCAAACGCTGCAACCAACTTTCGAGATGATCGAGTTGTGCGAGAACGCACTCGTATTCTGTCGCGGTTGAAATCATAGCCGCACCTCCACAATTCCCTTTTGATGGTCCACAGCCTCACGAGTGCGGCTGAAGGTTTCAACCCATTCTTGCCAATGTTTGGCATTACGGGCGGCAAAGAGTTCTTCGGGATACTGCGTCATGAGCATCTGTTCGATCATCATCGCCGGTTCCTCGCGGAGCGCCACCTGATCGGGAAAGTTGTCCGGTAGCCAAATCACGGCGTCAACGTCATTCGGCTCTTCTTTGGCGGTCACGAAACTTCCATCGACAAGGAATCGTTTGGCACGGATGGCTCTCGCCAACGCCAGCCAGGTTTGAACGCGAAGCCCCAGTCGCCGCCGACACAGGTTGCCTGAGCCAAACCGCTGGAGCACTTCGGACTCGTCGGATAGGTAAACCCCGGGCGGGAGATATCCATCCGATTGAAAATTGGGCAATGCCATGCGATTTGCCTCCTGTGTTGAAAATCGAATCGACCAGCCGGAGTGATGACCATTGTCTCGGATTGAGAATTTTGAATCCGCGGGATGCTCTTTCCGCGATTTGTCGAGCCGTGATACGTTGCGACGGTCAAAATTCAAGCAGTGCGAACGGAGTCGCCGCATGTCTTCCTTATCCACGACGGACCGACCCAAACGGCTGGCGATTCCGCGCAGTCGGCGGCTTGTCATCGACCTGCTGCGATTGAGCCAGCAAGTGCCGACAACGGCCCACGACCGGATCATCGACTTGAGCGTGGTGGCCGCCGCGCGCGAACGAGCGACTCAACGGATCTCCTGGTCGGTCGTGTTCATCAAAGCGTTTGCCATCGTGGCGACGAAGT
This sequence comes from Planctomyces sp. SH-PL62, assembly GCA_945905295.1. Taxonomy (GTDB): domain Bacteria; phylum Planctomycetota; class Planctomycetia; order Planctomycetales; family Planctomycetaceae; genus SXKJ01. Next base: position 8,245 of record CAMDPX010000243.1, on the reverse strand, counting down.
ATCCGCCGTTGCGGCAGATCTACATGCGGTGGCCGTGGCCGCATCTGTATCAGCACCCCAACAGCCTCGCGATCGTGGTAACGCATCGCGAGTTCGAAGGTGAGCCGTGGATTTTCTGGTCGAAATTTTATCAGCCAGAGACGACACCGCTGATTCAAGTGCAGGCTCGTCTGGATCGTTACCTCACGGAACCGGTTCCGTCCGCGTTCCGCAAGCAGTGGGAGATGAGCGCACTGCCGTCGTGGCTGCGACGAATCGCCTGGTGGACACTGCTCAATATCTCTGGACAGAGACGGGTCAAACGCTGCGGTACGTTTTTTCTGACGACGATCAGTTCGCGCGGGGCTGAGATTCGGCATCCTCCCGGATTCTTGACGAGCGGCCTGACGTTCGGGCCCATCGACGAGCGTGGCTGCTCGCGGGTCACGCTGGCTTACGATCACCGCTTGCTCGACGGACGCATGGTGGCCGACATTCTGGCCGATCTCGAACAGACGCTGAACGGAGTCGTTGCCGATGAGTTGGTGGCGATGTCAGCCGCGGATCGTCTTGCGGCGTGAGAGCGCGAAGGGGGCGGGAGTCTTTTTCAGGCCGGCGTCGCGCTCTTGGACGACGAATGACGAACCGACAATCAATCGCCATTCGGCCGACCTGAAAAAGACTCCCGACCCCGTTCACGCGCGGGTCGTTGCTCGCACGGAATCGCGGAGGTTGCCGCCGCAGCGGGCAAAGAACTCGGCAAAGGGTTCCAAGGTCAATTGCAGACCGAGTTCCTGACAGCGCGCGGAGATTTGTGCGCTGACTCGCACGAGATCGAGTGACATCGGAATCGCCAACTCGAGTTCCATGACGAAGGATTGGTCACGCTCACAACGCTCGGCGTACAGGTTGCGAATATCGACGCTCAGTTCCGCCATCTTGGTCGCGAGCAGACGCAACATTCCCGGCTTGTCCGAGCCGCGCACGGTCAGGACGTACTTCACGGTCGGCGGCGTCAGGATTCCGGATTCGGCCGCCGGTTCCGTCAAACGGACCTCGACGGCATACGGGCGACAGAGGTCGCGAATGTGATCGGAGACGATGCTCTCGGAGCGATCATCGGGAAAGTCGGCGGTCAGCAGGATCGAACAAAACGGCTGCATCACCGAGATATTCGCTTCCCACAAATTGCCGCGCAGTTCGTCGAGCGCCGTCGTCACCGCCGCCAGAACGCCGACCCGGTTTGATCCCGTCAGTGAGATGATGTAGCGTCTGGCCATGTTTGAGCTTTCTGGATGTAGGTCAGCCTTTCCAGGCTGACCCAATCAAGGTCGAACCTGTTGGTTTGCGTTCCGGTCAGGCTGGAAAGCCTGACCTACGAAAGACATCTCATGACGTCGATGCCACGCCTCGTTTCTCTGGCGATCTTAACGAGTCTGATCATCTTTTTGGGAATCACCTTTTATCAGATCGTGGCTCCATTCCTGTTGCCGCTGTTTCTGGCGGCGGTGACGGCGGTGTGGTGTCAGCCACTGTATGGTCGCTGCCAACGCAAGCTGGGCGGTCGTAATTGGCTGGCGGCAGCGGTGACGGTCACGATGGTCTGCACCGTTTTATTCGTGCCGCTGGTTCTGGCGGTCGTGACGGCAGCGATCCAGTTGCGCGACTTCACCTCACGGCATCAAGGCACGATCACGTCCAACTTCGAGAAGCTGCAACACACGGATCGGCCGTCGAATGATGAGCTCAAGGAAAAGATTCGCGAGGTGGCGGTCAAGGCGTTGGACTTTGCGAAACCGATTCCCGATGCGGCCGCGACCGCCGAGGAACGGGACCAAGTGCTCGCCGAACGGCAGCAGATTCTGGATGAGCTGGACCAGAACCTGATTTCATTTTCGGAAGACGCCGGGCAACACCTGCAAGAGTTGGCGATGAAGAGCTTGGGCCTGGCAGCCAGCGGCGGGTGGGGACTGACGACGAAAACTTTCGGCTTGTTAGGAGCCCTCGTCGGCGGCTTAGTCGGTCTGACAATGTTTCTGATCGGCTTGTATTTCTTTCTCGTCGACGGAGCGTCTCTGCTGGCGGCGACCGAGAAGCTGATCCCCGTGCAGGCCGAGTATCAACGGCAGCTCTTGAGCGAATTCACGCGCGTGATGCAGGCGGTGGTTTCGGCAACGATGTTCTCCGCGATGGCACAGGGAGCGGCGACGGCGATCGCCTTGTACTGCGTTGGATTTCACAACTTTTTCTTGCTGTTCGTGCTGGCGACGTTCGCGTCATTGATTCCCGTGGCCGGGACATGGTTGGTATGGGCACCGTGCGCCGTGTGGTTGTGGGTCGACGGGTCGCAAGGCTCGGCGATTTTTCTCACGCTGATCGGCATCGTGGTGGTTGGCGCACTCGACAACGTCATCAAGGCACGCGTGTTGGGCCGTGACGCGGACCTGCACCCGCTGCTCGCGTTTGTCAGCGTCTTTGGCGGCATGCAGATGATGGGCCTGTGGGGCATCTTCATCGGCCCCGTCGTGGCTTGCTGTCTGCACGCGCTGATCAAAATCTTCAACACGGAATTGAACGAGTTCTCCAAGGAACGCTTCCACCAAACGCCACCGGCAACGGCCACCACTCCGAGTCTCGTCACACCCGCTGCCGTCCCACCCACTGCAACTCCCGCGAACGGCTGATATCTTGCGTTCTGTTGTCCGATTCGTCGTCTCCTTTCATTCGTCGGGTGCTTCTTAAGAGTCCCGACGAATGAAGGGAGACGACGAATGAGTCCTACGAATTCATCCGAGGAGGCTCTACCCATGAAACGAATGCTTGTGGTCTGTGTTTTGTGTGTCTTGGCGGTCCATTGGAATCGAGCCTCGGCGTTGGGTGACCAGCGTGACGGGCGGCTCGATATTTACTTCATCGACGTCGAGGGCGGGGCCGCGACGTTGATGATCACGCCTGCGGGCGAGTCGCTGTTGATCGACTCCGGATATCCCGATAACGGCGGGCGCGATCGCGATCGAATCTTGCATGTGTTGCGTGACGTTGCCAAGCAGGATCACCTCGATCATGCGGCCGTGTCGCATTGGCACCTGGACCATTACGGCAATCACGCCGCGCTGGCTGCGCAGATCAAGATCAACAACTTCTGGGATCGCGGTATTCCGGAGAAACTCGCCGAGGACGGCAACTTCGAGAAGAAGATGGTCGATTACCGAGCCGCCTCGCAGAACAAATCGAAGACGGTCAAAGCGGGCGACATGCTGCCCCTGAAGTCGGAAAAGACTCCGTTGTCGCTGAAGATTGTCACCGCCAGCCGCGAGGTTATCCCGAACATCGGCGAACCGAATCCCTTCAACAAGGACTTCAAACCGCCGCAGGACGACCCATCGGACAACGCCGCGAGCGTCAGCTTTCTGACCAAGTTTGGCAAGTTTTCATTCCTGTGCTGCGGAGACCTCACCCACCAGATCGAGATGAAATTGATGACCCCGAACAACCCGCTCGGCAAGGTCGAGCTGTTCATGGTCACGCATCATGGACTGGGAGTCAGCAACCATCCGGTGCTGGTGCTGGCCATCGATCCGCGCGTCTGCGTGATGTGCAACGGCCCCACCAAAGGCTGCGACGCGAGCACCAACGCGACGCTCCGCCAAGTGAAATCACTGCAAGCGATCTATCAACTGCATCGCAACGTCAAGCTGAAACCCGAAGAACAAACGCCGGCCGAGTTCATCGCCAACAACGTGGATGACACCGCGTCATGCAAAGGGGTGTTCGTCAAAGCCTCGGTCGCCCCCGGCGGAGAAAGCTACACGGTGCAGATCGGTGCCGAAGGTCAACCGCGCACGTTTCAAACGCGGTAAAGTCGGTTACTCGACTTCGAAATCATTGCTGGGAGGGGAGACATAGGTCGCGCTCATCGAACTGATGGAGCCGGATTCATCGTCCAGTCGCGCCAGCACCAAGCGAAACGTGGATCCCTCACCTTCTTTGCTGACCACAAAGATGTCACCGCCGTGCTCGCGCAGGATTTTCTGCGAGACGGCCAAGCCCAGCCCGGTTCCGCGCGAGCCTTTCGTCGATTCGAAAATGTTGAACAGCATCGCCTGCTGAGCCCTCGGGATGCCGGGGCCGTTGTCGCGGACCAGCACGCAAAGTTCATCCGGCTTCGAGTTGTAGACGGTCTCGACGGAGACTTGGCCGCCGGCCGTACCTTCGACCGCGTCGATGGCATTCGTGACGATGTTCAAGACGGCGCGGTGGATTCCTTCGGAATCAAACGCGCTCTTCGGGATTTTGCCAGAGAGCTGGCACGTCAATTCGACCTGGCACTCGGCGGCGCGGCTTTCCATCAACTCGCAGACATCGCGAACGACCTCGTTCAAGTTGGCGACCTGCAACGCGGGCTTACGTTCGGCGCTGTACGTCAACATGTCCATGACGAGGTGATAGATTCGGTCCTGGTTCTTCTCGACGATTTTCCAGCCGCGGCCGATCAGGTCTTCATCGTGCTGCTTCAGGCCCATGTCGATCAAGTAACTGCCGCCGCGCACGCCTTGCAGGATGTTCTTGATGTGGTGCGAGAGGATCGCGATGGTTTGTCCGACGGCAGCGAGCCGTTCGGCCTTGAGGAACGCGTCTTGAAAGCGATGGTCCTCGACCGCCAGCGCCGTTTGCCGGCCGATCGCGGCCAGCAGGTGCAGTTTTTCTTCCGTGAAACGACTGCTATCCGCAACATCGCGGAGCAGTTCCTCGGTGGGTGTGGTCGTATCGAGATACAACACGCCCATCAGTTCGTAACGGCCCTGCATCGGCACGCACATCGCCTCGCGGATGCCGGCCTGCACGATGCTCTGCTGGCTGAACCGCAGATCGTGCGGAGCGTCCGACGTGCGAACTCCCTGACCGCGCTGACGCACGTAATCGACGATGCTGCGAGACACTGGCATCGGGCTGCCGGCCGGGAAACCTTTGCGGGTGCAGAACGCCTGCGGCACCAGCTTGTTGGTGCGCGGGTCGTTGACGAACACGCAACCGCGGTCCGCTCCGACGACTTCGATCGCCAGTTCCAAAATGCGGTGCAGCAGTTGATCCAGCGACAGCGTCGGTGTGACCGCTTCCTCCGTGATGCGATACAGCACCTGCAAATTCGCGAGTGTCTGCGTCGGCGAAGTCGAACGAATGATCGAGGTGGCATCGCGAAGCAATTGCTGGCCGACCTTTGGGCTCATTTCGCTGACGATGCTGGAGCGATCGCGCGGATCATCACCGACGAAGACTTCGAGCTGATCCGCGACCGGCACCGGCCGAGCGACCGGCACCTCTTGAAACAAGAAGGCCGTGACCCCCATCGTGACCTGGTCACCGTTGACGAGCTTGCGTGTTTGAACCGCCTCGCCGTTGACGATCGTGCCGTTGGAGCTTTTGCGGTCCGTGAGCACGAACCCACCGACTGAAGCGTCGAAGACGATCGACGCATGCGTTCGCGAAACTTCATCGTCGCGGAGCCGAATCGGGTTGAGCGCGCCGCGGCCCAGCGTGACCTCGCCGCCATCCAACTCAAAGCGCAGCCCTTGATCGGCTCCCTGGATCACCAGCAACGTGGCCTTCGGCACGAATCGGCTCCCTGGCAAGGCGGACGTGACAGCGTCGGACGACAACGAGACCACCGCTCACCAGTGCGGCTCCGACGACGCGGCCATGATATCAATACGGGGCACTTGCGACAGCCGTCGTAGGTCAGCCTTTCCTGGCGGACACGAACGCTTCGCAGGTGCCGATCTGTGCTGAGTCCGCCTGGAAAGGCCGACCTACTCGGCCAGCAGGATTTCAATCGCGCCAAGCAGTTCGCGGTACTCAAACGGCTGCGAGAAGCGTCGCGCGCCGGACGCAGGCTCAGTCACGCGAGCACGGCCGATGACGACGCGCGGAACCCCGGCGAAACGATCCGCCGCCGAAGCGTCCTCGGATTCACTCGTGTGCCAGACGACCACGCGCGGCGAGCTGTCGCTGGGCAACTGCGATTGGCGGACGCGATCAACCGCATGGCCACGCGGCTCGAATACGGCCCGCAGCACCTCGGTGGTTTCCGAGGGACCGTCCACAACCAAAATGCTCGACGAGTGACTCACGATGCCTGCCTTCCTTGTCGGGCGATCGCTGCCGGGACTGCGGTGAGGTGTCACGATCCTTCGTGGCCAACCGAGCCCGGGTGCAAAGGTGCGGGAAGGTAGCTATGTCGGCAAAACGTGTCAAAACGAGTTTGAAAAGTCGACAAGTCACGGAGAGGCGGTGAAAGAATTGGTAGCGGAACTCGCCAGAGTTCAGTTTTCTCGGCGAATTCTGAAGTCTGGCGACTTCAGCTACCAAAAAGTTCACAGCCTCGGAGTGACCGGCCTACTTAAGTCGGCACACTCAGGGGTTTGCCGTTGTCTTTCGCCGAGAGTTGCAGCAGAAACGGAACAGCCTTCTCCGCCCAGCGAATTGGATCAAGTTGCCGGCTCGCAGACGCCCCGAAGGCACTCTGCAGCATCTCGGTATTGATGATGCCGGGATCGAGCGGAATCGCGGCCATGCCGTCCGGCAGCTCTTGAGCCATCGCCCGAGTCAGCCCTTCGATGGCCCACTTGGTCGCACAGTACGGAGCAACATCGGCCGAGGTCGATCGGCCCCACCCGGAACTGAAGTTGACGATCACGCCCTGTTGCCGCTCGATCATCGACGGTGCGAAGTGCCGAACGACGTTCGTGACCCCTTTGATGTTGACGTCGATGACTGCGTCAAATTCCTCGACCGGCACGTCCCACAGCGCCGCATTACGATTGATGATCGCCGCGTTGTTAAGCAACAAATCCGGCGGACCAAATTCCGCCAATACGCTCTTGGCCCACCGAGCCACGTCCGCATCACGGCTCACATCGACCGCATCAAACCGATGCGGTGCCGTGTGCCTGACGCGCATCGACTCAATCGCCGCCATCTGCCGTCCGCAGCCGATCACGCGATGACCCAGGCTCGCGAACTTCGCGGCCATTACTTCACCGAGCCCCTTGGTGACACCCGTGATCAACACGACTCGACTGTTGGCAGACTTCGACATGTGATGTTCCTTCGTAGTTTGACTCTCCGAGGCTGTGAACTTTTTGGTAGCTGAAGTCGCCAGACTTCAGAATTCGCCGTGAAATCTGAACTCTGGTGAGTTCAGCTACCAATTCTTTCACAGCCTCTCCGAGGCTGTGAATAAATGACGTGGGGCACGTTTTCAACGTGCCCAATCGGCCTATTTTCGAGCACGTTGAAAACGTGCTCCACGAAAACTTCACAGTCTCTCCGAGTCAAGATTCTGCCAGAACTGATGCGAACTCTCGACACAGAGAGTCGAGCCACGTTGTGCCTCACGATGACGTCATCGCCAATTCGTTGCAATTCAACAGATCGAGCCTGAGAATCCTGGCCCTCTGTCACATCCCACCCCCAGCAGGAGACTACCAGATGAATCGTTTTCGTTGGCAGGCCGTTTCGGCCGCCACAGTGCTCGTGTGCTGCATCGCCGTTGCTCAAGAGAAGGAAAAAGCGACACAGGTCGTCGAAGTCAAAGAGATCAAGCTGACCGTGCCCAAAGCCTGGAAGCAGGAAAAGCCGAGCAATCAATTCCGCGTCGCGCAGTTCAAGATCGACGCGGCGGAAGGGGACAAAGAGGGGGCCGAGTTGGTCATCACTCAGTTCGGCGGTGGTGGTGGCGGCGTGAATGACAACATCAAACGCTGGGAAAACCAATTCGAGTCGAAGGACCGCAAGGCCAAGGTCACGAAAGGCAAAAGCAAGCTGGGCGAATACGTGGTCGCCGACGTGACCGGCACCTATCTCAAGCCCGACGGACCACCGATTGCCGGTAAGACCAAGCCGACCCCTGGCTCGCGAGTCCTCAACGTCATGTTGATGATCGAGGAGAAAGGGGTTTACTTCCTGAAGCTGGCCGGCCCGGAGAAAACCGTCACTGCAGCGGCCACCGACCTGCGGACCTCATTCGGCGCGAAGGCCGACGACGAGAAAGATTACAAGGCGGAATAATCACTTCTTGGCGAGCGGGGCGGCGTCAGCCCCCCGGTTCCGCAGTGAACGCACCGGGGGGCTGACGCCCAATGGCACTTACTTTGTCGCATTGGGTTTGGTCTTTCGAGTTCCACTGGTGGATTTTGAACGTTTTGGGAGAGCTTGTCTGGGATAGCTGCGGTGAGGACGGATCGGGAGTTTTTTTTGTTGGGCGATG
>CAMDPX010000242.1 GCA_945905295.1 Planctomyces sp. SH-PL62 | reverse complement strand
CGCTAGCCCCGGTTCATTCTGTGTAACCGGGGCTAGCGCCGCGCGGCTAATTCCTGCGATCGGTATTAGCCCCATCCGCTTGCGACGACCAAGACGGCTCATCATCATCCGCGCGGTCTTTCAAACACGGAGATGGAATGATGGCAACGGATGCTGCGGCGACGCTTTCCTCGAACGAGACTCCCACACGAAAGATACGATGGTGGCCGATCGCTGCCGCCATCGGAGTCGGAGCCGTGTTGCAGGCCGCCGCGACAATCTTCTTCGGCGAGAACCGGCCCTACCTGGATTGGGCCTGCGTCTTCGTGATTTGGCCGCTGACGGTGTTTCTGCTGCTCTTGTGGTGGACGTTCTGGTCGAGGCTTCTGTGGCGGACTCGCGCCAAAGGATTGCTGGTGCTGGCCGTCATCGGCGGGACGAGCTTGGCCGCGTTCCGTTTCGATGAATTTGACGGAGCGATGATCCCGCGATTCTCACCGCGCTGGCAGCCGACCAAAAAGGATCGCGCCTCTGAATTCTTCAAGAGTGACAAGATCAAGAGTTCCACAAACGCCAAGGATGACTTCGCCAACGAGAGCTTGGAGCCGACCGAAGGAGACTGGCCGGCGTTTCGCGGACCGAATCGGGATGACGTGGTTGTCGGCGAATCGCTGCGAACCGATTGGGATGCGAGACCGCCGAAGCAACTTTGGAAACAACCGATTGGTTCCGGCTGGGGCGCATTCGCCGTCATCGGCAGGCGAACTTGGACGCTGGAGCAGCGCGGCGACAATGAGTTGTGTGTCTGCTACGACATCGAGACCGGCCGCGAGTTGTGGTCGCACGCCGATTCCGTCCGCTTCAGCAGCCCGGAAGGGGGCGTTGGCCCGTGTTCGACGCCGACGGTGCATGACGGCAAAGTCTTCACTCAGGGAGCGACCGGGATCTTGAATTGTCTCGACGCCGCGACCGGTCAATGCGTGTGGACTCGCAACACGCTCGACGCCGCTGGCTCGCCGAATTTGTCCTGGGGACAATGCGGATCGCCATTGATCGTTGATGATTTGGTCATCGTCAGCCCCGGTGCCAAAGACGAGGCCAGCAAAGCCAAGAAATCGGCAGTCATCGCCTATCGGCAAGTGGACGGCGAAAAAGCGTGGGCCGTGGCAGACGGACGGGGCAGCTATGCGTCTCCGCATTTGGCAACGTTGAATGGCGAGCGACAGATCCTGATTGTCTTTGGCCACGGCATCGAAGGGCTTTCTCCGAAAACCGGAGAGAGTCGCTGGTCATTCCCATGGGAGAACTCTCAAAGGATAAACGCCGCTCAACCGCTCGTTGTTGGTGATACGCGGGTGCTGATTGGTTCGGGCTATGGCAAAGGGAGTGTTTTGATCGGCTTTCAACCGAACGACAAACGGAGTGCTTGGGATGCTCTCGAACTTTGGCAGTGCAACCAATTCAAATTGAAATTCAACGGTGCTGTACGACGTGGCGATTATGTCTATGGACTCGACGAGGGGATGCTGACGTGTTTGAGCCTGAAGAATGGCAAACGTCTCTGGAAGCAAGGTCGTTACGGGTACGGCCAGATGCTGCTGAACGAGGACAAGCTGTTGATTCTGACCGAAGAAGGTGACGTCGTGCTTGTCACTGCGACGCCGGAGACGCCGCGTGAGCTGGCTCGGTTTCATGCGATCGACGGCAAGACTTGGAGTCATCCCGTGCTATCGCGCGGCCGATTGCTCGTCCGCAACAGCGACGAGGCGGCGTGCTTCGATCTGCGGTAGCTCGACCGTCGCAGCTTGGACGCCCTCGTCCGAGCTCTCGGACGGGGCGTCCAAGCGACGAAACAATTACGCCAACTGATCGGGGCCGATCATGCCGATCTCGAAGGCGTAGCGAAACAACTCCGCGCGGCTCTTCACGCCCAGCTTGCGAGTCAGCCGAACGCGATATGTTTCAGCGGTCTTCACGCTGAGCGACAGCGCGTCGGCGACCTGCTGATTGGTGAAACCTTGAGCCAGCATCTGGAGCACTTCCGTCTCGCGCTTGCTGAGAAATGAGGATGGCTTTGGTCCACTCGCCACGTTCTTCATCTTGCCGAGCGATTCCGAGCCGGTGCGGTCGGCGATTGAGGAGTCGATGAAAGTTCGGCCTTGAGCGACTTCACGCAACGCGGCGCGCAACTCCGAGACCGGCGAGCGTTCGCAGACGTACCCCGCCGCTCCCGCCGCCATCAACAGGCGAACGAACGGCATCTCGTTGCGTGGCGAGACCACGATCACGCTCGTCTTCACGTCTTGCCGACGCAGCGTTTCAATCAGCGAACTTCCCAAGCCCGCACGTTGCGAGACCGTCATCAGAATCACATCGGGATGCTGGCTCCGCAGTTGTTCTTGGAGTTGCTCGGAATTGTCTGCTTCGGCAACGACCGTGACTTCGGCGTCGGATTCCAACAGCGAACGCAGAGCAGCGCGTGGGAGCGCCATTTCGTGTGCCAGCAACAGTCGAATAACACCCATGCGATCATCCCTCTCCAAACGGCTTAGCGGTCGAGGGGCGATTATGCGAACGCGCGAGCCACCGCGCCATCGAGGGCGGTTACAACTCAGTAAGGGAAAGCAGTCGTCGCCGAAAAACTCCGTGTGCCGAACGCGCTCCGCACACGGAGAGGCTGTGAAGTTTTGGGTAGCTGAAGTCGCCAGACTTCAGAATTCGCCGAGAAAACTGAACTCTGGCGAGTTCAGCTACCAATTCTTTCACAGCCTCGGAGTGTGCGGCCGACTATTTCGCGACCGCTGCCGGTGGGGCATATCCCGGAGCGGCGATGATCAGCTTCACTTCCTTGCCGTCGTCGGTGTTCCAGAGTCGAACCTCGCCGGTGTAGCTGCCGGCGGCGACCCGTTTGGTCGTGGCATTGAACGCCACCGAATAGACCCAGTCGGTATGACCTGCCAGCGAGAAGACTTGGCCGGCGTCCGCAAACTTGTGGATGCGAGCCGTCTTGTCCGCACTGCTGGAGTAGATCAACCCTTCCTTCGTGGTCACGATGCGGAACACATCTCCGCCGAAGCCACCAATCGCGCGAACCGCAGCGGCGTCGCTGACGTTCCACATGCGAATCTGTTTGTCGGCACCGCTGGTGATGACTTGAGCTCCGTCGGGCGAGAAGCCGACGCCAAACACCGGCTGACCATGTGCGTTGAACGTCACGAGCGAATCACCCGTCTTGAGATCGAAGACCTTTGCCGTCTTGTCGCGGCTGGCCGAGGCGAGCTTCGTCCCATCGGGCGACCAGGCAATGTCCATGACCCAGTCGGCATGATCTTCAATCGCGAGCAGTTCCTTACCTGACGGCACTTCAAATACGCGAATCGCTCGATCCGCGCCGGCACTGGCCAGTTTCGTTCCGTCTGGACTGAGAGCAATCGCGAAGACCGCGTCATCGGTGCTCACCCAATCGCCGAGCAACTGGCCGTTCTCGACGTTGAAGACCTTCACTTCGCCGAGCTGCGCCGGTGTTCCGGCCGCGACGAACAACGTCTTGCCATCCGCACTGAATTCAAGGTCATAGACGCGCTCGGCCACATTGCCGATGCGCCGCACGACCGCGCCGTCCACCGGGTTCCACAGCACGACTTCGTGATAGCCCGACGTCGCCAACAGCGAGCCGGACGCATTGAACGCAACCGCTGTGATCGGCACCGGCACGGGGTACTTCTCCGGAGCGGGAGGCTGCACTTCTTTCGGGATGATGCGGATCAGCGGCGAATTCGGTTCAAAGCCGGCGTTCAAGTTTGCTCCGGTCGCGATCCACTTTTCGATGATCGCGATCTGCTCTGGCTTGAGCGGGTCGGCGTCCTTGGGCATCGAGCCATCTTTGAGCAAAGCGAGCAGATTCGACTTCGCGTCGCCCGCCTTGACCGCTTCGCCGCTCTCGCCCCCTTTGAGGACCGCGGCGAAAGTTTCCATGTTGTATCGCCCCTTCGCCGTGCGAGCGTTGTGACACGCCAAGCAGCGCTTCGCGAAGATCGGTGCGACCGAGTGCGAGAACGAGACCATGCGTCCCAATTCAATCAATCCGCTTTCGACCACTCGTTGCTTCGTGACCCATTCGGTGTTGACCATCGCCAGCGCATCCACCGACTTCTGCACTTCCGGCTGGAACGCTTTCACATCGGTGTCGAGCTTCGTCAGTCCGGCCGTCGCATCGGTGATCGTCTTCTTGGAGACTTCGATGGTTTGTGTCGTCGTCGTCACAAGCGCGACTGCATCCGCCGCCGCCTTCTGAGCGACCGCCGCCTTCGCCTCTTCGTCCTTGAACTTCTTGAGAGCCTCCTCCGCCGCCTTGGCCGCTACGTCGGAGGCTGTCTTTGCCGCCGTGGACAACTTCACGGCTTCGACCTTGGCGGCCTCGGCCTGGGTCGCCGCTTCTTGAGCCGGCTTCAATTTCTCTTCGCTGGACTTGAGCGCCGTCATCGCCATCGTCAGCGAGGTCTTCAGCTTGGCGATCTCGTCGGACAGAGACTTGGCCTTATCCTGCACTCCCTTGAGCTGCGTCGCCGCCGCATCCTTACGTGCCTTGGCCTCATCCGCCTGAGCCTTAAATTGATTGAGTTGTTCCTCGGTCGGCGGAGCAAACGCCGACGCGCGTGCCGCCACCAGATTCGCCAACGACACGGCCACGAGACAGGCCACAAACGAACGCACAGCAAAACGAGTCATGAGCATTCCTTTCCGGGAAAGCGTCCGCCGCAATTTGCGGCTCAAAACCGGAGGTTCTCCAGGTGGGAGGTTCTTCTGGCGGGAAAGTTCACAGGCAGGATCGAAACAGCATCCCTGGATGGTTGCGGGGTGTCAAGCAGCGACCACTACTGACCACGCGAAAGATTCAATTCCGCTCGACCAACCCGAACGACCGGAATTCGTTTGCGATACGCGAGGAGAGACTAAATTCGAAAGTCATGGCCAACCTCTCAAGCAAGATTTTCACGTTGCTGTTGGACACGTTGGGCGACGCGATCATCCGAGTTGAAGTTCAGCACATTGGCCGTAACTCGTCCAACCACCGTTCGTCCCAAGATCAAAACACCTCGTCGCTCGAAGTGTTCATTCCAGTCTTGATTGCGTGGATTGAAAAGCGGCACAAGCTTTTTGCTGCCCAATTCGCGACCTGCCAAATTCGGTTCTTTTGCCAAATTACAATCCATGCAGGCGAGCGCGAGATTCGAGTCTTCATCCGTACCGTCGTGCTTCTTCGGAATCACATGTTCGATCTGCAGAGGGAACGTCGAACTCGATTGGGGCCGACCGCAGTATTCGCAGCAGTTGTTCGCGCGATCCCGCACGAGTTGTCGCGTCTTCGAATCCATCATTCGCCCAACTCGTGAAGCCGCACCCGAGCCTTGGATTGGAGAATCGACAAGAAATTGTTCGCTCGGACATATCCGGCGTACTCGGCTCGCTCCTCTTCGGACAGATCCCCTTCCGAGCATTTTTCGGCGAGTTCTTCCAGCCGCTTTTGCAAAGACTCATCCGCTTGGAAATTCGCCAGTGCCTCAGCCTGTTCTCGCGAAAAACACTGGATCGCTCCGTCGATCCCTCGATCAAACGCTTTGCTCTCAAGTAGAGGTGTCATTCTGGAATCTCCCGCGATTTTTAGACACCAAAAGTTTAGCGTTGCCTTCAATCGACAAACAAGAACTCGTTGCTATTGAGCAGCACTCGGCAAGCGTTGGGCAGGCCGTGTTCGCGAGCGTAGTTGGTCAGCACGGTTCGCTCGCGATCGTTGGGTTCGCGTTGCAGGACGAGGCGGACGGCGGCGGAGATTTGGTGTTCCAGATCGCCGCTGGCCTGAGTCGCTCGCGCGGCGAGGTGTTCGCTTTGGCGGACCACGAACGGGTTGTTGAGCATCGACAGCGCCTGCAACGCCGTGACCGATGAATTCCGCACCGCCGTGAGCTGCGACGAATCCGCGAAGTCGAGCGTCTCCATCAACGGATCGGGGAGCGTGCGGAAGATGAAGCGGTACACGCTGCGCCGCCCGTTCTCCGGACTGTCGGGATCGAAGTTGGCGTAATCGACGTTCGGAGTCACATGGATGCCGGGCGTCTGAATGAACTGCTTGACCGATTCGCCGCCCATGCGCCGATCCAGCTTTCCGGTCGCCACGATCAACGCATCGCGCACCGACTCGGCATCCAGCCGAGTCCGATTCATTCGCCACAAAAACCGATTGTCCCCGTCGATCGCCGCATTGTGTTCGTTGGCCTGCGACGACTGCCGGTACGTCGCGCTAGTGACGATTAAGCGGTGCAGGCGTTTGAGCGAAGTGTAGGTCAGGCTTTCCAGCCTGACCCGTTCGCCACCGATCGCCAAATCGTCAGTCGTTTGACGCGAAGGGTCAGGCTGGAAAGCCTGACCTACGACTTCCATCGCCAGCCAATCGAGCAACTCCGGATGCGTCGGCTTCGCCCCCATCTGGCCGAGATCATTCGGCGTGTCGCACAGACCGCGGCCGAAGTGGTGATGCCAGATTCGATTGGCGATGCTGCGCCACGTCAGCACGTTGCGACGGTCGGTCAGCCAGCCCGCGAGAGCCGCTCGGCGAGCGCCTTCATCCGACGCATTCGCCAACTCGAACCGCGCAGCGAGCCCTGCAACGCATTCCAGTGATCCGGCTTGAGCAACTTCTTTCGCCTGCTTGATGTCGCCGCGAGTCAGCAAATGCACCATCCGCACCGGCCGCTTGGTCGGCGGCAACAGCGCATCTGATTTTGTTTCGCCCGACGCGGCGAAAATCATTTGTGGCGCGGGCAGCGCGACCAAATCACGTTCAACTTGTGCCTGTTTGACGTAGCGAGCGAGTTCCGCTCGTTCGAGGTCGCTCCGTTCGGCGACCGGCTTCTTCAAAATCGCGATGATCTCCGCGGGAATGAGATCGCCATCCAGCGCCAACGATTCCGTCGCCGTCGTCACGGAGATTCTCGGTCGGCCAATCAAATGCCCGCCGCCATGAAGCTGTTCGAGCACGACGGTCAGCACAGTCCCGCCATCAAATGATACCGGCTGTGCGAATTCATAAACCGCTCGATGATCCTCACCGACGCGCGGATAGATGCCCCACGCCGTCCCCGGATTGCCGTCAATCGTGTGTGCGATCGTCCAACCGTCCTGATTAAAGTCCGCCCGCGGATTCTTCAGTGTGAGCGGCTTCATTGATTCCTGGCGAGCGGGGGGCGTCAGCCCCCCGGTGGATTGCGTGTCCGATTTCGATGGACTTTTTGACTGCGATTCACCGGGGGGCTGACGCCCTCCGCTCGCCTGGGTCATCGAGGTCGCGAAGACTTTGAATTCGCTCAGATGCAGATTCCCGTTGTCCTGCCGGCCGGGACCGCGTTTCGACAGCGAATCGTCCGCCAGCACTTCCAGTCGTACTGCGGTGATGCCGCGCAGCGGCGTGTGATAGGTCAATGTGTAGGTGTCTTTCTCCGGCCGCTTCTCGCTGGCGAGAACCGAGCCATCCGGCTGTTTCGTGATCGTCGATCCGTCCGCCGACTTCACTTCCACCGGTTCGAGCGTTTGCCACACCGATGGCCTCGCCGCTTGCTTCGCTTCCCAAACGACCGCGAGTTCCTGAGCCGCCGGCGTCAACAGCGACGGATCAGCCTGTCCTTTGAGTCCGCGAAGCCGGACCAACTCGCCCCGCAACGAATGCCGACGGCGGCCAACTTCCGGATCGGCGTCGTAGGTTCGCTCCCCTTTGTCGACGCCCGCGAAGACCGCTTGCAGAGCGTAGTAATCCGCCTGCGTGATCGGGTCGAACAAATGATCGTGACAGCGAGCACAATGCACCGTCGTGCTGACGAACGTGCTCATCACCGTCGTGACCATGTCGTCGCGGTCGAGGTACTGCGCGATGCGACGGTCATCGGTATCGTCTTGAATGCTCTGCAACGAGCTTTCGTCGAACGGCCCGGTCGCGAGGAACCCGGTGGCGACAACCCCCTGTGGATCACCCGGGAAGAGAGCGTCTCCCGCGACCTGCTCCGCCACGAATTGCGAGTATGGCTTGTCGTCGTTGAATGAGCGGATCAAGTAATCGCGATAGGGCCACGCCGTCGGCCGCGGCCGATCCTGATCGTGCCCGTGAGACTCGGCGTAGTGGACGACGTCCATCCAATGCCGCGCCCAGCGCTCGCCGTAATGCGGGCTGGCCAGCAGTCGATCCACCAGTCGCTCGTAAGCGTCTTCGTTCGGATCGGCGACGAACTCGTCCACGTCGTCCAGAGTCGGTGGCATCCCCAACAGATCAAAGGTGACTCGCCGAATCAAAGTGCGACGATCGGCGGGTGGCGAAGGAATCAAGTTCTGCGGAGAGAGCTTTTGAAGGACGAAGTTGTCGATCGGATTTCGGATTTCGAATTTGAGATTTGAGATTTGAGATTTCAAATTTGAGACGTCCGGCACCGACGGTCGCACCAGCGGACGCAAGGACCACCAACGGTCCTCCTCCACAGGCTCGGCTTTTTTTGAAGACGCCGCGTCGGGCGAGGCCGCCTTCTCTTCGGCCGCCCAACTCAGCCAACAACCGGCCCCGAGCGCAAACAAAATCAGCACGGCCAGAGCCGCCGTTCGCCAAAGTCGCAAGAAAGCCATCCGGACAACTCCTCGCCTGAAACGCACCAAAACTCAAGGAGCAGATTATGGTCACAGCGAAAGCACTCTCGCCAGACGGGTCAGATGCCTACGGCACCGGATAGACCTTGAGATTGTCCTTCTCAGCGAAGTCTTTGGTGGTGAGGATCGCGACTTTCTTCCCTTCGTCGATGACCAGCGCCATCGGGACTTTTTCCGTTTGGTATTTTTTGAGGATCGCCCCGAGGGCTTCCAAACCGGTGACTTTGCCCAACGAAAACTTCTGCGGCATATTCTTGGTGTAACCGGCGGCCTTGAGCGCGTCGCCGTCGATATCAATGGTGACCTTGCACTCGTCGGCGACGAATTTGATGTAGCCTTGCAGCGGTTCGCGTTCGAATTCGATCTCACACTTGATCTGCTTGAGCCGATCAGCCACGAGATCGGGAAGCTTCGAGCCAGTGTCTTTCGTGGGACCGGTGGGGCCGGATGCTTTGTTGAAGTCGGTCCGAGTGGATTCGTCCCAAGTCAGCAGCGCACCGATCGCAAGATTTGGTGCGGCAACGACCGGCAGAGAAGTCGTCAGCGAGGCATACCGATCTCCGGACGTGCCGTGCGTGGACATCGCAAAGACCTTCGTCATGATCGGGAAGCGCCCAATGATCTCACGCGGGCCGAGTTGCTTGGGGTCCATGTAACCGCGGATCGTGTCCTGCAAGTCACGCGGGAGCTTGTCGAGCCGCTTACTCAAATCGGTTTGCAGCGTGGTCTTCGCCACGGAAGAGCGATTGCGAGCCAGAATCTCGGAATGAAACTTCTCGTCGCTGACGTGCAGGCTCCAGGCGACTGACTCGATTTGCTTTGGCTCAAAGAACTCGACGGCCCGGTCGGCCACCCGATGCAATTCCGGCGGCAGAATGAACTGCGCGTGAGCGGCCATCGTCGTGGGATCGAACATGATCACAATCTGCCGCTGCCGATCGGTCTTTTTGATGAGCGCTTCCATGCCCGGACCTTGCGCATTCGGACGGTTGATCGCCTCGACCATTTCCGACTGCTTCGCGCGAGGACAGAAGGCGAACGTCTGCAAGTCTTTGATGACGTAGGCGTACTTGTCCGACTCGTAGACGGGGTAGTCTCCGTCGGTCTCTTTGAGTTCCGCGTTCAGTTCTCGGAAGACCTTGATGAGGTCCGTTTTCTGGGCCGCCTGCTTGAGCCGGACGACACCGCAGACTTGCATCGGTTCGCTGACGACGCCGGGAATCAATCCGAACGTCAGCTCGTCGATGGCCGCCGGTTCGTGGTTACACAACGCTTTGATCTGCGCTTCCAGCCATTCCCCCAACGGTCCAAAACAGAAACGGAATTCTTCCTTCTTGGGATTCTTCGCCCAGAGTTCGGCGGGTCGCAAATGCACAATGGCGCTCACGCCGTAGGGCATACAGACCAAAGTAATCGGGTCACCCTTGGTCGGACTGACCGGCAGCGGTGACTCCCACTGCGGTGCCTCGTTGCCAGTCCCCTCATCAGCCGGATCGGTGTTTTGAGCGACGACTTTATTCTTCGCTTTCCCCGTCGCTCCCGATCGACCGCCCAATGTCGCGAACGCAATGCCTCCCACGACCAACAAACCAACGGCAATGATCGCCACCAACTGCGTCTGCTTCGCCTTCTGAACTTTTTTCGACTTCGACTTGGCCTTCGAGGAAGCACGCGGACGCTCCGCCAACATTTCAGATTCCGAAGGCAGCACACTCGGACTCGGCTCTGATTCGCCGAACACCGCGAACGGATTGTTGTTCGCCACAGGCGCAGGCGGCGAAGGTGGTGCATACATCGGCGCGGCGGGCACCGGCGGCGGAGCCATCATCGGCTGGCCGGGATACTGTGGCATCCCATAAGGCATCGGCGCATAGCCTGGAGCCACCGGGTACGGCATCCCTGGTTGCGGCGGATACGCGACGACATATCCCGGTGGATATCCCGGCGGAACCGCATACCCCGGAGGCACCGCCCACTGCTGCGGAGCCATCGGCATCTGCGGCTGCATCGGAACCGGATACGGATAACCGGGAGGCACCGCTGCTGGAGCGGGCGGCGCAGGCGCAACCTCGGCATTCGGTGAAGCATCCGGCACCCAACGAGCACCAGTCCCGGCCGCAGGCTGACCTCGCGTCGGTTCCGCGATCTCCATTTGCACTTCATCAGGATCAGCCGACAAACGACGCTGCTCGATCTGATGCAACTCGTCGTACAAATCCTCGGCGTCAAACGATTCCGTATCCGGCTCCTCGTTCACCGCGTCAGGGGACTCTGCCATCACGAACTGATGCTTGCACTTCGGGCACTTCCCTTTTCTGCCCAACAAACTGCGATCCGGCAGCTTGAGCGACTTGCCACACTGCGGACAGGAAATCTGCAATCCAGCCATCATTTCACCCGACCAGAATTGAGTTGGGTGTTACCGGCCTTCCGGTCTTGGCCCCAACGGGGACGGACTCGAAAGCCCAGGGCAACGCCCTAGGCATTTGAGCCACGCCCCCTTGGGGCTGAAAACCCTGATGCCGGTAACACTCAATTGAGTGACCACATTTCGCACACATGTTACGTGGCGTTCTCAGCCGCTGCCAATCGTTCGGCAGCATCTGTCTGCCCCCGTTCCGGCGGAGCTTGACTACGCCTTCGACAACTCGGCCAACACTCGTTCGAGCAGCTTCTTCGTC
This sequence comes from Planctomyces sp. SH-PL62, assembly GCA_945905295.1. GTDB lineage: Bacteria > Planctomycetota > Planctomycetia > Planctomycetales > Planctomycetaceae > SXKJ01. The sequence continues at coordinate 1,930 of CAMDPX010000242.1, read as the reverse complement.
GCACGAATCCCTTCGGGTTCGCCAACTTTTGTCCCTTCGTACTCGATGCCCACGTAGCCGTGATACCCCGCCGCGAGGACGATCTTCATCATCTTCAAGAAGTCGGTTTCTTTGTCCGTCCGCGTGTCGATGGTTGTCAGCGGCTTCGATTCCTCGAAATCGTACGACTTGGCACTGACCGCCTTTGCGAACGGCATCAATTCGGCCACCCCTTTGTAGCGGTCGTACCACTCTTTCTTCTCTTTGTTGATTGCAAAGTTGCCGAAGTCCGGCAGCGTGCCGCAGCGTTTGTGATCGACCTTCTTCATCACCTTCGCCAGCCACTCGCCATTCGATGACAAGCCGCCGTGATTCTCGACAATGACGTTGACCTCGAGTTTCGCACCAAACTCGGTCAGCTTCCGCAGCCCATCCGCCGCGCGATCAACCTGCTCGTCATAACTGCCGGAGCTTTGAGCGTTCACGCGAATCGAATGACAGCCGAGAAACTTCGCCGCCTCGACCCATTGGAAATGATTCTCGATCGCCGTCTTCCGCTTCGCTTCGTCGGCGTCACCGAGTGCCCCTTCGCCGTCGCACATGATGAGCAGCATCTTCACCCCCTCACCGTCCGCCCGCTTCTTGAGCTCCGTGAGGTACTCGGTGTTCTTCGCCTTGTCCTTGAAGAACTGATTGACGAACTCGATGGCATTGATGCCGTAGTCGTGCTTCGCCGCCTTCGCGAAATCGAGATTATCGAGCTTCCCCTCCTTGATCGTCCGATGCAGCGACCACTCGGCCAGCGAAATCTCAAACAGCGGCTTCTTGTCATCAGCTTTCGCCAACGGCCTAGCCAAACCAGCAACCGCGAGCGCGGCGGAAACTTTCAAAAAATCACGGCGTCGAATCGGGAGCAGCATCGCGTGTCCTTTCAGTGGAGAATGCTCAATCGGTCTGGCGGTCAGTGTCGGTCGATGTTTTCCGAATTGCAAAGCCAGTCCGTCGAATCACCGCCGAGGACATTCTTGTGCCGACTGCTTCACGCCACCGAGTTCATCTCATTGGTATCTACACAATTCTGCGAACCCCATGAAAATGAGTCCTTACGTACCTCTGCGGTTTTCTCTTCTCTGCGGTGAAAAGAGGCGTATCCATCACTTTTACCGCAGAGAAGCGAAGAACGCAGAGATGGCGCAATTGCCGACATTGAAGCGCGGGAACCACCGACGCAAGGTCGGAGGCGGAAGAATCAAACGCTCCGGCGGCCTCGGACTCACCGAAAAGCCCCAGCCCAAACCGAAGAGTGTCTGGCGACGTTGCCACTCGCTTGATTCGTGGAACTGATCGCCGCGCCGCTCGTTGACCACAACTCGAGGTGACGTCAACATGGCGAAGCAGTTGACACGGACTGTTCAGAGCTTGGTCGTCCCGTCGATTCCACGAGTTGGAGAGGTGGCTGATCTTTGGCGTGGAGATGAACCAACCTGAAACGCTCCAAAGCCATCCTGACCAATTCGCCGCAAGTTGTTGCCGCACGATCACGCGCCCATAGCTCAGTTGGATAGAGCAACGGATTTCTAAGCATATCCGGGGGTTTGTGAACAGACTCCGAAACATGCGAGAAGTGCCGTGTTTTCCAGTGTTTTGAGCACTTCGCCGCGTCTGCTCTGAATAGCCACAAACGACCGAAAACAATGCTCGCCGGGCGTAGCTACGCCCGCAGTAGAGCAACGGATTCTTGATCTATCCCGGTGATGAACCACTGTGATGCCGAGCACCTTCATGTGCTCGGCCATGAGGTTGCTGGCGTGATCTCGGTCGTCAACAGCGTCGCGGGAATCCTGTTTAAGGTCCGGTAAATTTGCCGGACCTTTATGCCCGCGCCCCTCAGACAGTCTTTGCCGTTCCTTGGCCTGCTGGTCGTAGATCGCTCTGGCCCGCGCAGCGACCA
>CAMDPX010000241.1 GCA_945905295.1 Planctomyces sp. SH-PL62 | reverse complement strand
GTGGTCAGGGTCTAGCCGAACAACCGGGGGGCTGACGCCGCCCCGCTCGCCAATAGATCACTGTCTGGGAGTGTGCCGGCTAAAATGGATTCCGTTGAAAACCCTGTGGGAGTTCATTCATGAGCGGATCACTTCGACAACCTGAAGCAGCAAATCTCACACACAGAACACAGAGACGTCATTGGCTTGTGATCATTGGCGGTCTGTTGTTCTGCGGAATCGTCAGTACCGCCCAAGCACAGAATACGACTCCGGCCGACACGAAAAAGCCTGAGGCAGTTCCGGCTCTTGTGGCGGAACGGCCGCATCAGGTCGGATATCGGCGGCAGGATTTCAAATTCGCGAACACTGCGGGCGAGCAGAGGACGCGGCAGCTCGACCTCTGGTATCCGACGCAGGAAGCAGAGCAACGCTACGACTACAAAGGTCCGTTGGGCATCAAGGGCCAAGTTGGCTTTGCGAAGGAGGGAGCGGCGGTGGCTCCGGGCGAGCATCCGTTGCTGCTGTTCTCGCACGGGTTTCTGGGAACCTCGGACCAGACCATCTTTCTGACCGAGGCGTGTGCGCGAGCTGGCTACATCGTCGCATCCATGAATCACGCGGACTCGTTGGGGACTCGTCGCCTGAGAAAGCTCGAACCGCCACAGTTCGGCGACTACGCGAATTGGACGGACGAAAAATTCCGCGACCGCCAAGAAGACGTCACCGCTTTGCTGAATCAGATGCTGGAGTGGAACAAGGCTGCCGATTCACCCTGGTCGGGCCGTATCGACGCCGCGCGCATCGGCGGTTTCGGGCATTCGCTGGGCGGCTATACGGTGTTGGGAATGGCGGGCGGTTGGAAATCCTGGAAGGAGCCACGGATCAAAGCGGCCGTGTTGCTGTCCCCTTACGCGCATCCATTTATCAGTCAGGGAGACGCCAGCAATGTCAGCATCCCCGTGATGCTGCAAGGAGGGACGCTCGACGTGGGCATCACACCCTTCTTGATGCCGGTCTATCGCAAGCTGAGCGGGCCGAAGGTGCTGCTCGTGCTGAAGAACGAAACGCACTTCGGATGGACGAATCTCATCAGCCTCGGCAAAACGACCAAGGATTGTGTGACCGACGGCAACGCGGAATTGATGACGAATTACACCATCGACTTCTTCGATCAACACCTGTTGGGGATCGATCGGTCCGCGGTTTTGGAGAAGGGGAACTCGCGATTGGAGTCTTACCACTTCGAGCCCAAGTCGCGCAACAACTGAGCGCTGTTTTGCCCGAGACAATTGGTCTCTCAAGCGGTGTTCGATGGGGCCGTGCCCAGCACACAGCGCGGGGTTGGCTGGTCTCAGGAAATCCCTGATTTCGAGTCGATCCTTTCTGTCAATCATCGACTCTCGGAAAACGTGAAGTACATTTTTTGAAAGCTCAATCCGCATTGCCGAGCGATTCACCTCACAATCATCTCCAAACACGAGAAAAGACGACGGGCTCATCATCGCCGATCATCGCCATGATGCCGTGCGAGGATCGGAGACCGCGACCAACGATCGTCGAGAGGATCACATGCCTGGAATTCCAACTCCTTTCCAGCCAGCGCCCTTGAAGCCGCACCTCAGAGAAGTCATCAACCCTGGCGAGATCATGAATTGTATGGGAGACGACTTGGAGCTCGTCACGGAGCTCATTGAATTGTTCCTGGAGGAATCTCCGAAGTTGCTCGTCGATGTGCAAATCGCAGTCAGACGCCGCGACGCCAAAGCGATCGAGCGGGCCGCTCATCGGCTGAAGTGGTCGGCGGGAAAATTCGGCAGGAACGAGACGGTCAGGGCTGCTCTTCAATTGGAAGTGTTCGGCCGCACGGGAGACCTGTCCGACATCGATTCCATCTGCGAATTACTCGAGGACGAACTGCGACAGCTTCAGGACGAACTCGATCAGTGGAGTGAGGCCGGCTCGACCGAGGTGCTCTTGTAAACTCGCTTGTCGCGTTTCGCACAATCCAGCCGTGGTTGAGATTCCAAGGCGACTTCTGTAGATCGACCTCTGAATTCGGTGAACTCCGAAGCAAACTCAGAGGTTTGAGCGATGGACGAGTCGTTGTTCGATGGGATCTCGGCGGCCAGCATCGGCAGCGGTGCCGTGGCGGTCTTGTTGCTGCGGATGGCAGCATACGAGATGACGAACGTTGCTCGCGCTCGGCGACTGAATGTCGTTGGTCATCTCTGGCTGGGACTCGCTGTGAGCTTCCTGCTCTACCGCTGGATTGATGCGGTGACCTCTTTGCCGTCCGATTCACGCCCGAACCTGTGGAGAAGCGGAGCACTCACGGTGACGTGCGGCATCGGATTGGTCGCCGCCGTGAAAGCAGTGATCGATCGAGCCGCCGCTCTTCGAGTATTGCATTTTGCGATCGCCGCTGCTTGCGGAGCTGTCGTACTCGGCATCGCAGCGGCATGGGGCTGGGCATTGCTCGTGCTGGCACTGCTGACGAGCGGTCTCGCGCTGGCGATGTGGAACTCGAAGCGAGCGGTCACTGGTCCGATTCTCGATGACGAAGTGATCGACCAGCCTCGCGAACCAGTGCTCGTGTTTTTGGTCTCCGCGTCATTGCTGTTGCTGTTGTTGGGGACTTGGCAGCATGTCGTCGAAAACGAAACCCAACGTCAGACACGCAGTCCACGATACACCGCATGGCCGCGCGTCACCGCGCTCCGCGATGCCCGGGAACGGACCGATTGGACCGCGAAGCCGGGTGATGCTGACTCTGGCGTGCGTGTGGCCAACGCAGCGTCACATGAGCAACGTATCGCGTTGGGACTGGGAATATTGCTGCTCGTTGTGGCGGCGACCGGATGGCAAAAGCCCGACATAAAGCCTGTCGAAGCGGAGGCCGATCATGCAGGCTGAGCTTTCAACATGGCAACCTCTGTGGGACTTCGCAGTCGTGCTGTTCGTGCTGGGAGTCGCCGGCGGATTGAGCAACCGCGACCGCACAGCGTGGTGGGTCTCGCAAGGACTGTTGCTGCTCGGCGTCCTCATGGGATTTGCGGCGGCGCAGGTGACTCATTCGGGAGTCGATCTGTTCGCACTTGGCATCTGGGTGCCGATCGCTTGGGGTCTGACGGTTCTTGGGACGCGGCCGAGTCGCGTGTCTAATCTAGTGACGTGCATGCGCCGAATTGAAGTCAGGTAGAACATGAATCTGCATGGACTCTCATTGTGGTTGTTCCGATTGTCTCTGGTCAGTTTTGCCTTGGCCTGGGCGCTGCCCATCTTTCCCAGCACAGAGGGATTTCTGATTCCGGGAGCGTGGGCGTTCGTCGTGGCCCCCTTCGTGACGTTTGGGTTCTGGGTGAAGTTTTTGTTTGACGGTTTCGCACTGTCGGCGTTGTTGATGGCGATGATGCTCACGGTGGTAACGGCGATGAACGGCGTGTTCGTCTTCGCCCCGTTTCTTCGCGAAAGTTTTGCCGAACGACCGTTGCTGATTTCGTTGAGCGCGGGGATCAGCACGTTGGCCGCCCTCATGATTTGCCATTTTCCTCCTGGGGCGGAAGAGCTTTTGCCGGTTTGGAGCTCCGTCGAATTGGCGTGGATCGCCTCTTTTGTTTTGATGTCCGCCAGCGGCGTGGCAGGTTGCTTCGCCGGAGTCCCTGAAATCACTTCTTGCCAAAGTCACATCCACGATGATCGAAGTTCCTGAAGCGGTGGCTGCCGTGTTACATGAAGCCTCGCCGTTCGAGCCACAAGCCGTTCCGCTTCAAAACGCGCTGGGCCTCGTGCTGGCCGAAGACATCCATGCCGATGCGGATTCGCCGCCGTTCGACAAGTCTCTGGTCGATGGTTTCGCGTTGCGACTGGCGGACTGCGCGACATCACTCCCCGTGATCGAGATCGTTTCCGCTGGGCAGATTCCAACGCGAGTGCTCGATCATCCGGCGGCCATTCAGATCATGACCGGCGCGCCGCTGCCGGTTGGGGCAGAGGTCGTCGTGCCGGTCGAATTCACTTCGTCACAAGCCGATGCGGCGGGTCGGACACTCGTTTCAGTGCCGAGCAAGGTCGCGAGCTGGAAGCCGGGAACGAACATCTTGCGTCAGGGAATGTCGACGCGATGTGGCGATCTGGTCGTTGCCGCCGGATCGGAGTTGCGACCGCAAGAATTGGGGGCGCTCACCGAATGGGGCCGCGCGCTCGTGCTTGCGCGGCGACGTCCACGAGTGGCTGTGCTGGCAACCGGCGATGAACTCGTGCCGATCGAGCAGATGCCGGGACCGGGCCAGATTCGCAACTCGAATGAATCGATGCTCTGCGGACAGATTCGCCGCGCGGGAGCTGATCCGGTGCCGCTGGGAATCGCTCGCGATGAACGCGCTCACCTGCGTGAGCGAATCGAGTTCGGATTGCAGACCGATGTCTTGGTCCTGTCTGGCGGAGTCTCGATGGGCGACAAGGACTTCGTCCCTTCCGAGTTGTCGGCCGCCGGAGTGCGGCAAGTCTTTCACAAGGTCAACGTCAAGCCGGGCAAACCGGTGTGGTTCGGAGTGCTCGACAAATCGCCGACCGCACGCACGTTGGTCTTCGGCCTGCCAGGCAACCCCGTCAGCAGCCTGGTCTGCTTTGAACTCTTTGTGCGACCCGCGCTGCGTCGCCTGATGGGGTTTTCATCCGCCGAACCAACGGCGGTGAAAGCTCGACTCACACAGCCTCACACGACGAAAGGGGAACGGCCAACCTATCAACCCGCTCGACTGGAGTGGCGCGATGACGGCCCAACCGTCACAGCGATCCCGTGGGTTGGCTCTAGCGACCTGCGAGCCACCGTGGCTGCTAATTCGATGGCACTGTTTCCCATCGGCGATCAAACCTACGCAGCCGGCAGCGTCATCGAAGTCATCATGTGGTGAAGCTCTGCTCGTAGTGACCCGATTCATCGGGTCGTGCCTCGACCGCATGAATGCGGTCACTACGAGCGCGTTATGCCAGCAACTCATGAATCGGCGTCGGATCGTCGAGCACCGGATTCGGCCGGCCCGCATGATCGATCACCGAAATGTGCGGATCGATGCCGAGGCAGTTGTAGATCGTCGAGTGAATGTGCGTCGGCTGCACCGGCCGGGTTGCCGGACGAGTACCGTTCTTGTCGGTCGAACCAACGATCTGACCATTCTTGATGCCGCCACCCGCGAGCAGGCAGAACATCGAATTGCCCCAGTGATCGCGGCCGGGAGTGCCCATGCTGCCGGCCGGTCCGCCATTGCCGCCGTCGTTCATCTTCGGAGTCCGGCTGAACTCACCGCACAAAATGACGAGCGTCGTATCGAGCATCCCGCGCTCATCAAGATCGGTCAGCAGTGATGACACCGCCGAATCGACCATCGGCAAGTAGTTGTCCATGCCCTCTTTCAAATTCCAGTGATGATCCCAGCCGCCGAAATGAACCGTCACGAATGTCGAACCGGCTTCGACCAATCGCCGAGCCAGCAACGTACTCTGTCCCCAATTCTGGCGGCCGTACCGATCGCGCAGTCGCGGGTCTTCCAAGCCGATGTCGAATGCTTTGCGGGCACGCGCCCCGGAGACGAACTCGAAGGCGTCTCGATCGAATTGATCCATCGCAGTGAACAACCCGCGTCGCTCGACCGTGCGCGGGATTTGATCGAGCGTGCGATTCAGCTCGCGGCGACTTTCCAGTCGATTGATATTCATGCCCGGCGCAAGATTCAGATTCTGAACTTGATAGTTCGCTTGATTCGGATCGCCACCCGGTTGGAACGGGTCGTACTGCACGCCGAGAAAATTGCCACCGAAGTAACCGGGAACCAGTCCAATGCTGGCGGCATACGGCACCGCGACGTAGCTAGGCATCGACGGATGCCGCGAGCCACGCTCGCGAGCGATGATTGAACCCAGCCCCGGAAACTTGCCGGCGTTCTGTGCGCCGGAGACGTTCATGTCTTTCGTCGTCAGCATCCGGTGTCCGCCAGCGAAGTGGTCGCCAGTGTCGTGATGCAACGAACGCACGATCGAAAACTTGTCAGCGACCTTCGCCTGCTTCGGAAACAACTCGGTGATTTCGATCCCTTCGACATTGGTCCGTATCGGTCGCCAAAGCCCACGCACTTCCGACGGAGCGTCCGGCTTCATGTCATACAGGTCCAAATGGCCCGGACCTCCATCCAGCCAGATGAGTATTGCCGAGGTCTCCTTCTTGCCGCGTGACTCGGCGGAGTTCGCCTTCGCTCGCAAAACATCGGCGAGTCCGGCGCTCGCCATGCCAGCCACGCCCAGTTGGACGAAGCTGCGGCGAGTCAGGCCATCGCAATACGGGTTCGGGGCAGAGCCAGCATCAATCTTCAACATGATCGCTCTCCGCAGTTGGTGGGCAGTGATGGACGAACCGGAAAGTTCGCCGCGAGGCAGGTTGGGAAGGCGTCGTCAGCCAAGTTCATATCGGCTGCGTTCGATGTGTGGCATTATTGGCACTCAGCCAGTCTGCCTCAAGCCTGATCCCCTTTTCCGCCAGCCCGCGAGATCGCGATTCGGTTAAAGGTCGAGTCACCCGATTGTGGCGGTTATGCTGTCCGCACATCCGCAGCCATCGAGTCGAAGTGCTGTGAGGCCGCTTGTCCCCAACGCGATTTTAGGAGACCAGTCATGCGTCGATTCGTTGCACTCGTGATCGCAGCCGTGCTGAGTTCTTCGTCTGTCCGGGCCGATGTCGCTTCCGGGCCGGGTGAAGGAAACGCCGTCGAGAAGTTCAAAGTCGCCGTCGTCGCCGGCGAGTCGTCCGGCAAAGAACTGGATTTTGTCACCGAACGCAAAGACAAGCCGACCATTTTCGTGTTCGTGTTGGCCGACAAATTCTCTCGGCCCATGGCGCGGTTCATCAAAGTGCTCGACGACAAACTCAAAGCCGATCGAACCGACGTGGACATCGTCGCTGTCTGGCTGACCGACGACGTCACTAAATCGAAGGACTACTTGCCGAAAGCATTCGGATCGCTGAAGACGGAGCGCACCGCGTGGTCCGTCTTCCCCGGCGAGAAGACCGGCCCCAACAACTGGGGCGTCAACCCCGACGCCGACATCACCGTCGTCGTCACTGATGGAGCGAAGGCCAAATTCAGCAAAGGCTATCTCTCAATCAACGAGACCGAGGTGCCGAAGGTCTTTGAATCGTTGCCGCCGAAAAAGTAGCCCTGTCGCTCCGCGACAGGAACTAAGCCGAAGCGTCAGCGAGGGCTCCAGAACACAATAAATTGAGCGTCTCTTGAAGGCATTCGCCCTCGCTGACGCTTCGGGTTATTCCGCTTCGCGAATCTCAATCGTCACGCTGCCGCGATTTTCTGCCAACTCACCGGGATGATCGTTGAGTCGCAAGTAAAGTGTTCCGGATCGCGGTGCCGCAAACACTGACTTGTTGCCGAGTTGTTTCACGTCGAGCATCGGCTCGCGTTCGTCGTCGGCTTTCATTGCCGGCCGAATCGTCGTCAGTAATTGCCCCAGTGGTCGGCTGTTGTGATAGCGGAACGTGACGCCGTCCGCTTCGCTGATCCATGGCTTCGGCTTCTCGGCGAGCGTGAACTGACCGGTCGCCACGATCTCGTAGCGGCGATCTTTTTCGACCAACACGCGGCTGGATTGCCAGCCTCGGTCGGCGCGGAGTTCCATTCGCTCGGGCTTTGTCAGTCGCTGACCGTCGTGGAATTCGATGGCTGACCGTTGGAAGTCAAACCCCTCCCAAGCGTCCGCCGCAAACAGATTCCATTCTGTGACGATCTCAGACAGATCGGGTTTCAATTCCAGTTCGAACGTGCGCCACGCGATTGGATTGGCCAGCGATGTCGCCAGCTTGCGAAACCGTTTTCGCGTGCGTGGGTTCTCATCCAAGAAAATGCTCTGGCCCCAAGCCCAGGCGTAGGACTCGTTGAGGGCCTGAAAATTCGCCGGCTTCCAGTCGATGATGTCGAGCAACTCTGGACTGCCGCGCTGTTTCACGTCTCTCCTCATTAAGAACAACCGGTCGTGGCCACGAAAATCCGCTCGATTGAAGGGCATCAGCCGCATCTGCAATTTGCCGTCGATCAACTGATGCGTGCCGAAGTGCTCGGCCATCCCCTCCAGGTAGGAATACGGCACGTTGAGATTCGGAATGGCCCACATGAAAGCGTGTGTCGCCTCATGCAGCAGCAAGTGGCGGCGGTAGTAATCCTTTGCCTGGTCCATCATCCAAAACTGATAGCCCACCTGCCGCCCATGAAACTCATCGAGCAAGTTGGCCCGCAGCAGGCCAGACTTTTCAAACTTCGATTTGTCCTTGATCAGAAAGCCGTTGATCTGAAATTCAGATTCGTCACGAGCCGGCGGCAACTTGCCGAAGTACTCCTCCCACGCGACGTAAGCCTGATCCACGAGCGGCGGCAACGTCTTCGCAATCGTGGGGTCGATGTCACTGAACAGCTTCAGCCGTTTCGACTCGAAGACCTCAATGCCGAGTTTCTTCAATTGCTCAACGGTCACCAGTAGCACCGGCCGATCATCCTGCACGCGAAAGAGTTCCCCTGGCTTTGTCTTCTCCGGCTCATCTGCCACGACCAGCCGTGACAGCAGGACGACAGACAGAAAGATCATCGACGTTGCCTTCATCTTCCTGACCCATCCTTCCTGACAACTGGCCCTGCGACGTTTGCCGCCCCGTCGGAGCTGCGATAGCGTGTCTGTGACCCGGCGGCGCAACGTTTTCTGTCGCTCATTCATTCCCCAAGCAATTGGCTCACCATCATGTCTGACTTCATCTACTGCCTGAACTCCAGCACGATCCGGCCGACGCCGATCCTCGACAAGATTCGCATCGCAAGCGAAGTCGGATACGCGGCCATCGAATTGTGGCACGACGATATCGACCTGCACTTGTCGAAAGGAGGCCAACTGGCCGACATCCGCAAAGCAGTCAACGATCACGGCCTCGAAGTGCCGACGACGATCTATCTCAAAGGCTGGGCCGAACCGGATGACTCGGTGAGGAAATGCGAACTCGACGAATGCAAACGTCGGATGGAACAGTCGGTCGCTGTCGGCGCGATGCACATCATCGCCGGACCGCCTCCAGGTGCCTGCGATCGCGCATTCGTCGGCGCGAAGTATGCCGAGCTACTCGATCTCGGACTCGCGATGGGAGTGAAGCCGGCGTTCGAGTACCTCGGCTTCGTGGACGACATCAACAGCATCGACGCCGCGATCGAGATCATCACGAATTCGAAACATCCGCAAGCGACCGTCGTGCTCGATCCGTTCCACTGCTTCCGCGGCGGCAAAGGGTTCGAGTCGATCGCCAAGCTGAAGGACACGAGCATCGCGATCTCGCACTTCAACGACACGCCGTCATCGCCGCCGCGCGAACAGCAGCACGATCACAGCCGAGTCATGCCGGGCGACGGCCACATGGATCTCCGCCGTTATCTCGATCTGCTGCGACAAGTCGGTTACCGCCGCTGGCTGTCGTTGGAGCTATTTCGCGAAGACCTGTGGTCTCGCGACCCGCGCGAAGTCGCCAAGCTGGGGCTAGAAAAGATGCGAGCTGTGGCAGAAGGTGGTTAAGCGACGTATAAGACTTGGAATGCGTCTGTCTTCTGTGAGGCACATTGAGAAGATATGTATTTCCAATCTTTTTCAGAAAATGACATGATGTCGAGTTGACACGCTGCCGCTGTCTGGCATATTGTCTTCGGACACGCTCAATGAGCGCGTTTTTTGTTGAGATTTGCAAACGCTTGGTCGGTGGCGTAGCCGATACTGAATAGTGATTGCCCAGGTGTCACGCTTGGGATTCGGGAGCGAAAATCGTGAGACGCGGTTGGCAAAAACTCGATGCGACACGGCTAACAGACCGCCAAGCCCAGCTTGGGTTGTGCAGTCTGTTTGCAGTCGCGGTCGGTGTGCCCGCCGTCGTGGGTCGTCCATCACAGAAGATGGAATGTATTTCCCAGACGAATTCGCACCCGTATCGCCTCAGGCAGTGACACCGGATTGATTTTCCGACGGGAGCTTTCAAAGCCCGGTGTCACACAGACATCGGGCTTTTTTGTTGGACTGATCCGTAGCCGCGTTCGCCAGAACGCGGGGAATTCCGCGTGATTACCCGCGTTCTGGCGAACGCGGCTACGAGAGGCACTCTGATTCATGATTTGCCGCCTGGCGGGACGCACCGCCGGGCGACTGGTGGCGGGGGAAAGCTGGCTGGCTGCGACTCCTCAGTCGCGGGTCGGCCGGTAGGGGTTGTGAGCATCGTTGCGGAGGGAGAAATCGCATCGGGAGTCGTTCAGGGTGTGGGATAACTTGGTAGTCCGCCGGCTTCGGGAGCCGGAGAGTGCTGGTTCGAGTCCAGCCATCCTGACTGCTCGCTGATTTCAGTTCGCACAATTCGTCTGACCGTCAGGACGTCGGAAAGTTTGGAAATCTGCCGGCCTTGGGTGCCGGAGTGCGTGGGTTCGAATCCCACCGTCCTGACTGCGCTAAGAGTGTTTCAAAAACTATGTGTTGTTCTGCGCAGAAAATATGCGCAGAACGTGTCTCATGAGACTCATAAGACTTATTTCGGAGTAGTTCAAAGGTAGAACGGCTGGCTGTTAACCAGACGATTGAGGTTCGAGTCCTTGCTCCGGAGTTTTCGTAGGTCAGCCTTTCCAGGCTGATCGGAATTGTGATCGATCAACAGTTGGGTCAGCCTGGAAAGGCTGACCTACGGAAGGGCAAGCCAACTGGCGATGGCAGCCGCCTCGAACGCGGCCGAGCGTCCTGTGATGTCTTGAGGGTTCGACTCCCTCTCCTTCCGCCTTTGAATCGTGAATGACGTGTCTTTGACCGAGCGGCAAAGGTTCCAGCCTTCCAAGTTGGTCAGGTGGGTTCGACTCCCACAAGGCACTCTCTTGTACGTCAGCCTTTCCAGGCTGGCTCGAAACGGAATCGAGCAACAACCGGGGCAGGCTGGAAAGCCTGACGTACTGATCGGGGATCGTCTAAAGGTCGGATATCGGTCTTTGAAGCCGACGATGGAGGTTCGAATCCTTCTCCCCGAATCGTGATGGAAGTCATCCGGCCGGATGAGGGGCCTGTCCTGAAAACAGGTGGCGGCGCTGAGCCGCTTGTGGGTTCAAGTCCCACGGCTTCCGCTGAACGTAGCTTGGCTCTCTGAGCCGAGCAGTGTTTGAAGACGGCTCGGCTCAGAGAGCCAAGCTACGAAATTGTTGTGCGTGCCGGCGGGTGGCCGGGTCATGACGGCGGAAGGTCAACTGTGCCCATCGGGATGCTGCGGATCGGAACGGAAGCGAGACCTCGTTCCCCCGCGTCGCCCGTCGGTCGCTGGAAGCACCGCTCGGTGTGACTCCGATGGAGCCTCACGTTTGGCCGGACCCGGCCACCCGATGCAGGCACGACAATGGCGGATCAACATCAACCAGAAGGGAAAAAGATCATGACGACCGACGACAACTCTCCGAGGCGGCCTTTGCCGCCGGACAACAGCCCTCGTGATGATGCAATGAATCACAGCGATCGCGACGGAGTGCTTTCGCCGTTACTGAAATCGCTGGGTTGGGAATTGGTCGGCGTCGGTGCGGAGTTCCAATGTGACACAGAATCACGGAAGCCAACCGGCCGGATGAGGAGCCTGTTTGGAAGACAGGTGGCGACTCAGTCGCTCGTGGGTTCGAGTCCCACGGCTTCCGCATCATGTTCTTAGCCGCGTTCGCCAGAACGCGGGGTTGTTTTACGTCGCCCGCAGTCTGGCGACAGCGGCTACAGATTGTCCTCGTGGAGCAGCGGAGTGCTCGCGACCCCGCCACGGTCGAGATCGTGGGTTCGAATCCCACCGGGGACTCTCGAAGGAAATCCGAATTCCGAAACTCGAAATCCGAAAAGCAGCGGCACGATGCGCGAACGGGAATAGCGGCCGAGCTTAAACCTCGGTGAGTGTGGGTTCGAATCCCACTCGTGCCAGTGGAAGCCAACAACACTCGGCTTGTGATCCTCCCGGCGGCCTGCAAAGCCGCAGTCGGAAAACGGGGAGGTGGTCGACGGAAGGTTCAATTCCTTCACAAGCCTTTTGGGAAGTTGAGAGATACGCCTCGTTCGTCTAACGGTCAGGATGCCGGCCCTTCACGCCGGCGACGGAGGGTTCAAATCCCCCACGAGGTAATCGGGAAGAAATTCCAAGAACCAAATTCCAAATCTCATCACAGAGGCGTTCGTTGGGATTTGGTTCTTGAGATTTGGAGTTTCGTCAATCGGAGGGTTTGCGGATGTGGTCATCGCGTCGGTCTGAAGAACCGAAGACGTTGGTTCGATTCCAACACTCTCCACTGGGTAGTCGGGTCGTGATCCTCACGGCCGCCTGTAAAGCGGTTGTCGTGAAACAAGTGAGGTGGTGACGAGAGGTTCAATTCCTTCACGACCCAATGACGCGGGTGAGCCAGTGCTCAGCGGGGTCTCATAAGCCTCGGAGGCCGGGTGCGACTCCCGGACCCGCTACTTGGCCAGGTACGCAAAATTGGAAAAGCGGTCAGGTCGAGAACCTGGCGTGTGTGGGTTCGAGTCCCACTCTGGTCAATCAAATGAAATCGGTCCCGTCGTCCAACGGCAACGACGCCTGGCCTACACCCAGGAGACGGTGGTTCGACTCCATCCGGGATCACTCGCTGCTGAGCGTTGCTCAGCAGCGGACAACAAATTGGGCCTGTCGTTCAATGGGAGGATGCCTGCCTTGCAAGCAAGCGATCCGGGTTCGATTCCCGGTGGGTCCACTGGGAGATTTTCGATTTGAGAATGAGAACAGACTCGGAAGGTAGCCGGATACGGTTGGCCGGACCGCACTGCTAACGCGGTTCTCGCAATGAGATGAGGGTTCAAATCCCTTGCCTTCCGCTGGATTGATGACGATGGCCGAGTGGCGCAACTGGCAGACGCGCGGTGCTCAAACCACTGAGATGGGAGTTCGAATCTCCCCTTGGCCAATGAATTCGCGCGAGTGAGCGAGGCTCAGCGGGGTCCGATAAACCACGTCGTCTAGGTGCGACTCCAGGACTCGCGAGTTGTTTCGATACGGCCGGGTACGCAAATCGGCAAAGCGGCCAGACTCAGAATCTGGTGCTTGTGGGTTCGACTCCCACTTCGGCCACTGTGTTCGTGGTGTAGCGGTTCTTGCACGCGGCTCTGTGACAGCCGAGGTACGGGTTCGACTCCCGTCGAGCACCCTGTGTTTCTTCGTTGTGGTGAGCCGGGCGGCGTCAGCCCCCGGACTCGAGAC
>CAMDPX010000240.1 GCA_945905295.1 Planctomyces sp. SH-PL62 | reverse complement strand
TCACTCAACTGTTGCAGCAGCCGTTTCTCATTACGGTTCTGCGGCGATTGCACCGGGGGCTGAGGCAGCCCCGCTCGCCTGTTGCATTCCGGGCAGCGTTTATTGGTGACTCAGCCCAGGCTCTGGCGAGCGTGGCGACAGTTCGGTTCGTCACCGATGTCGTGAGACAGGAGATTGCTAAAGCAGGTCCGCGTCCTTTTCGACGATGAGGATTTCCTCTTGTCGCAAGTCGCGTTTGAGGTCTTCTTTCAATAGAGCGAAGAAACGTCGGGCGACCTTGGGTTTGGCGGTGATCACTCGATAGATCACAATGTTGTCGTGGTAGGTGACATCGCCGAAGGTCCAGAATCCCTGATTGGGCTGCGGAAAGAAGGTTAGCCCGCCGAACTCTGCCAGCAAGCGTTCGCGAAGCCGCACGAGCTTGCGGCCTTCAATGGGACGACCATCGTTGTAGGCCAGTGGGACGTAAAGATCATACTCTTTCACCGGCCAATGCTCCTTGCACTCGTGGCCGTTCGGCCGCTCTCGAGACTTCGGTGAATCGTACTCCCGCTTCGCGGAGGGCTTTGATGGCGTCTTCATTCACGACGTAGGTACGGTTTGGCAAGGCCATGCCCGGCGAATGACGCTGGAACAAGTTCCACGCTTTCGCGTCATCGGCTGCAAGAATCTGCACAACGACAGCCACTGGAAACTCCTGACTAAAATGCGGGTGGAATCGGATCGCAGCTTATGCCAATCGACGTCATCCGCCAACACGAATCTCTTGGACAGCAGAACCATCGCCAGCAGCCATCGCGAGGCGCGGTCGCTACTCGCCGTCGCCGAGTGTCAGCTTGCGATAGCTTTCGTAGCGCATCGTTGAGATCAGGCCGCGGGCGACGGCGGATTGCACGCCGCAGTCGGACTCGTGGACGTGGCTGCAATTCGGGAACTTGCAGAAGCGGACGAACGGGCGGAACTCGACGAAGTAGCCTTCGACCTCTTCCGGATGCACGTCCCACAACTCCATCTGCCGGATGCCGGGCG
Organism: Planctomyces sp. SH-PL62; assembly: GCA_945905295.1. Classification (GTDB taxonomy): domain Bacteria; phylum Planctomycetota; class Planctomycetia; order Planctomycetales; family Planctomycetaceae; genus SXKJ01. The sequence continues at coordinate 12,262 of CAMDPX010000240.1, read as the reverse complement.
TGTCCACGACCCAGCCGCCAAAGTCGAGTTCATACAGCACGGCGTTGCGTGTCGTGTGCTTGCCCTTCTTGGTCCAGTCGCTGACCTCGCCGGTGGGGAGGCTCAAGCCGGGTTGAATCACGTTGAGCAGCGATGACTTGCCGACACCGCTCTGCCCGGCCACGACCGTTTGCCGGTTGCGCAAGACCGCCCGCAGTCGATCGAGACCGAGACGGCGCTCGGCACTAACGAGGACGACTTCGTTGCCGAGCTGCGCGTAGATGCCGCAGAGGTTTTGCAAATCGGCGGGATCAACCAGGTCGATCTTGTTGAGGAAGATGACTGCGGCGACGTTCCCCTTGGCCGCGCTGACCAGGAAGCGATCGACCAGATGCGGCTTGATCACCGGCTCCTCGGCGGAGACGACGATCGCGACTTGATCGATGTTCGCGACCAGGAGGTGCTCGCGATTCTGGCTGCCGCGGCCGAGCACTCCGCGCCTGGGTTGGACCCGCTCGATCACACCTTTGTCGGGACTGTTCGGCAGAAACAAGACTTCATCGCCGGCGATGACGATGCTCCGTTCGTTGCGCGACATCGTCCGCAAGACTTTGCGAATGGTGCATTCAAAACGGCGACCGTCCGGGCATCTCACGACGGTTGTGAGTCCGGCGGAACTAAGGACTCGGCCGGTTAGACATTTCGAGACGTCGATGTCGCGCTGCGGGCTGTCTCCGGCGGATGCACCGTCGGACGCGATGATCGTGCGACGGCGGCTGAGTCGGCCTTTGCCGGAAATCCGCTCGCCGCCGGCGAGCTGATCGCTGGGTTGATCGGATGCTGTCTCGTCGCCCATTTGCCGCGCGAGGTTGCCGAGACGCGTGGTCTTCTCGCGGTTCTTGCGAAAGTCGACGCGAATCTTTTGCTTGTCACGCATGGCGGTCTACATCGTTAATGGCGAAGACGTCGTCGGGACGCGAGCAAAGTAGACGAGTCACTCCGTGACTCGATACGAGTCACGGAGTGACTCGTCTACTTTGCAGCTTCACGGCGTTACAGCTCTGACAACCACTTCATCGCTTCATCGTCGTCATTTGGGGGCCGCTTCGGTGCCGGTGGTGCCGGTGGCGGCGGGGGCGCGGCGGGTGGGCGGCGCGGGGGAAGTTCGTGAGTCCGTTCCAATCCCGCCTTCTCCAGCAAACCGCGCGCGAAGATATCCTCTTGATCTTCGGGCGGACGCTGACCATCGGGCGGCTTGTAGTGGACCTCGTAGCGATGCTTGGCGATCGTCAACACATCGCCGGGCATGAGCCATTTCGTATCGTGCCGCTCGCCGTTGATTTTGACGCCGTTGCTGCTGCCCAGGTCTTGGACTCGCCAGAAGCCGTTGATGAGTTCTAACTCGCAATGGTGCGACGAGACGTTCGGGAACTGCAACTGGATGTCGCAATGCGAACGCCGACCGACCAGCAATTTGTTCTTCAGCAGCGGGACCGGGTCTCCGCCGCCACAAGGGATTAGTTCGCCGAGCACTTTGGGTGCTCCCATCGTCAAAGTTGTGTCTTCGGTTGAGGCGGCCGATGAGACAACGTGTTGTTCGAGAGGCCGCTTTGCGGTTGGTTGCGTCGTTTTGTTGCAAAGCCCACTGGTAGGACTACGGGATGAATTTATGGCGGTGCGACAAGTCCGTCAAAGGGGTGCCGCTATGAAGACGGCAGACCGCGAGCGATCACGCTACACTCTCGCTCCCCGAAGTGAGCCAAGCGGTCGCGGCGGATTGTCTGAGTCGTTCGCACTGTGTCGTTGACACTGCGGCGATTCGGCGTTTCGCCGAGGAAAGTCCGGGCTTCAAAGGACAAGGTGGTGGGTAACGCCCACCGGCCGCGAGGCCAGGGACAGTGCCACAGAAAACAAACCGCCTGGTGGTTTACTCCGCAAGGTAAGGGTGAAACGGTGCGGTAAGAGCGCACCAGCAGGCCGGGTGACCGGTCTGGCTCGGTAAACCCCACCTGAAGCAAGGCCAAGCAGAGAGCAAGGTGAGTCGCGCGAACTTCGGTTCGCAACGCTCGCCGCGGCGCGGTCCGCGCCGGACGACTCTCGGGTCGGCTGCACGAGGCGGCGAGCAATCGTCGTCCTAGAGGAATGACCGCTCACGACAGAACCCGGCTTACCGGCTCACTTCGGGGTTTTGAATTTGAGATTGCAGGTTTTCGATTTTCGACTTGAGATACCTCGTCACGTTTAATCCCTCGAAGGAGCGAGCCATGAAAACTGCCGTCATCGTCGAAGCCATTCGGACTCCGATTGCGAAAGCCTCTGCGGACAGCGGTTACTTCCGCGATGTGCGCGCCGATGAACTCTCGGCAGCGTTGATCAAATCGCTGGTCGAGCGAACTGGCATCGATCCGCACCTGATTGAAGACGTCCGTTGGGGCTGCGTCCAACAGCAAGGGGAGCAGGGCTATGACATCGCTCGCATCGCGGCGCTGATGGCCGATCTGCCAATCGAAGTCGGAGGCGTGACGATCAATCGCAACTGCGCGTCGAGCCTGCAAGCGATCAACGACTCGGCGATGGCGATCATGTCCGGCTACGAAGACATCCAGATTGCCGGCGGGGTCGAGCACATGGATCACATCCCCGCCAACAAGGACTACAACCCCGCTCCCAGTCTGTTTCGCAAACACAGCGAAGCGATCATGAACATGGGACTGACCGCCGAATTCCTCGCGATGAAGTACAGCATCAGCCGCCAACGGCAAGACGAGTTCGCCGCTCGCAGCCAACAGTCGGCCTGCGAGGCAACTCGGTCCGGCGCGTTCTCCGCCGAGATCATGCCAACCTGGGGCCGCAACGAGATCGGATTGAAATCGTTGATCGCAACCGATCAAGGTCTCCGCCAAGACACGACGGCCGAGGGACTGAGCAAACTACCGCCCGCGTTCAATCCAGCCGGAGGCAGCGTGACGGCCGGCAATGCCTCGCAAGTCAGCGTCGGTGCGGCGTCGGTGTTGATGATGTCGGAAGACAAGGCACGCGAGCTTGGTTTTAAACCTCTGGTAAAAGTTCGCTCGATGGCCGTCGCCGGAGTTGCTCCCGAAGAAATGGGAATCGGCCCGGTGCCAGCCGTCCACAAAGCTCTGCAACGCGCCGGCCTCAAGCTGTCCGACATCGACTGCATCGAGATCAACGAAGCGTTCGCCGTCCAGGTGCTGTCAGTTTTGAAGCTGCTGGGCATCGACGAATCAAAGGTCAACACGCGCGGCGGAGCGATCGCGCTCGGCCACCCGTTGGGAGCCAGCGGAGCACGCATCGCGACAACTCTACTGCACCGCATGAAAGACTCCGGCGCGAAGCTCGGCCTCGCCACACTCTGCGTCGGACAAGGGCAGGGGGTCGCGACGATCTTTGAGGCATGCTGATCGATCTGGTCGGGGGATGGTGGATAGCTCCATGCGGAAGCCGAGTATCTATCTCGATTCAAGTTTCATCTCAGCCTATTGGTACTCCGGGCCAAACCTGGAGGGACAATTGCGGCGGATGAAAACTCGCGATTGGTGGAACGCGGAACGGAGGCTGTTTGAATTGTGGGGATCGGCCTTTGTCGAATTGGAACTTCGGTCTGGGGTCTACCGGCACCAATCGAAATGCATCCGAATGAGTCGTTCCTTAAAGACTTGTCCATCAACGAGTGCCGTAAAACGCTTCTTCAGTGAGTTGTTGGAGAAGGAACTGATCCCACCAAACAAACCGATGGATGCTTGGCATTTGTCTTTTACTGTTTGTCACGAGATAGACTACCTGCTGACATGGAATTACGCTCATTTGGCGAATTCAGCCGCACAGGCGCGGCTCAATAAGTTGTGTGGCGATCTGCAACTGAGCCCGCCATTGTTGGTGAGTCCCGAATCGATTCCCCAAATTCGTTTTGGACAGGCAGTTTTTCGCGGAGCTTGATTATGAAAGACCTCATCATGGAAGCCGTTTGGAAGCGTCGCGAGCAGATGCTTCGTCAATATGGCGGCATGGAAGGGGTCTTGAAGGAAGTCGAGCGAATCGAAGCGGAACGCCTACAAGCGGAGAAGCGTCGTCGAGCGAAATCCAAAAAGCGAAAGGCTTCTACCCGTGTTGCTTTACCAACGCCGACACCCGCGCGCAATCGTCGAGCGGGAACCGCAGTCCGACCATCATCTACTCGATAGCCAGCCACTCGGAGGTTGTGTCATGTTGAATCGTGCGTTTCTCATTTTCTGTGCCGCATCTTTGATCGTGGCCATGACAACCTGCGGACATTGTGAGACACCTTCCGCTGCATACATCTTTCCCTCCGGTGGTCAGCGCGGCACGACGGTTCCGGTTCGAATCGGCGGCCATTTTCTGCACGGCAAGGCCGACTTCCTGATCGGCGGGGCTGGTCTCACCAGTCGGTCCCCCATCGAGCGAATTCCGACGACTTGGTTCGAGGGACCGTTGATCCTGCAACCCGCGTCGCAGGCGAAAGAGGATTATCCCAAGGACTATGCCGGCGAACTGAAGATCGCCGCGGATGCTCCGCTGGGAGTTCGATACTGGAACTGTGCGACCTCGCAGGGGATCACGCCCGGAATGCGATTCGTGGTCGGCAACTTGCCGGAAGTCCTCGAAGAAGAAGTCGATGGTCTCACTCCCGCAAAACCGGTCACGTTGCCGGTCACAATCAACGGCCGCATCTTCCCGCGCGAAGACGTCGATGACTGGTCGTTCGTGGCGAAGGCCGGACAGGTCATGAGTTGTGAGGTGAATGCCGCGCGGCTCGGTTCCGGATTGGATTCACGGCTCGAAGTCCTCAACCCGCGCGGCGAAGTGATCGCCGAGAACTCGGACACGTTCGGAGTCGACTCGTTCGTCCGCTTCACTGCACCGGAAGATGGAACCTACACCGTCCGCATTCACGACATCCGTTTCGAGGGCCTGCAACATTTCGTGTACCGCCTGACGATCTCCTCCGGCCCGTGGCTGGATCGCGTTTATCCGCTCGGCGGCCAGCGTGGCAAATCGGTCGAACTGCAACTGGCCGGAGCCAACTTGCCGCAGAAGACTCAACCGTTTGCCGTGCCCGCGACCGACACCAATCAGGGACTTTCAGTAGTCCAATTCCCGGCCGAGCATCATCCGTTTCCGATTTTCTTCGAGACCGATGATTTTGCGGAGCACCTCGAAGCCGAACCGAACGACGACGCGGCTTCAGCCAAGACCGTCGACTTGCCTAGCGTGTTCAATGGACGCATCGACCGCGCGGGCGATGTGGATCTCTGGAAGTTCAACGGCAAGAAAGGCGAAGCATGGTTGTTCGACTTGCGAGCCAGCCGGCTCGGCTCGCCGCTGGATGGAGTGCTGACGCTGCTCGACGAGAAGGGACAGAAGCTCGCGACCGCCGATGACCTCAGCAACGGACAAACCGACGCATTGCTCACCGCGACATTGCCGGCCGATGGAGTCTTCACACTGAAAGTGGAAGAACGCATCAGCTCGCGCGGCGGACCAGACTTCGCCTATCGCGTCCGTGCCGTGAAGCCATCCGATTCATCGCTGCGACTGACAACGACGTTGGATGTCCTCACGCTCAATCGTGGCGGCGAGACAAAACTGAAAATACTCGCCGAGCGGCCGGCTAGCTTTGCCGACGAGATTCCGCTGGAGCTTGAAGGCTTGCCCGAAGGCGTGACCGTCACCGGCAACAAGCTCGGCAAGGGACAGAATCAAGTCGATGTCGTGCTCAAAGCCGCCGACACCGCGAAGATCGCAACCAACAAGCTGCGGATCGTCGGCAAATGGAAAGTCGGCGACGTAGAACGCTCAGCAGTCGCCACGATTCAGCGACCACTTGGCGAACCGGAGACGAACGAATTGCTACTGCGAGTTAGCGTGCCGACGCCGTTCAAACTGAAGGGGGTCTTCGCCACGAAGTACGCTCCGCGCGGCAGCGTGTTCACACGCGAGTTTCACGTCGATCGCAATGGCTTCACCAGTCCGCTGTGGGTGGAGATCGCCGACCGCCAAGCTCGGCACCTGCAAGGAGTAGTCGGCCCACGCATGGACCTGACCGCCGAACAATCGGACTTCGAGTACCCGTTCACTCTACCGCCGAACATGGAGATCGGCCGCACCAGCCGCACCTGCGTCGCCATCTTAGGCGAAGTCGTGGACCCTGACGGAACCAAGCACATCGTCAGCCACACGTCGCAAGAGCAAAACGAACAAGCAATCGTCATCGTCGATCCCGGCCGGCTGAGCATTGAGTCCTCGATCCGCAGCGTTCGCCGCGTTCCGAACAGCGAAGTCCGCATCCCGTTCCGAATCAGTCGCGGCGTCGGCCTGCGCGGCGCGGTGCGAATCGAATTGGTCTCCCCCAAACCGGTACGAGGACTGGTCTGCGATGCCGTCGAGATCCCCGCAGATTCGGGGGCCGGAGTCGTAACGCTGCGATTCACTGCCGAGGCTGCCGCAGACAAATCGACCGCTCCGGAAAGCATTTTGAAACTCCGAGCCACCATGACCGACGAACGCGGCTGGCCAGTCACCGACGAAGCCGACGCCAAGTTAGTCTCCGACGAATAGAGTTGTCCGCGGTTGAGGTTGCCAAATTGACTCTCGCAGAATTTCTCGGTCACAGGTCTTGAGTCGGGCTTCTTCTGCGGGCGTTGTTTGAGCAACACTGGAAACTCCGGCAACTCGCGGAGCGGAGTGAGATCCGAGTCCTGCGGCCTGTGCTCGATGTTGTCGTACCCGTCGGCGACTGCTTCTTTCAGGCACAACGTACCTACTCGGCGTCGGGTTGCGGAATGACTCCGGTTTCGACTGCCAAACGCAATTCTTCGGGGCTGGCATCCCAGGCAGCTTGGTAGGTGGGCTCTAACGGCACCAGCACATGCAGGTCGTCTCCCAGGAAGAGCGGCATGTCCGGCAGCGTATCGCCGACCGTCACTGGCTCAACATAGGCGGTCTGCTCGCCACCCGATTCATACGAGGCAAGAATCCGGTCCTTCCCGGTTGGGAACGTGAACTCTTCCTCTAGCCTGCTTGATCCAAGGAAGTCAGACATGGCGTGTCAAGTTTTGAGCGAGGGTGTTGAGTTGTGGATGTGGGCGAATTCGGGTCTGAGGACTCGGTTGTAGATTTGGAGGTACTTGTCGATGGTGACGGTTTTGGAGGCCACCAGTTGATAGCGGTGAGTTTTCGGGATGCGTTCGATCAGGCCATGCAAGCGGAGGCGGCGAAGTTGGTAGGTCATTTGGCCGGAGGTCAGTGAATCGGGCGTCGTTCCCAGCAGGGGAGCCCAGTGTTCGCGCAGATCGCGATTGGAAAATCCTCGAACCAAGAGCCGAAACAACAGCAGCACGCTCAACAGCGTTTGCACTTTAGGATCGCCGAACCGCAGCGGGCCGGCCCGTTGGCCGGAGGCTTCCACCGCTGAGTTCAGCCGTTGGAACTCCGCTTCGCCCAGGATGGCATCGTGGCTGATTCGTTGGACGTTCAATAAACGTCGGTTGGCGTCAAAGCCGACCTTCCGCAGCGCGGAGAGGTTGTGCAGCCGTTTGCCGATTCCAAAGTCGCGCGGATCGTTGATGGTGGTCTCCGTTCGCAATGCTCGGCCTTCCTTGTGGTACTGCTTGATCTTCGAGTGCTTGTAGTCCACATGCAGTGACGGAGTGACTCCCTCGGTCAGCACGCGGGTTCGGAAGCGACCGGGGGTCCGTTTGGTGACGCGACGGTGGAAGATCAACTGGACTTGGTCCGGGCGGCCCATGTCCAAGTTCTCGCGAATGACGTTTTCAAAGAAGACGCGGCCGCTCTGTGGACGATCCAAGACCTGCGTCAGCGAGAACTCACTTTGCAGAATCGACACGTCGTAGCGATAGCCCGCCGCGACATCCTGCTTCGCGAACGGTTGCGGCAAGATCTTCTGCCACTTCGCCAACAGCGACTCGATCTTCTTGTCCGTCAGGCCGTCAGCGATCGCCTGCATCCGTTCGGGATTCGCGCACGACAGCACGCCGTTGTCGAGTTCCTCAAACGCGATCTTCTCCTTGGTGAGCTGCCGCTTGAGGTACTCGTGCCCGTTCAGACACAGCTTGGCGTTGTACGGGAAGTAGGTGCAGACCTTCAGAAAGAACGGTCCGAAGTCGTCGTCCAGACAGTAGAAGTAAAAGTGATTGACCATCGCGGTGGTCTTCACGATCCAGGGATAGACCGCACCCGTTTCTGGATGGCGGCGTTTCTCGGTCCGGAACACCGGCGTCTTCTCCTGCGCCTTGCCAACCACGAGCACTCGCTCCCGCCCCTTCGCCGCCAACCGATAGGGCAGCACGATGTCCTCCTTGCGCTCCCCCTTGCGAAACGTCATCAGCGGCACGCGGTGCCGTTTGACGAACCGCTCCACATCGGCGATGAAAGCCTCGCTGATCGGCTGCATCAACGCCGACGACGCGAACGTGTGACCCCGATGAAATCGGAAGAAATTCACCACGCCTTGGTCATACTGTAACCGTGGCTGATACACGTTGAGATACATCCGATCGATGCACTCGACTTCCAGAGTGACATGCTCATTGAGGACATCGGCCACGCTTCGGGGTAAACTCATCATCGGCTCCGGTCGTCATCGTCCCGAAAGGGACAACTACCGCTTCGAGCGGTCAAATTGGGGATGCTCAGCATACCCCGTCTAGGCACGACCGGAGCCTTCAATATACCTCGTCGGTCTGAGGCGAAGCCTCGTTAGTAGTACGAGCCTTGTCGAGACCTCCCCGAAACACCGGATGAGTCTTTCAGATTTCAAAGGGGTGACAATGGAGGCTGGCGCGGTGCGATTGCTGGGTCACACTCGTGGCTACATAATGGCATTCAGCCCCAGTCCGATTGCGAGGTTCTCCTCGACTCACCAAAAACCGTTGGCAGGAGTAGCCACCATGTCAGTCCATGATTGGACCCGCGTTGAGGCCGGTATTTTTCACGATTTTCATACCGTGTGGATTGGTCACATCCGCACGATCCTCAACGAAGGTTTGTTGCCCGAGGGCTACTATGCCCTGGCCGAACAACATGCCGGCGAGTGCATTGCGGACGTGTTGGCTTTGCATGCCAGCACCGAGGATCGAACACTGCGGGACTGGCCGCCGCTGCCGGATTCGGGTGGTGTGGCCGTGGCCGAAGCACCGCCGCGCACAAGCCGTAAGCACACCGTCGAGACTGCCGCCCTGACTCGCCGCCGTTCGCTGGCCATTCGTCACGTCAGCGGACACCGCTTGGTCGCACTGATTGAGATCGTCTCCCCGGCCAACAAGGATCGCGTCCGACACGTTGCCGACTTCGCCGACAAAGTCGAGTCGGCACTGAACGCCGGCGTCCATGTGCTGTTGATCGACCTGATCCCGCCCGGCCCACACGACCGAGCCGGCTTGCACGGCGTCATTCTGCAACGACTGGAAGATTCCGACGAACTCTATGATTTGCCAACCGAGCCGCTGACGTTGGCCAGCTATGTTGCCGAACCGCCCGTGGAGATTTATCTGGAACACGTTGCCGTCGGCGACGTCCTGCCCGACATGCCGTTGTTCCTGACTCCAGATCGCTATGTGAATGTGCCTCTCGAGGCGACCTACCAAGCCGCGTATCGCGGAATGCCCGAGTTCTGGCGCGCGGTCCTGGAAGAACCCGCGCAGCGTACTCCGTGAACAGTCTCGAACATCGTTTAACCGCAAGCCGCAGGCGTGCGCGTTTCGAGTACGGTTGACGCTTCCGACGCTCCGAGGCTGTGAACTTTTTGGTAGCTGAAGTCGCCAGACTTCAGAATTCGCCGAGAAAACTGAACTCTGGCGAGTTCAGCTACCAATTCTTTCACAGCCCCTCCGAGTCGCGCACGCCTGCGGCTTGCGGTTAGACGATTCATTCTTGGCCGCGAACGAAAGGTGTCTTTCGAGGAGCGAATCCATGCGATTTCGCGAACCCGATACCGTGAGCGTTCAATCCGCCCGATCCCAGACGCGGTGCGAGGCGATCGCGAGCTAGCCCATCTGCCAGGCGTAGCTGTTCAACTCCAGCACCAGCAGCGTGATGCCGGCGATGAGCGCGGCGACGGAGACGAACAACAGGCCCACGAACACATCCGGCGTGGCCTTGGCGGCGTTACTGTCCGAGTTTCGACGTGACATTGTCTTCCCTTTCGATGATTCCATTCTTGGCTCGCAGGATCACGGCACCGACCGATCGATCCGGCGTCACGTACACGAGCTTGATGTCTCCCAGGAACTTCGCGGCTTTATCACCCGATTGCGGGCGATAGACCGACAACTTGTGTCCTTCGCGCAAGCCATCGTCGCTGCCGATCGAAATCTCGACCAAGTCCGAGCCACTGCGTCCGCCCCGTTTCGTTTCGAGCACTTTGCCATCCACAGCCGGAGCTGGTTCCAGAAGGCCGACGACCGATTGTGGGTCCGTCGACAGACCGGCTGCCGCGATAATCTTGAGATACAGGGCGAGGTCGCCGAGCACTTTCGAGTGCTTGTCTTGCAGCGTCTTCTCGGCCACCTTTTGATTGAAGACGACGTCATCCGACGCCTGCAGCCGAGTGGTCTTCTCGTTGAGCAGCTTTTGCAGATTGTTGTTGATCTCGCGTTGTTGCAGCGCCTCTTCGCGGCGCTGCCGAGATTCCTCGACGGAGACTTTCGCCAATTCACGTTGCTCGTCACGCTCGATCCTGGCCGTGTTCGCTTCGTTTTCCGCAATCGCCGACTTTTGCTTTTCCGAAACGAATTGCCCTTCGGCGGTGGCGGCTCGGTTTTGCTCGTTCTTGAAGTCAATTTCCATGCGTGTCTTGTAGGTCTTGTACTCCAATTCGATTTGGTCTTTCTCGCCAATGAGCTTAGTGAGGTTCCCGTCCACGACCTCTTTGGCCGCTTTCCAGTTCTTCTGCGTGGAGAAGACCGCTCCCGCAAAGACCAGGAACATGATGCTCAACACGAGCTGCAAACCGACGAGCACTTTTCCAAGAAATGACATGTCACGACCCCCCAGTCGTCATCGCACCACGATTAGTCTTCGTAGGGCGACTTTAGTTGAACGTGGCGGCGTTGCAGGCGAGCCAACACACCGCGCAAACGGCTGAGCTCATCCTGCAAGCGTTTCTTTTGTTCGAGGGACTGGAATTGATCGACTTCCAGTTCCTCCAAGTGATTTCGCAGTCGAGCCACATCTTCGCGACGCAACTTGCCCTCTTCCCAAACCTTCAGAGCTTCTTGCCCAATCTTATCGCCTTCGACGGACAAGTCGGCAATTGTCTTGGCCAACTTATCGAATTCTTGTTTCAACTCTTCTTCGCGAGCTTCAATCGCCTTGAGATCCTGCTTCTGGTGAGCCTTGATCTCATCTTGCCTCTCTTTGATTTTTACCGGATTTGTTTCCGGCCTGGCTTCCAGATTCTGAATCTTGTCGTTGAGTTGCGTGATCTCATGCGTGTACGCAGCCAGAATGACTTCCGGCAGCAATTTCGACCCCGCTTTCACTGGCTCCAGTGTGGCCTTGTTCTTGACCGTGTAAGTGGCGCGACCTTTATCAACGGGTACAGTCTCGACAAAGTAGTTTTCCAAACCCGCCGCTTCTCCCTCCCAGTTCGTACCGGCGATCCGCGCCGAGAACGAGAAGCCGAGGAACGCGACGCTCAGAAACGTGGTCAGGACCACAAAGACCTTGCCGAGGTTGTTCTTCATCAAATTCACCCTTCGTGGCAGCATCCTTGCATCGCGGCATCCGACGGACGGAATGTCCGAAAACGGAACGCTCACGACAGCCACCAATTCGGGGCGATTCTACGAGTGCCGGAAAAATCGTGTCAAACCGACTTTTCCAATGCTCGGCGATCGGCATGACCTTTCGCCTTGAGAACATCGAACCGCGCCACCCGGCAACCGCAGACTCCGCTTGGGGAATCCAGGCAGAGTCGCCGGTGGCTGCTGCCGCGCACGGTCGTGTGTGGCGTGCCTCATCTGCCGATCATGGCGACGCTGCGAGTTGAACCAGTCCAAGCGGTCGATAGAGTGCCTTCCGCGAAGTGGACTAGGCGAGCGGGGCGGCGTCAGCCCCCCGGTTGAGCAGCGAACTCACCGGGGGGCTGACGCCCAATGGTGCTGACTTTGATTTTGCGTTGGAATTGTCCGGACCACGGCATGGGGTTTGCGCGTAGCTGTCAGATTTCCTCACGGAGGTCATTCTGGCATGGTCAAGCACGGTAACGCGGGGGTTTCGGGTG